>JBBRUV010000009.1:0-30195 GCA_038247465.1 Cytophagales bacterium
CAAATTTATTCACAATGACGCACGTTTATTCATAGATAATTATATATATCTTTTATTGTAATAATTTATTTGAATCTCCGTGCGTCTTGGTGCATCTCTGTGGCGAAAATCTTTTTAAAATTCCAAAACTTCGTTATCGCCAAAATTTTCGTAGCTGCTCGTAATCACCTGTTCACCAGGCTGTAAGCCGGTCAGAACTTCATAAAATTCCGGGTTTTTTCGGCCCAGCGTAATGGTTCGTTTCGTGGCCCGGCGGCCCAATTTGTCCACCACATACACCCAGTTGCCACCCGTATCGGAGAAGAAGCCGCCGACGGGTATCAGTGTGGCCTGTGCCGCTTTGCCCAGTTCCAATTGTATCGGCGACGACTGCCCGCGCTTAAGGCCGTTCGGGGCGGCTTTGATGAATTTCATGTCCACGTCAATCCGCCCATTGCGCGATTCGGGATAGACCCGGGTAATTTCTAACTCGTGTTGGGTGCCGTTGTAGTCAAACGACCCGTTAAGACCGGCAAAAATCCGGTTGTTGTAATGTTCATCCACCCCAACGCGCATCTTAAAGCCGTTCATATCGTCAATCTGCCCGATGTTCTGCCCCCGGTTGATGTTGCTGCCGACTTCCACGTCAATGCTGGACAGTTGGCCCGCCACCGGTGCCCGAACCACCAGATTATCCAGCGTTTGTTTCCACAAGGCTACGTTTTTTTCGGTGCGTTGCAGGGTGCCTTCGAGTTGCACAATCTGGAGTTTAGCGTTTTCTTCCTGGTATTTTTGCGATTCTACCTCAATATCGCGCTGTTTCACCAAGCGGTCGTAGGCGCGTTTGGCTTTCAGATAGTCTTCTTCCGAAATAACCTTGTCTTTAAACAACTTAGCCTGCCGGTCGTAGGTGTCTTTGGTTTGGTCAAGCTGAGCGTCGAGGTCGGCGAGGGTTTTGCGGAGGGTGTAGCGTTCGACGCGCAGCCGTTGCCGGGTGTTTTGCAGGTCGTTCACAAGCCGGTTGGCTTCGGTTTCTGATTGCAGAAAGCTCAGTTTGAGGTTTTGGTTTTCGAGTTTGAGCAGCACCTGTCCCTGCGCCACCTGCGAGCCGCCTTCCACCAGTTTCTGGGTCACGTAGCCGCCCTCGATGGCATCGAGCCGGATGGTTTTGAGCGGCTGCACCACGCCCGTTACGGCAATAAAATCGTCAAATGGCCCGGTGGTGACTACAGAAACGGTGATTTTGTCTTTCTCTACGTTTAGCTTCGTCCGGCGGTCGGTGAAGAAAAAACTGTATGCCAGCAACGAAGCCAGCAGCAAACCGCTAACGGATAGCAATATACGTTGGCGGTTCCAGAAGCGTTTGGGTAAGGTGCGATCCATATTATTTGTGTACGGTTTGCTGTTTTCAATTTCCAATTGTGGAGTATATGCCAAATCGTATGCCACATTTTCGGCGGCTTGATTATCAGTTGTTTACCTATTTATACTGCAACAAGATTGTCCGATAGCGGACGCAGCCTGTCCGATTTCGGACACCGAATACCCCGCTTTTTGCCTTAACTTGCTGACAATGAACCGCCCAAAAATCAGGTACGACATTTGCGGAGTTGCTATTACACAGAGATAAACAGAGGAATCACGGAGATTCACGGAGGTTTATTTAAAGAGCTAAAAATCTTTGTGTAACTCCGTGTTATCTCTGTGAACCTCTGTGTAACAACCTCCAATTTCAACCCATGACTAAACTCCTAATCGTTGATGACGACCCCGACGTGCTGCTCGCGGCCCGGTTGCTGCTGAAACGGCATTTCGGACAGGTTGACATCGAGAAAAACCCCGAACGACTCCCGTTTCTACTAACCAACGGTCAGTACAACGCGGTGCTGCTGGATATGAACTTTACCCGGTCTGGCGTAACGCAAGATGTGAACTCAGGTAAAGAAGGGTTCCACTGGCTCGACCGGATTCTTGACCTTGACCCCAGCCTGATGGTGGTGTTGTTCACAGCCTACGGCGATGTTGACATGGCGGTGCGGGCTATCAAGGCCGGGGCTACCGATTTTGTACTAAAACCCTGGGAGAATGAGAAATTAGTGGCAACGCTGCTTGGGGCGGTGAAAGCCGGAGAAAAGGCAGACACGCCTTCGCTTTCTTCCCCTCTTTCCATTGCCTCCCTCTCCTCCTTTTCTTCCCCTTTCTCCCCCTTCTCCCTCCTTTCGCCTATGCGCCAGATTTTGGATACCGTTGAGCAGGTAGCTCCGACGGATGCCAACGTACTGATTCTGGGCGAAAACGGCACGGGTAAAGACCTTGTAGCGCGGGAAATTCACCGGCAGTCGGCCCGGCGCAACGGGCCGTTTGTGGCCGTTGATCTGGGCGCACTGAGCGAATCGTTATTCGAGAGTGAGCTGTTTGGTCACGTGAAAGGAGCCTTTACGGATGCCCGCGACGACCGCGCCGGGCGGTTTGAAGAAGCACGGGGCGGCACCATTTTTTTAGACGAAATCGGGAATATCACCCTGCCCCAGCAAGCCCGGCTACTCTCGGTTCTGCAACAACGCACCGTAACGCGGGTGGGTAGTAACCGGGCCAGTCAACTTGATATCCGGCTGATTTGTGCCACCAATGCCAACATTCAGGAACGGGTTATGAATCAGGCGTTTCGGCAGGATTTACTGTACCGTATTAACACCATCGAACTCCACCTGCCGCCCCTCCGCAATCGGTCTGACGACCTGCCCTTGCTGGCGAATCATTTTTTGCAGCGATACTGCCAACAGCATAACCGAACCATCACGGGCATCAGCCCGGCCTTGATGGCGCAATGGCAGCAATACCCCTGGCCGGGCAACGTCCGCGAATTGCAACATACCATCGAACGGGCCGTGATACTTTTTCGGACCGGGTTGGTGGGTGGCACAATGCTCGAAGCCGACGACTGGCATCAACCGGGTAAATCGGTTTCGTCGCGCACACCCGTTCAGGAAACGCTGCAACTCGAAGACATGGAAAAACAACTGATTCAGAAAGCGTTGCAACAGCACAACGGCAACATCACCGACGTAGCCCGAACACTCGGCCTGTCGCGGCAGGCGTTATATCGGCGCATGGAAAAGTATGGATTATGACCCGGTTCGCCCGCCTGATTTCACTCCGCATTATTGGCTTGCTCGTCACGGGGGCGGGTCTGGGCTATACCATTGGCGTAGCTCCAACCGGGCAATTAGCCTGGATAAGTGCAGGATTTGTGTTGGCAATCTGGCAATCGGTGAGCCTGTATCAGTTTCTGACGGGTATAAACCGCAAACTGACCCGGTTTCTGGAATCGGTGCAATACGCTGATTTTACCAGTACGTTCAGGGCCGACAACGGACTGGGGCCGAGTTTCCGGGGCATAAACGACCAGTTTAATACCGTGCTGGATGCGTTTCGGCAGGCGCGGGCCGAGAACGAAGCCAACCTGCAATTCCTGAATACCATTGTGCAGCACGTTACGGTTGGGTTGCTGGCTTTCGACGGAACCGGCAATGTGGCCCTAATCAATCAAACGGCCCTGCGGTTGCTGGGGCTGTATCGCCTGCGGCAGTTGACCGATTTACAGGAAAATCACCCGACGTTGGTTGCTTTATTTACGGGTAAGTCAGGCGCAGAACCAGCCATTTATCATCCGTCCGATCAGGTAGAGTTATCGGTACGATGTGCCACTGTTCGATTGCAGGGCCGGTTACTGACCGTAGTCTCCTTGCAGAATATCCATTCTGAGTTGCAACAAAAAGAACTCAATGCCTGGCAAAACCTGACCACCGTGCTACGTCATGAGATTATGAATTCAATAACGCCTATTGTGTCTTTAGTAGGCACGATGCAGGATATTCTTACCCACGACTTACCAGCCCTGCTCGCACCGCCCCCGTCCCCTGCTTCCTTTTCTCCCCCTTCTTCCCTCTCTTCGCCACTTGATGATCTGCAACTCGCCCTTTCGACCATTAAAAAACGGGGGCAGGGTATTATGCAGTTTGTGGACGCCTATCGGCACTTCACGGCCATGCCTCCGCCCAATCGAACGGATCTGCCGCTAACGGATTTGCTTACGGCGGTGGTGGCCCTGGTACAGCCCGACGCGCAGCAACAGCAAATCAAGATCACGCTCGCCACTCCGTTCCAGCCGTTGCGGATTTTTGCCGATACCGCTCAAATCGAGATGGTGCTACTCAACCTGATTCGTAATGCGATGGACAGTCTGACCGACCGACCAAATCCGTCTATCACCCTGGTCAGCCATACCGACCGGGGCCGGGTTTGTATTCAGGTCCGCGACAACGGGCCGGGCATTGACCCCGAAGCGTTGGAAAAAATTTTTATTCCCTTTTTTACCACCAAAAAAACGGGTTCGGGAATTGGCCTGAGTCTCTCGCGGCAGATTATGCAGGCACACGGCGGTCAGCTCCGGGCCGAATCGGTGGTGGGGGCAGGCAGCACCTTCACACTGTTGTTTGCTTGACGAGACCACACAACGACCACAGGGGTTGATGGCCCCGCAAGCAACTTGAAAACAACGCACCAACCTGATGCCTTTACACACTCAGCATGTTGGGCTGAACTTTGCCATCGGGGGCGTGATGCCTGTTGCCGAAAAACCACCCGTGCGAAGCGGACGGAACGAACAACTTGCGTTTAAGTTGTCACTTTCTGAGTTGAAAATCTCAAACCCTTGCTTTTACGTATAATGGCCTGTCATCAGAAAGCCCAGGCAACAAATACTTACTGAGTCTTTTTCATTCAATAATTCTCATTTTCTGATACCAACGTTCATTTCGTTCGTCCTCCCAAAAGTATAACAAGTAATTTTGGGTAGCGAAATCGTTATAAGCAATCTCTAAGCCACTGAAGTTAGATCTGATTATTAAAAAATTGTACTGATCCTGTTCAATCCAAATGATGCTTTCATAACTGATATGAAGTGGTTGGTCTTCAATTAATGTATGGCCACTAAAAATCTTTTGCTTAGACAAGAATTCTATATCACGTGCTTGGATAATACCACTACACTCTCTGCCAAGTATATAAACGCGATTAGGTTTAATCTGACAATGCATATAGATCCGTAGGTCAGGATACAGCTGAAAATCAGGAGTGAAATCAGGCTGGCTTTCCATTTCCAGTTTATAGACATCCCCGGTACTTCCAGAATCAAACCAACTACTTGTTAATTTAACAGCTTGCGTGGGTAATTTAGGATGCTGATATTGAATGATAATCTCATTAAAGGGTATCTCTATTTGCTGACTACGATTAAACGAGAAGTGAGCATATCTGGCAAAAAATCTTACTTCAACAGCATTTAACATCTGTCTTAAAAATTCTAAAGATGCGTCGCTTAGTAAACTCTTAACTGTATTCATGACAAAGCTAATAAAACCTCACCTCACGAGCCGCGCTACTTGTCGCCAAGAACGAAGACAAACTATTTTGAATTTCGTAACTTTATTTCTGTTGCTACCTGCATTAGGTAAATAGAACTGGCTAAAAGAGTCACCGAGCAACCAAGAGTAAGCATGATTATAGTGCCATTGCTACTGTTCTTTGCGTGAAAATAGCCGAGAGCAAATACTGCTATAAGGGTCACAATACAGAAACCAATAACAAGACCTTTAACCATTTTTTGTCTTGTCTGTAATTGTTCTAATGTTAATTCTGTGAATTTGCTATTCATTTTCATGTGATTTTTCTGTTTTACTATTGTGACCGAACATTTCACCCAACGGACGAAAGGATTGAAGAGCAACGAGTTAGATTCCTGAACGCACATGCTTCCAACCTTCACACCCTCACCTTCGGTGGCGAGCAACCAGTCATCGGAAGCGACCTCACGCGGAGCGGACAACAACGCACGTTCCACTTCTTTATGCCAACGGGCAACGCCAAACAATGCACGTTCAACCTTTTGTACCGAGCCTTGTCAAACCCCAACCTACCCAACTGGGGTGTTCGCTTTGTCAGTCGAAACCCGCCTAACAAGAACGTTCAAATTGTCACACGAGACCCGCCTAAGGAGCTAAAACCTGACCTCTGCGGCCTGCAACCTGCCACACGAAACCCGCCCCGCAAGCACTACTTGTATGAACCACCCAACACCCCAAAGGGTTGATGAGCCGAACCGCACCGGCGGACCGGCGGCCCGGCCGTAGGCACATTTACACCCTTTGTATGTTGGGCTGCCCGCGTTGCACACCGGGCAAGCATCCTGTCGCCCGTGACCTGCCATTTAGTTCAATGAAAACTCAAACTTGAAGCGGTCACGCTCGCCCCAGGGTATAGAAAATATGCCGTAACTTGATAACGCTCCTAAAAAGTCCGAGTTTACGTTTTTATCCTGATCGTTGTATATAACAAAATTGCGGGGCTTTGTCTCACGAATAATGTCATTAAACGCGGTGATCGTAGCTAAAGCAGTTTCTTTTTTGGGTGTATTCACCGTTTTAATTAGCCGCTCAGGCTTAGTTCGCGTAGCCGACACTAAAAAATCAAAATTATGATCGTAGCCAGTACGTCCTGCAATCTTGATGTCTTTTGAGTAGTAAATATCATTTGCTTTAAAATACATCTCAACATCCTCTTTAAAAAGTGATTGGACTATATCGCTTGCTAAATTAAACATATCGTTTACAGTCAAAATTGCCTGTATAAGAGCGTGTTTTTTCTGACCAATATTAAAGGAATTGGCTTCGACATACAATTCGTCATTACCGTTTAGGTTTACGCCAAAGCCGTTCAGAGTCGTTTTTAAGATGCTTTCTCTTTTTGACGTGTTCATCTCAAGTCCAGACATTTTTAGGTCTGCAATAGTATAACCATCGTCAGTTAGCTTTATGTTATTGCCTTGTTTAACTACATAAATATCAATGTGGTCATTGTGTCTGTCAAGAAAAGGGGTGGTTACAGCACACACGTTACCCTCCTCGATAGTCTTCACCACCGTGTTATCTTTAATCCATTTTAAGTACTCATCTATAACCTTCTGAAAGTCCATAATCACATCATCGGCACCTCAATACCGATCATTTTTACTTTGCAATATGCCAAAAATTTCTGTAAAATCACTTCCATTGGGTCAGTTTCTACAATGCCAAATGCGGAAGCAGGATGGGCGAATTTATCCCCAAAACCCTCCTTGTAGAGGTGAACATGAAACCCGGTTATCTTCTCACCGTCAGGGTTAGTATGTGTGCCGAATGAGTCGAATCGAAAAACTGCTAACGTTTGCCTGTATCGGTGATTGTAGGTGTACTTCTGAATTTTGAACGAGCCTCGATAGAAGTCTAACAAAAAAGTATCGTTTGTAGCGGTCGATTTTAGTTTACGCGACCATTGCAATGGGGCCGGGCTAAGAAAAATGGTAGACTTGTCCTCAAACTCTTTTTCCAGGCCCATCAAAAAATCGAACTCTTCTGGTGTTAAATCACTCATTAGTTTTTATAATTCTCTCATTTATTGTTAGTTACAAAAGCAAAAAGGTCGCCAATCTAAGCAACCTTTTGTATTAATCTACTTACTCTGACTTGACCTTTGGGACGCGCTGCCTGTCGCCAGAACGCTGCCCCGCAAATCCCAGCCTGCCTAACCAGGGCGCTCCCTGTGTCGCCCGAAACCCGAAAGTGCAAGCAAAAAGCCTGACCTATGCGGCCTGCAACCTGTCACCGGGACGCTGCCCCACAAGCACTTTGTGTATTTCCACCCAACATATTAAAGTACGCAACCCCGAAGAACTACATTTCTTCTGATTATCAGCTATTTATGATAATTCTTGAGACCAATTTTAGACAGCGAATGACTTACGGTTTTAGACTTAAGTATTAACTTCGAAAAAAAAGCAGACCAACACGTAATTTCCAAATTAATTTTCTGTCAGTTGGCTATTTGGTCTGATTCATAGCCCCCCGGCCTAATGAGGTACGGGTCGTTTTCATTGCTCAATCATGGCAATATGGGCAAACGGATTGCACGGGCATAAAAAAAGCCACTCACATTTTAGCGTAAGTGACTGACAATCAATGTGCACTCGTAGGGATTCGAACCCCAAACCTCCTGATCCGTAGTCAGGTGCTCTATCCAATTGAGCTACGAATGCGTATTTCTGTGTCCCCGTAACCTGTATTTCGGCGTTGGGAGTGCAAATGTAGGCCAAAGCTACCTTTATCAAGCTACTTGCCCAAAAAATTCGGCTTCTTCTTCAACAAAAACGCCCCAATTCCTTCAATAGCATCGTGACTGCGGCCCAGTTCGTCCTGCCCGGCGGCTTCGCGTTCCAATTGTATCTCCAGATTCGACTCAACTGATTGGTTCATGGCTAATTTCATCAAGCCAATGGCCCGCGTCGGTGCTTTGGCGTAATAATCAACTACTTCGGTAACGGTTTCGTCTAATAATAAATCCGGTACTGACCGGGTCGCCAGTCCAATCGAAGCTGCTTCAGGGCCGTACACCCGTCGGCCGGTACTCGCTAACTCGAAGGCTTTGAGTGGCCCAACGAGCCGGGGCAGAAAAAACGTTGAACCGGCATCAGGCATGAGACCGATATTGATAAAAATCTGACTAAAATAGGCTTCATCCGTGCAGATAATAGCGTCACAAGCCAGTGCCAGCGAAGCCCCCGCGCCAGCCGCCACGCCATTGACCCGCGCCACAACCGGCTTGGGCAGGTTTCTGATAGCCCGAATCATGGGATGATAAGTAGTCCGCAACGACGCGCCCATCGAAACGCCGGCCTGACTTTGTTCAAAACCCGTTTTCAGGTCGGCCCCGGAACAAAACGCTTTATCGCCTGCGCCGGTAATAGTCACAACCCGCACCGATTCGTTGGCCCCGGCAGCCAGAACCGCGTTCGTAATATCCTGAATCAGGCCGGGGTTGAGCGCGTTGTAAACCTTCGGGCGGTTCAGCACGATACGGCAAACGCCCGATTCGACAGAATAAATAAGGTTTTCGTACATGATTAGACAGTTTTAAAGCCACCAGACCACCGCCCCGCCACTCACCAGCGCACCCACGCTCACGCCAGCAGCTACCTGCGCCGGGGTGTGCGCGTTGAGTTGCAGCCGCGCACTGGCAACGGCTCCAGCCAGAATAATAGCGCCGGCTAAGGGAAGTAACAGACTACTTTCGCCAAAACGCATCAGCAGACCGGCAATAGCCCCCACCGTGCCGCCAACACCAATACCGTGTGCGCTGATTTTCCAGTATAAATTTATGAGACCAACCAGCAAAATACAGAGTGTGGTACTGCCCATCAGCACGGCTAAAACCGGCGCAAAAGTTGAGACCAATTGCAACCGAAACCCAAACAGGTATGTGAGCGAGGCATAAACTAAACCCGTCAGCAAATACGGGAGCCGACGGTCGTTACGGTCGTTGAGGTAAACCGAGTGGACGATGCCTGTGCGGAGTAGCAAAAAAACGAGCAGAGCCGGTACGGCAAACGTGCCGATGAATACAAGCAGCAACACGCTGGCCCGCAGACCCGGCGTGAACGTACCTACGCCCAGTACTGATGGCACTACGGCCAGCAATGTACCAAACAGGAATGTTGGCATCAGCAACGGATTAAACAACGCAGAGAGGAAATGAGCGAGACGGGGATTCAATGAGCAGTTATCAATTAACAGTGAACGATGACTGAGCGCAAATGTATAGCATCGGCATTGATAACTGTTAATCGGTCGCTGATAACTGATTAAAGCTGTTTCCTGAGCCGGGCCACCGGAATGTTGAGCTGCTCGCGGTATTTAGCTACCGTTCGGCGGGCAATGTTATAGCCCCGGTCGTTCAGGATTTTTTCGAGTTTATCGTCTGACAACGGGTTCAGTTTCGGCTCATTGTCAATGAGTTCTTTGAGCGAATTTTTCACCTCACGGCTGCTGACATCCTCGCCCGTGTCAGTGGCAATGCCCTCAGAAAAGAAATATTTGAGTGGATAAATCCCAAATTCAGTCTGCACCGATTTGCTGTTTGCCACCCGCGAAACCGTCGAAACGTCCATGTCAATCAACGTGGCGATGTCTTTCAGGATCATGGGCCGCAGCTTTGATTCGTCGCCGGTCACAAAAAAATCGAACTGAAACTTCACAATGGCATTCATCGTGCGGAGCAAGGTCTGCTGCCGTTGCTTGATGGCATCAATAAACCACTTGGCCGCATCGAGTCGCTGTTTGACAAACGAAACTGTTTCACGAAGAGACTTGCTGTTTTTTGAACTCTTGTCGTAGGTATCAAGCATTTCGGCAAATGACCGGCTGATTCGGAGTTCGGGGGCGTTTTTAGAATTGAGGGTCAGCTCAAGTTTGGTCCCGCTGCCGGTCAGCATAAAGTCAGGAATGAGGTACGGAGCCGTGCTGTCGTCGCCCTCCATCGAGCCGGGCTTGGGATTGAGTTTAGTAATCGTTCCCACCACCCGCTTCATGGTTTCGTCGCTGATATTGAGCCGTTTCTGAATTTTCTCGAAGTGCCGCTTCGAAAATTCGTCAAAAAAATCATTGATTATTCTGATCGCGAGCCGAACACATTCGTCGGTAGCGGAGTCTTTGCGTTCGAGTTGCAACAACAAACACTCCTGCAAACTGCGGGCGGCAATACCGGGCGGGTCAAACGTCTGGATTTTATGCAGCACCAACTCCATTTCTTCACTATCGGTAAAAACTCCCTGCGAAAACGCCAGATCATTAACAATTGCCTGCATAGACCGCCGGATGTAGCCGTCGTTTTCGATACTGCCGAGGAGTTGCAGGCCAACAAGTTTTTCCTGTTCGGTCAGGCGGAGGTAGCCAAACTGCTGCAAAAGCGTGTCTATCAAACTCGATTTCATCGAAATGGGCATTTCGCGCTCTTCTTCGCTATAGTTCCCATCGCCCTGCATTTTGTAGCCGCCGTATTCTTCGTCTTTGAGATAGGTGTCAATATCTAAGTCTTCGTTCTGGTCTTTGTAATCGTCGTCACCATAGTCATCGTCACCAGAATCGTCATTACCGGGCGACTCATATTCATCAGCTCCTTCTTCCAGGGCCGGATTTATCTCTAATTCTTCTTCAATTCGGTTATCTAACTCAGCCGTCGGAATCTGTAATAATTTAATAAACTGAATCTGTTGGGGAGACAGCTTTTGCTGGAGAGAATGATTTAACGAGAGCTTCTGCATACTGAGTAGGTAGCATTGGTAACAAATATTGGGCAGTATGATGGCAAAAAGTAGACCAAAATCAGCCCCTACAATTATCAGACCAAATGTGCAGCATTTTTTAGTGTCGGGCAAACTTTTTAGAAAAAATTGACACACAGATGATGCAGACACTTCGCAACTGCAACGGCGAACCGGCGGATTTGCACAGGCAAACTTTGCGCCGTAAACTTGCGTTACTTTAAATGAATCTAAATAAAGACAAGATGTCTTATCCCATAACCACCATGACTATGCGCAGCGTAGCTGACTTGAAAGTAGGCGAACGGGCCAGAATCACCGTTCTTAACGATCAGTTCACCTCGTTGAAACTCCTCGAAATGGGCTGCCTGCCCGGTACGGAGGTGTGTCTGCATTGTAAAGCCCCGCTCGGCGACCCGATCTGCCTGAACGTGTCGGGCTACTGCCTGTCTATGCGCCGGTCAGAGGCCGCCACCATTCTCATCGAAAATTGACTCGCCCGCCCGTTATCGCCTTGATTGGCAACCCGAATGCGGGGAAATCATCGCTGTTTAACCAACTCACCGGCCTGCGCCAGAAAACCGGCAATTTCCCGGGCGTAACCATGGAACGCAAAATCGGGCAGACACCGTTGCCCGATGAAACCACCCCCACCGCAACCGTTGTTGACCTGCCCGGTATCTACTCGATTTATCCCAAATCGCCCGACGAGCAACTCGTTACCGAAATCCTTGTCAATGTACGCCACCCCGATTACCCCGCCGTAGCCATTGTGGTGGTTGATGCCTCGAACCTGCGCCGAAACCTCCTGCTCTTCACCCAGATTGCCGACCTTGGTTTGCCCGTTGTGCTGGCCCTGAATATGCTCGATGTAGCACAGGCGCAGTTTCAGGACGTAAACGCCGTTCGGTTAGCCATGCAACTCGGTGTGCCAGTTGTGCGCGTGAACGCCCGCACCGGAGACGGCACCGATCTACTCCGGCAGGCCATTGTCCGGCAACTCCAACAGCCAGTTTTTCCGGCCAGCCTCTTTCATGACCCCGCCACGCAGCACCCCGACCTGATTGCCGATGCCAAAGCCGGTTATGCGCTCACCAACAATTACTTAGCCGCGCAGTATGTGATTCAGCACGACGGGTTTTCGTTTCTGAACCCGGCACAGCGGCAGAACTTCGACGCGCTCATTGACCGGCACAAGTTTGTGGAAGCCGATTTTCAGGCCACCGAAACCATCGCCCGCTACGAGCGAATTGGCCGCGTGGTGGCCGATGCCGTTACTGACCGACGGCCACTGAACCAACCGACCTGGAGCCAGCAACTCGACCGGATTCTGCTGCACCCGGTTTGGGGTTATTTGATTTTTACGGGTGTGTTGTTTCTGATTTTTCAGGCACTCTTTGCCTGGGCGCAGCCCTTCGCCGATGGCATTGATGCGGGTGTGGCCTGGCTCAACGGCAGTTTAAAAACTCAACTTCCAGCCGGGCCTCTCACCGATTTACTGACCGATGGCGTACTGGCCGGCATTGGCGGGGTGTTGCTGTTTATTCCGCAGATCGCGTTTCTGTTTCTGCTGATTTCACTGCTCGAAGAATCCGGCTATATGTCTCGTGTGATGGTGCTGATGGACAGGATTATGCGCCGGTTTGGGTTAAATGGCCGCTCGGTGGTGCCGCTGATTTCTGGCGTGGCCTGCGCCGTGCCAGCCATTATGGCAACGCGCAGCATCGGCTCCCGGCGCGACCGACTCATTACGATTCTCGTTACGCCGTTGATGAGTTGCTCGGCCCGGCTCCCGATTTATACCATTTTGATTGCCCTTGTTGTACCAGAGCAACGGGTGCTGGGGCTGATTAGCTTGCAGGGATTGGCCCTGATGGGTCTCTATCTACTGGGCCTGATAGCGGCTTTGCTGGCAGCCTGGGTGCTGAAACTCGTGCTGAAAACCAACGAGCGCAGTCTGTTTGTGATGGAACTGCCCACCTTTAAACTCCCCCGCTGGAACCACGTTGGCCTAACGGTTTTCGACAGTGTGTGGTCGTTTGTGGTCGAGGCCGGGCGCGTTATCGTCGCCATCTCCATTGTGTTGTGGGTTTTGGCAAGTTACGGCCCCGGCGACTCTATGCTCCGGGCCGAAAGCCGCGTTCGGGCCGAAAACCCGACACGTACCGCCGAAACGCTTGATAATGAACTGGCTTCGGCCCGGCTCGAAGCGTCGTATGCCGGGCAGTTCGGGCATTTTATCGAACCCGCCATCCGGCCCCTCGGCTACGACTGGAAAATCGGAATCGCGCTGCTCAGTTCGTTTGCCGCCCGCGAGGTTTTTGTAGGAACAATGGCAACAATTTATAGTATCGGAGCCGGGGATACTGATGAAACGGGGGTAACTGTCCGGGAGCGGCTTCGCGCCGAGCGCAACCCCGAAACGGGTGGGCCGATGTACACACCCGCGTTGGCTGCATCGCTGCTGATTTTTTACGTTTTTGCCATGATGTGTATGAGTACCCTGGTAACTACCTACCGCGAAACCCGCACCCTGAAATGGCCGCTTGTGCAGTTGGTGTATATGACTGCGCTGGCTTATCTATCTGCATTTTTGGTGTATCAATGGCTGAAATGAGTCGCAGGTCACGAGTCAGCTGCTGTATGCGTATTAACGCAATAGCTGACTCGTGACCTGCGACTTACTCAGACCTTCGACTTACTAAAACAGTAATCCTTTGTTGATCAGCGGATAAACAAAATGATAAATGATATAAGCAAATAAAGCTACTGTTACTCCCCCGATAGCTGTTGTCTGATCAAGTGTGATTACTTGCTTTCGCGATGGGCGAAGGGTTCGCCCCCCCGTCCGTTGTCTAAAATTTGCCATTGTGGTTTGTTGTACTTTTGAGTGTTAATTAACAGAAGCGGGACAAAATTCGCGCCATTTCAGCTATCCCGGTAGGGGAAACATACGGATTTTAGCAAGTGCGTAGTTTTATGCATTTCGAACATTTTTGTTTGTTTCATCAATTCATTTTTCAAGCCTGTGGTAGCAGTTTATCAAAAATTTAACGGGGAATTAATTCCACAGGATAAGACGGAATAATCCACACAATACCATACCCACCACACCCGCCAGCATTCCAGCAAGAGACGGTCTAATGACTAATCCGTCACCAAAAAAATGATTATTCCCACCGCAGAGCCTCGGCAACGTCGGTAGCCGTTAGGCCAATTTGTCCTCGTTCGGCGGCAACGCGGTCTCCGGCCAGGCCGTGTGCATACACGCCCAGCACGGCGGCCTCTTCGGGGTCGTAGCCCTGCGCCAACAGTGCTGTCAGCACACCCGTCAGCACGTCGCCAGTGCCACCCGTGCTGAGGCCGGGGTTGCCCGTGGCGTTAAAATGCACATCACCACCAGGCATGGCAATGGCCGTGTGTGCGCCTTTCAACACCACAACCAGCCGGTGGCGACGGGCAAAATCCTGGAGAATTTCGAGTTTGTCAAAATCATTTTCCCAGCGTTGAGTCAGCCGTTCAAACTCTTTCGGATGCGGGGTCAGAATGGTGTTTTCGGGTAGCATACCGAGCATATCACGGTTTTCGGCCAGGATATTCAGCGCATCGGCATCAATAACGGCGGGCTTTCGGAGCGAGGGAAGCAACTCGCGCAGCATCGACAACGTCTCCCGCGATTTTCCAATGCCGGGCCCCACGCCCACCGCCGAAAACTCGCCCGGCATCAGGCCACCCAGGTCGCTGTATCCCGTCAATACGTGTTCGTTCTGATCGGGGCGGCACATGGCTTCCGGCACCGCTGTTTGCATAATGCCATACCCACAACCGGGCGTTTGCACCGTAAGCAAGCCCACGCCCGACCGCAAACAGGCCCGCGCTGCCAGCACAGCCGCGCCGATTTTACCGTAACTCCCGGCCAGCAGCAGCGCATGACCGAAGGTTCCTTTGTTTGAAAACCGCTCGCGTTTCCGTAGCAGCAGCCGGGCTTCGGCGGGCAACGTGTAATACAGATTGGTGCGGGCTGAGTCAATAAATCGTTGATTGAGCCGGATGTCAACTGCGTGCCAATCGCCGACAAACTTGCCGTTTTTGGGCTGAACTAAAGCCAGTTTAGGCAACTGAAACGTAACGGTATAATCAGGTTCGATAATCACGTCGTCGGGGCCGTTGGGCCGGTCGGCAAAGAGACCACTCGCCAGATCAACGGCCACCGTGATGGCCGGGCTGCGGTTGATGGCCGAAATCACCTGTTTAATTAGCCCGTCTGCCGGGCGCGACAGGCCCGAACCCAACAGTGCGTCAATCACGATTTCGTTATGCAGAATAGCCGGAATACTGTGGGGCCCTTCGATGTACGTCGGCGTAGTGAGCAGTTTAAGCCGCCGGTGATTGTGCGTAAAATCGTCGGATTCGCGGGGGGCATACCGCACCACAAACACCTCGACCGGATACTGACGTTCGAGCAGCAGCCGGGCAATGGCGGCTCCATCGCCCCCGTTATTCCCCAGACCACAGAATACTTTGATGGATATTTCGGGCGAAAACCGGCTCACATACCAGTCGGTAAAAGCCGACGCGGCCCGTTCCATGAGGTTGATGGGGGCGATGGGTTCGTGCTGAATGGTGGCCTGGTCGAGGGCGCGGATTTGATCAACGGTCAGAATTTTCATGCAATACGCTGTGCAGCTAAATAAGTGGGTAATTTGGGGGTAAACGTCGAAATAGGCAAAATCTGCCGAAACAGGCAAACAATCAGGAATTTACGGATGAGTTTTTCGTATTTCGGCAAAAAAACGTACCTTTGCGGCTCATTTTCGGGGCTGAGTTACAGAAACTTGGTTCATCTGTAACAATACAGCAAGACGATTTACTACGGTCATGGTTGATTTCATAAAGTTAGTGGAAACCGACAACGCCCAACGGCGCACGGAACTTCCTACGTTCCGGGCGGGCGACACGGTTAACGTACACGTAAAAATTCGCGAGGGTAACAAAGAACGGGTTCAGGTTTATACCGGCATCGTATTGCAACGCCGGAACCCAAACAGCAGCGGTGAGACCTTCACCGTGCGCAAGATTTCTAATGGCATCGGTGTTGAGCGGATTTTCCCCCTCCTGTCGCCTAACATTGACAAAATCGAAGTCGTCCGGCTTGGTAAAGTGCGCCGGGCGCGGTTGTTTTACCTGCGCGGTCGGCAGGGTAAGGCAGCACGGGTTAAAGAGCGGATGCCGAAAAAGGCAGCTTAATCACCAACCAACAGCATCGCGAGCCGCTCTGAATCAGGGCGGCTTTTTTTGTTTTATCCCTATCTTTTAGAAGCAATCATGCACTTTGTTAAATATCAAGGCACCGGCAACGACTTTATCCTGATTGATGACCGCCGTTCTAAACCAAGAGAACTCCAATCGTTTCCGGCTGATAACCAGTCATTTATCGAACACCTGTGCCACCGACGGTTTGGTATCGGGGCCGACGGGCTGATTTTACTACGAGACGCGCCCGTTCAGGATAACGCGCCCGACTATGATTTCGAGATGGTGTATTTTAATGCCGACGGGCGCGAAGGCAGTATGTGCGGCAACGGTGGGCGGTGCATCGTGCGGTTTGCCCACGATTTAGGCCTGTTTGCCACAAAAACCCGTTTTCTGGCCGTTGACGGCGATCACGAAGCCGAGATTGACGGCGAGGCTATCTCATTGAAAATGAGCAATGTATCAGGACTTACGCCGTTTAACGATGGACTTTTTCTGGATACCGGCTCTCCACACGTCGTGGTTTTTGTTGACAACGTCGCTGCGTTCGATGTGGTAGGGCAAGGCCGTGAACTCCGCCATGATTCGCGGTTTGGTGCAGGCGGCACGAACGTCAATTTTGTGCAGATATTAGCTAATAACAGCTTGTCTGTCAGAACCTTTGAGCGGGGAGTCGAAGACGAAACGTATTCGTGCGGCACGGGCGTAACGGCGGTTGCGCTGGCAGGATACCAGCAGCACGGCATGAGCGGGCCAATTGCCCTGAAAACAATAGGGGGCAACCTAAGTGTGTCCTTCACATCAACTGGCCCCGACACGTTTAGGAATATTTGGCTCACCGGCCCGGCCACGCGGGTTTTTGCCGGGAACATAACCGTCTGACTGATTTTGGGGTTATTATCAGATATGAAAACCAGCCGTGGCACACGATGATTATCTATAAAACGACCGACTGGTTAGAAGCCTTCTGGCATTTTCACACCGGAGAAACCTCCCGGTCACTATTGAAGCGGCTGGTATGGGTAGGTGCTTATGTTACGGTAATTACCTATCTGCAGCTTACCTATTTAGACTTGCGATTAGCCGACACACCCGCTTCGTTTCTGTCGGCGATGGGTATTCTGCTGAGTTTACTACTGATTTTTCGCACCAATACCGCCTACGACCGTTTTTACAGTGGGCGCACGGCCTGGGGTACGTTAGTGAACACCTCTCGAAATTTAGCCATTCTCTACAACGCCATCCTGCCGGATAGCCACCGCGAGGACCGGATGTTTTTTGCCAGGATGATTTCTAACTTCCCCATTGCCCTTAAAAATCACCTGCGCGACAGCCGAAATACCGACGAACTGGATTTTGATGAAGACTACGAATCCAACCAATGGCTCCGCGCCGACCATCTCCCCGCAGCCATTGCCGGTCAGATTCGTAACCGCACCGAAGAATTATACCGCAATAAACGCATCAGTGAGGCTCAGCATATCAACCTCAACGCCCCGTTACAAATGCTGATGGAGGTGGCCGGCATTTGCGAACGGATCAAAAGCACACCAATTCCGTTTTCATACAGCCTGTTTATCAAGTTGTTCATCACTATTTATGTGAGTCTGCTTCCCTTCACCATTATCGAACCCTACGGTTACATGACTATTCCGGTGGTAATGATTACATCATACGTGCTGATTGGCTTAGAAATGATCGGCGAAGAAATCGAAGACCCCTTTGGGTTGGAACGCAACGACCTGCCGCTGAGCCAGATTTCGCAGCTAATCCGGGTAAATGTTCACGAGATTATGCAGATTCACCTGCCGCAAGTCGAGAAGGAGGCAGCCCAGCCAGATTTTGCCGTTGTTACGTAGTGATTCCGAATCGTTTGACCCCGGATTAATCCGGGGCCAAACGATTCAGAATCAGGCAACGCCCACTACCTGATGGGCCTCAGACCGCACCGCTTTCTGACCCAAAATCAAATCAGCGGCTTTTTCGCCAATCATAATCGTTGGAGCGTTGGTATTGCCCGAAATCACCGTTGGCATAATTGACGCATCAACTACGCGGAGATTTTCGATACCCCGAACCCGTAAGTTGCCATCTACAACGGCCATCTCGTCGTCGGCCATTCCCATTTTGCAGGTGCCAACGGGGTGATACACCGTCTCTAACTGTTTCAGGATGTGCTGCCAGCAGCCTTCGTCGGTACGGTAGTCGTGGGGCGTGATAATTCGTTGCCGAAACGGCCCGAAGGCATCGGCTTCCATCACCTCGGCGGCTTTCCGCAACCCCCGAATCAGGAGTTGTTTGTCGTCATCGTGGGTCAAAAAATTCGGCTGAATCACCGGCGAATCGGCCACGTTGCCGGAGCGCAAGCCCACAAATCCCCGACTTTTTGGACGTAATAGCGTCGGCAAAATGGTGTAGCCATCGGTGTGAGGCAGCGTATTTACGTCGTATAAATCGCACTTATAATCGTCGCCCATATGCAACGGCGCAAAGTGAAATTGAGCATCTACCCGCCCCGATGGGTCGTTCAGGTTCAAAAACGCATTGGCTTCCAAGGGACTACCCGTCATCGGTCCCCTGCCCGAAAAAATAAATGTTGCCAATGCCTGCAACTGGCGCATTGGGGGCAAGTACGAATTAGACGACACCCCCCGTTGCGAACTCAGCGCGCTGACTCCCGTGAAAAGGTGATCCTGCAAGTTCTGGCCCACCCCCGGCAGTTCGTGTTTAACGCTGATGCCTTCCCGGCGCAGTTCATCGCGGGGGCCGATGCCCGACAGCATCAGCAATTGGGGCGACTGAAACGCGCCCGCCGATAAGATCACCTCGCGGGTGGCGGTGGCACGTCGGGTCGTATTTTTGCCCGTAATAAACTCAACACCAGTAGCTTTGCCGTTTTCGATAATGATCTGTTTCGTCAGCGCGTGGGTAATGACCTTCAGGTTGGCCCGGTTCAGCACGGGTTTCAGGTAGGCAACGGCGGTGCTGTGGCGCTTGCCGTTTTTGATCGTAAACTGAAACGGGCTGGCTCCTTCCTGGTTGGCTCCGTTGTAGTCGCGGGTTTCGGCGATGCCCGTTTCAGCACAGGCCCGCACAAAGGCCGGGGCAAGCGGAGTCTGAAAGCGGGTGGCAAACGTGACGTTTAGCGGGCCGTTGGTGCCGTGATAACCGGGGTCGAGTTGGCCGGCCTGTTCGTTGTGTTCGGCCCGGATAAAATACGGTAATACATCGTCGTAGCTCCAGCCCGCGTTGCCGAGCTTAGCCCAGTCATTATAATCTTCGCGGTTGCCGCGGACGTAGGCCATGGCATTGGTGCTGCTGCTGCCGCCGAGGGTTTTGCCGCGTGGTAAATACAGCCGCATATTGCCCACTGCCGATTGGGGTTCTGTCCAGAAACTCCAATCAACGGCGGTGCGGTTGAGTTTAGAGTAAGCCGCCGGAATATGAATTTCCAGTTTGGAGTCTGGCCCACCGGCTTCGAGTAGCAGGACAGACACGGACGAGTCGGCGGAGAGCCGGTTAGCCAGTACGCAGCCCGCCGAGCCGGCACCGATGATGATAAAGTCGAACGTCATTGTCTTTTTCGGGTAAGGTGATTGCAAAAAGAACGATGAAGATACAAGACATTCTTGAAAAATGGCTAAACTGGCAGTAATCTGGCTATCCTGAAATTTATGAATAACTACGGTGTTGACGTTAATTCTGTAGCAAGAAACGTCAGTATGCCAAGAAGTTGCGGAAGTTTGTTGATAAAGTAAAAGTCAAGGTCAATCGTGATCGTTGTGCCAGATAGGTGCAAAAATTTCCATTCTAATCCCGTCGTTACGCAACCATAGAGTTCGTCCGTCGGCTTTCCATCTTGTTCGTTATAAAGCCGCGCCCCAACCATCTGCGCTACGCACTGCCCAAATGCGCCTTCGACATCGTTTTTTTTTGCTTCGACTAAGCAAAAAATTGGTGTATCGAGCGTGTAATTTTGCGCTCCCCGTGCCAAAATAAAATCACACTCACCGTTGAGGCCTTTACTGGCATCTACGTCGAGAAACGCGCCGGAATAGAGTGCGATGGTTTTATTCATCAACCGCCGAAGTTCAATCAAGACCGGCACAACGAGCATTTCTGAGCGTTCTTTTTCGCTAATCAGGGCCGAATCATGCGTTAGGTCAAGGGTTTCGAGCAACCACGTACCCGGTTGAACCGGCCTTACATCAGAAAATAGCGGTTCACGTTGTTCGGTCAGCCCGAATTTGCGTTTTACTTCGCGGAGAGTAAAGTTGCTGTAAGCCATCTGATTCGGTTTTAGTCAAAGATACGGCTGTCTTTTCTTAAACTGTTTCCAGATTCTCTAACCAGAACGCGGCTTGTTCCAGCGTGGCTTCGCGGTCGGTCGCGCTCATCTTGTCCCAGGTCTTGTACATCATTCCGATGCGTGGATTGCGCTCTAATTTGGCCCGATTGCGGTCATAAAAATCCCAGTACAGGCTGTTGAATGGACACGCCCGCTCCCCTACCCGACTGCTTTTATCGTAAAAACAGGTTTTACAATACGGACTCATTTTGTTAATGTAAGCCGCCGACGATACATACGGCTTGGTGCCAACGATACCACCATCAGCAAATTGGCTCATACCCCGCACATTAGTAATCTCAACCCACTCAATAGCATCAATATAAACACCTAAGTACCAGGCATCTACATCGTCGGGGTTAATTCCGGCCAGCAGCGCGAAGTTGCCCGTTACCATCAGCCGGTGAATATGGTGGGCGTAGGCGTATTGCAGCGAATGACCAATGGCGTGGCTTAGGCAACTGGCTTTGGTGTCGCCCGTCCAGTACCAACCGGGCAGCGGTCGGGTGTGATTAAAAAAATTCAGGGCTGAAAAATCGGGCATTTTAGCCCAGTACACGCCCCGCATATACTCGCGCCAGCCGATGATCTGCCGCACAAACCCTTCAATCTGCGCGTAACCAATCTCGTCGGGCCGACGCTGAAACTCGGCGATGGCAGCATCAACGACTTCTTTGGGCGAAATGAGTTTGCTGTTCATACCAAACGAGAGCCGGGCGTGATACAACGACCATTCGGTTGGGTGCATGGCATCCTGAAACGTGCCGAACTTCGGCAGGCACTCGCGACAGAAAAAGTCAAGCATTTCCAGAAATTCGTCCCGCGTCACGGGCCAGATAAACCGCGCCGGGTCAACGGTTCCCATTGTCTCAACGCCCTGCATTGCAATCATGTGGTGCAACGCTGTTACGTCGCGTTCAAAGAGTTTGGGCGCAATAATAACCGGGTTTTTGGGCAGCGGATTCCGGTTTTCGGCATCGTAATTCCATTTGCCGGTGAGGGGTGTTTTGGCATCCAGCATCAGCACGTCATGTTTCTGGCGCAGCTTCCGGTAAAAAAACTCCATGATAAAGTTCTTGCCGCCGTAATGCCGGGCGAGTTCATCACGGGTGGTGTAAAAATGCTCTGTATCAACGGCTTGCGTCGGTATTGTCAGACTGGCAACGTAGGTTTTTAGTTGCTCATCAAGCCGGTATTCGTCGGGGAGTTGATACGCAAACCGCTGAGCACCATGCTGGTTGATGAGCGCGTCAAGGTTATCGGTCAGGCATTGGGTGTTGGCTGGGTCGTCAAGAGTGAGGTACTGAACGCGGTGGCCAGTGTTGCGGAGATGGTCAGCGAAGTGGCGCATAGCCAGAAAAAACGCCAGCACTTTCTGGATGTGGTGTTGGGCGTAGTCGGTTTCCTGCCGCATTTCCATCAGCACATACAGCACCGAATCGTCGGCGGGCTGGGCCGTAAACCACGAATGGCGGGCATTGAGTTGGTCGCCCAGAATCAGGCGGAGAGACGTTGTCATACCGCATAAAACCACCCGTTTCGGGTTACTGTTTCATCAGTCGGGCTTCATGGGCGGGCCAACAATCTTCATGTCGTTATCCGCAAAATGTTTAGCCAGTTCTTCGGGAGTGGGTGATTTTGGCAGGCCACTCATGGTCACAAAAAACTCCTCTAATTTCCCTGCCGGTTGAACCAGCACGAGCGTTTTTCCGGTTTGGCTCACCTGAATCCAGGCGTGAGCCACGTTTCGAGGCAGAAAAATGGCATCTCCCGCCTTTAGCCGGTGCTTGTCGTCGCCAACCTGAAAATGGTATTCTCCTTCCAAAATCCGAAACAGTTCGTCCTGCGCCGGGTGAATATGCAGCGGCACTCCCCGTCCGGGTGATAAACCAGTCTGCTCAAACAGGGCAAAATCGCCGTTGGTATCTTTACCCGACACTTTCACGTCCTGAATATTGGCGTTTACGCCGGTCAGTTGAATGTGGCTGTGATACCGCCCCTCCCCGGCTTTTGCCACAAATCCTTTCGGAGCGCGATCTGATTTGTCCGGCACAAAGGCGGGCAGGGTGGCCGCCACGGGAGCCGTAGCAAGGGTTGTCTGGATAAACGTTCTCCGATTCATAACCGATTGATTAACGGGTGAACTCTGTTTTGTAACGCAGCCCGACCTCCAGCCGGATGCGCCGGAAAGGTACCGTTTTTCAAGAGGTTGTGGGCGTGTTATTTTGTTTACGGTAACGAGAACCTGGTTTGGCGCAACCGGGAATTCGCGCTAAGTCCTGACCATACATCCTACAAAGTCATATTCAGCATCACAGAAAATACCCCGTTTTCGTCATTCACGATGAGCGTATGCCGGTCGGGATACAGCAGCCGGAGCCGTTGCCGGATGTTTTCGATACCCGTTCCGGTGCTGGCGTTCAGGTGATTATGCGGCATGATGATGTTTCGGCAGGTAAACAGCAGTTCCCCGCGCTCCACAATCAGCCGGATGTCAACCGAACACGGGGCCGATAAACTGATGCCATATTTAAACGCATTTTCGATGAACGACACCAGCATCAGGGGCGCAATCTCGGTGGGTCGGCCATCGGGCGTGGGCGCTTCGTCCCAGGTCATTACGGCCCGAATCTGGATATTGTCTTGCTGGGGCAGCCGCATCCGGTGCAGGTCAATGGTATCTTCTAAGAACCGGATTTCTTTGGCAATTGGCGTTCGGTCTCGTTTGGTTTCTTCGACAATGTGGCGCATCACCCCCGACAATTGCTCGATGCCGGCGGCTGTGCGGTCGGTATCGCCGGAGAGGGCCGTGCCGTAAAGATTGTTGAGCGTGTTGAACAAAAAATGCGGGTTCACCTGGGCTTTGAGGGCGGCAATTTCGGCTTCCTGGCGGGTTCTTTCCAAGTCTTGCCGGTAACGTTGTTCGGTTTCAACGCGCTGTTTTTCAGCCTGTTTGCGTTCTTTTCGGCTATGCCGGAAGGCCCGAACCCCAACAAACAACAATCCATAACCCCACATAAACGCCATGCCCAATATCACACCGGGAGATTTTATGTCAAGGCCGAAATAACCGTATAGAAATCCCATGAATCCTGCTAAAAAAAACAAATACAGCACCTGAACCACCCCAAACACAACGGCCCGCCAAATGCCCTCGCTGCGAAACAGCCGCCGAAACAGCCAATAATCGGCATGAACGGTGAGCAGAAAAAACGCATTTATCCAGAGCGAATGCGCAAAATAGCCACCCAGATTGCCTTTGAACTTGACAAGAAAAGCAAACTCAGTTTTGCCGGGGTCAAGTGTGGTGTAGGTCATCAGGAAGTAGGCCTGGATCATGTCCCAAGCCATCCAAACGGCCCAATGAATCAAGAAAATACGAACCTCGCGGTGCCAGACAACGGCTTTGATACGCGGCCACAGTGCAGAAGCGATGGGTGCGGCAGGAGTTACGGTTGGGTTCATAGTCTGGCTGGGAATCAGGCCGTTTTTTTGGGGTTGTTTGATGGACCAAAGGTAGAAGCCACCGTCTGCACGCTCAACAATCTGGGACGAAACCGCCCAACTTTGGGACAAAACTCCACCCGGTTGTGACCGGGGCCGAACGGGGCCAGTTATTGCGGGTTGAGTTGTAGGTCTGGCAACTAATTACTACCATTGATGCTGAACCTAAATTAGCAAAAACAATGCTCTTGTTTGCCACCCTGACCGCCCTGCTTATGACCCCGCCAACGTCTGCCGATACTCTACACCCGGCACCGGCAGACGCGGTTGTTGACTTTATCCGGGCCAATCCCAGCCGCTCGGCGTTGCACCTGAGCCGCAACGATACTACGCTGATTCGGTTGCGGACCGACCGTAAATTTCCCAACACGACCAACTCTACCCGCTCGTGTCATCGCTGTTTTTGTATTCAACCACCGACAAAGCGGCTTTAACCAAACAATTTAATGCGCTGACTGTCAGCGACTACGCCCGCGAAATTGTCGCGATTCACACCCAACTGAAAGCCGATAGCAGCGGAGCCGACAAACGGACGTTTATTTTCCCGGATATAGCGTTGCAGAAACTCTGGTCAGACCGGCTACCGGCAGCAACGGTAGATGAATATGCTGGTATTATGCAGAAAATCCAGAGCCGGGCCTATTATTCGCCCGCCGTGCAGGCCCAACTCGACCCGATTATGGAATGGATTTATGAGGCTAATCCGGCCAACCGAGACGTGTATCAGCACATCGGGCTGAAAGGCGGGTCAACCGCGTTTGTGCTGACGATGGCCTTTTATGCTACCACCAAAGCCGGAGACCGAACACAGGTGGTGGTGTTTTTCAACGACTTAACCACCACCGAGAGCGCGATGCTTAACAAAAACCTGAACGCCTTTATTCAGAAATGCGTCGGTACTGAATCACATAAAACAGTACTAAAATCGCTCAAACTGTAATCGTTGGGCTGACTGATTTTGGGGCCGACGTTTTAGTTTTACGCCGGGGCTTTGTCGGCTTGTCGGCTTCGGGCCGGGGAATGGCGTGGCGTTTCAGAATCCGGTCTTTTTCGGTTTGAGCGAGGTCAGATTTGCGATGGGCGTAGAGTTTACGCTGGGCTTCGCGGGCAGTTTCGGCAATGTCAACGATGGGTGCGGGGTAATCCTGCCCGATATGAAACTTGTACAAATCCTGCTCCAATGGCGGCATCAGCCAGGGTTCGTGAATGTTGGCGGCAGGTACGCGGGCGAGTTCGGGCACCCAAAGCCGGATAAACACACCGTCGGGGTCATGGTCGTGCGATTGCTTCACGGGGTTATAAATCCTGACGGTGTTGGTGCCGGTCATGCCCGCCTGCATCTGGGTCTGGGCATAGTGGATTCCCGGTTCAAAATCGGTGTACATCCGGGCCAGATGCACGGCTCCGGCTTTCCAGTCCTGAAACAAATGGTGGGTCAGAAACGAGGTCAGCATGGCCCGCATCCTGAAATTGATATAACCCGTAGCGGTCAGGCAGCGCATACAGGCATCCACCATCGGGTAGCCGGTGCGTCCCGTTGTCCAGGCCCGCAACTGACTCAGGTTCACGTTCTTCGGTAGTGAATCAAAAGCGAGGTTTACGTTCTCGAACTCCATCCGGTCTTCGCTCTCGAACTTCTGAACAAAATGGCAATGCCACCGCAACCGCGACGCAAAGGCAGCAAACTGTCCTTTGGTGTTGCTGGTTATTTTGGCGGCTGATTGCGCCTGAAACACCTGCCGGATGCTGATGCACCCCCACGCCAGATAAGGCGATAACCGGCTGCATCCCCGGCGGCTTTCGAGCGGTTTTGAGATGCTTTTGGCATACAGCGCAATGCGTTCGGTCAGAAAACTGCTGAGGTATCGGTGCGCGTTTTGCTCACCGCCGGGCTGAAAAACGGGGTCAGGTGTTGTCCAGTCTGTCGGCATTGCTTCGCCCCGGTGTGCGTCGTACCAATCGGCAGAAGCGTTGGCGGGGCAAAGCCGGGTCAGGTCGGGGTGCTGCTGATTGGCCTGCATGGTGGCTTTCCAGTCGGCGGCCCAGGTGTTGCGGTTGGTCAAGGGCCTGATAACGCCGTTGTTCTGAAACTCCTGCCAGCCAATGCCCTGTTCGTGGCAAAACGCGGTTATGGCTTTGTCGCGGTCGTAGGTCAGGAGAAGGCCGGTTTCCTGGTGCGAAAAAATCGTGTCAATGGTGGCCCATTCCTGAACGGCCCGCAACACCTCAATCACCTCGCGCTGAAACAACCACACCTGATACAGGCCGGGATTTTCGGGCAAAGCCGTTAGCGTCAGAATGTCGTCAAAAATAAACGGTAACCACTCGTGCAAAGCGGGGGGCAAGACGGGTTGTGCAGAACGAGTCTGTTGTTGGTGGGTTTGCCAGCGGGTTAACTGCCGGTTCAAATCCTGAATTGATTCCTGGATAAATCGCCAGTGACGAAGGTCATAATTCGGGTCGGCCACCAGCGATGGCTCTACGCAATAGAGCATCAAAAGCGGCTTTCCGGCTTCGATGGCCGCTTTAAGCGGAGCGTGGTCGCGCAGACGCAAATCGCGCTTAAACCACAAAATATTGATGGACGGACGTTGAGTTGAAGCAGTCACAACCGAACAACAACGCTACCAGCGGCAAGGTTTTGTGCCTTATGATTCAACCGGCTTCCGGGTCATTTCGGGCAGGCAAAACCAGTATAGCACGGCAAAAATTACGCTGAAAAACACCCCGAACGTAGTGATGAACGCGCTGAATCCACCCAGCACAATGGGCAGCACAATGCCAACAGCCACTCCCGCCACATACACCCAAAACCCGGCCCGGCGCAGCCAAAACATCAGCGCGGCCCCGATGAGCGTCAGCAGGTTATGGATTATACCGGCGAAGGCCAGCGGGCGAATCACGGCGGGGTCGGCGGGCATGGGCGCGTCTCCCGAAGCGCGGTCTTCAAAATAAGCGGGCGGATCATTTTTGGTGTCTCTCGGTGATAGCGTCCGTTTGATCCGTGTCGTCTCCGATACGGCATCGGTTTGGGTGAGCGTAATCACCCCGTCGAACAACCCCCAAACCGAACTGAGGGCCGTCAGGATGCACAATATTGTTAGTAACGAAGAGCGTTGATTTATCATCTTTTAGTTCGGGATTTTTAGTTTGAGCGGGGCGGCCCCGCTCAAACTAAAAACATTCTACGATAGCCGGTCTTTAAAACTCTCGTAGCCGTACTGCCGGATTAGCTCAAACTCACCGTTTTCGCGCATGATGCCGATGGCGGGCAGATTCACGCCGTTGAACGTGGTGGTTTTCACCATCGTGTAGTGAATCATATCGTCGAAAACGAGTTGGTCGCCTACCTTTAGTGGCTCATCGAACGAATAATCGCCCATGAAGTCACCGGCTAAGCAGGTCATGCCGCCAAGCCGGTAGGTTGGTTTACCGGCAACGGGTTCGTGATACGCACCCAGAACACGGGGTTTGTAGGGCATTTCGAGCGTGTCGGGCATATGAGCCGCAAACGATGTATCAAGAATAGCTACGTCAATACCTTGATTAGTAAACACATCCAGCACCGTTGACACCAGCACACCAGTTCGCCAGGCAATGGCCGAGCCGGGTTCAAGAATTATGTCAACATTATATTTTTCGCGAAACGCCCGGAGTAACCCAATCAGGTGGTCGGTGTCGTAGCCGTCGCGGGTCATCAGGTGGCCCCCGCCCATGTTTACCCACTTTGCCTGATGCAGCAAATCACCAAACCGGCCTTCGAGCGCGTTCAGCGTCCGTTCGAGCGTATAGGAGTCATTTTCGCAGAGGGTATGAAAGTGAATCCCGTCGAGACCGTCGGGCAGTTGGTCGGGCAGTTGGTCGCGGGTGGCACCGAGCCGCGAACCCGGAACAGCCGGGTCATACATCGGAGTGTCAACCTCGGAATACTGCGGATTGACGCGGATACCGAAAGAAGGCGGCAAGTGATTGGTAGTCAGTGGCAAGTTATCGTACTGGATAGGCTGACCATTGACCACTGGCCACTGGCCACTAAATCGCTCCCATTGACTCCACGAATTAAACGTAACATGGCTGCTGCGGGTCAGGATTTCGGCAAATTCGTCGGCGCGGTAGGCTGGCACGTAGGCGTGGGCCGGTACGTTCATGTATTCGTTCACGAGTTTGATTTCGTTGAGCGAACTCGCTGTTGCCCCGCTCAGGTACTCCCGCACGAGCGGAAAGACGCTGAACATCGAAAAGCCTTTCAAGGCCAGGATAATCTTAACCCCGGCGGCCTGTTGCACGGAGTCTATGAGCTGGAGATTTCGGCGAAGTTTACCTTCGTCCAGCACAAAACAGGGCGACGGAATCTGGTTGAGTGGAAGCGTTTGCATACCACAAAGATACAACCGTCAGTCCAACCCATCGTAAAACTGAATCAGTTTCACCAGATCATCGTCGGTTTTGCCGCTTAGTTTCTGCTCATCGGCAAAGGTGGTGAGGGCGGTTTTCTGATCGGCCAATGCGTCAAATACGGCTTTTTTCGACCGTTTTATCCGCGTAAGCTGCCGGTCGGCCCGCAGAAGATAGTACGTTGCATCGTCGTCATAGCTGTCATACCGAACGTTGTTGGAGTATGGGTCTTTATAATCGGCTTTTCTGAACGTCTTTTTCACCTGTTTCAGCAGAGTCATTTTGCCGTCATACAGCACCAGAAAATAGCCGCTACCGAGGTCTTTATCGCTGGTTTTCAGATCAGTATATCGCTTGAATAGCCAGGCATTTCGGGTCTGGGCAGTTGCATTTTCCTGGTCATTGGCAGTCTGGGCGGCATCCCGCTGGGCGGCATCCCGCTGGGCGGCATCCCGCTGGTACAGTACGAACCGGACAACCTGCCGTGCGTCAACAATCACAGAATCGCCCGTGCGGAGGTCTTTCACAAGCAGATTCTGCCGGGCTGCGTCGAATTTCAATAGCGGGTTTTTATACTTGATACCACCGTTCAGTTCAACCTCACCGGCACACCAGTCGGGCAGAAAATAGGGTGTTCCCTTCAACCCTTCGTAGCGATTATCAACCTGCACCACAACCGTATTGATGCTTCGGCCCATCATCTGACCCGAATTCATGTATGATTCCAGCTCATTGGTGCGGGTGATATTATCGGGCGTTTGGGCGGGGCGGGCAGGCTTCGTTTTGAGCGAATCCGGGGTTTGAGCAACTAACCAAAATGGGAAAGCCAGCAAAAGGGCAGGGAGCAGGAATAGTTTCATCGGTAACACGGCGTTTTTTTGCACGTTTAGAACGAAAAAAAGCGAAAAACAGTCAACTGAGCGCACCCATTTCTTGACCGTCAATGCCCGGCAACCTGTTTTTCACCGGCTTCAACGGCAACAGGCAGCGTGTTTTCGGCGGGTGGCAACGGACAGGCATAACTGGTGTTGTAGGCGCAGAAGGGATTGTAGGCCGCGTTAAAATCAAGAACGGCCCGGTTGCCAGCCAGTTTATCAGCATCAAGGTCGAGATACCGGCCTCCGCCGTAGGTTGCTTTGCCGGATGTACCGTCTCGAAACAGAATTGAGTAGTTTCCGTCGGTTTTGGTGATCAGCAACCGGCAAGCCTGCCCGTTAAGTTCAAAAACGGCGTGTGCATATTTTTCGTAAACCTCTTCGGAGCCATCACTCATGCGGACGGTCATTTTTTGGGATGCATCGGCAAACGGTTCGAGCCGGGCCGAAACACGAAACATAAGGTTGGGCGGGTAATAACCCAAGTGTTTAAACGAGCCTTTGTCCGCAAGTGGCGACCCGGTATTTTCCCGGAAAAAGGTATCTTTTTCGGCGCGTTCTGTCTCAATCTGCTGCCGGTATTCAGTAGCCGAAACAGTGGGTTCGGCAGGATCGGTGAGTGTGTTTATGACCAGAAAACCAACACCAGC
>JBBRUV010000010.1:0-29909 GCA_038247465.1 Cytophagales bacterium
CTTATGGGTAGGCTGTATGTCTGCTTTTGCCCGGTGGGTCAAAATTCAATTATCTTATAATCAACACCTTGCAAAAATCTTCGGGTAGAGTAGATTAATACAACACCCATAGCCCCTTAACGGGCTTTTGGTGTTTATAGAGTTGCAGATTTCGCAGAAGTAGGGTAAGTTTTCGTATCTTTGCGGCCTGAAACAGAGGACTATGCAATCCATCCGAAATATTGCCATTATTGCTCACGTTGACCACGGCAAAACAACACTGGTTGACAAGATTATTCATGCCTCAAAACTCTTCCGCGACAATCAGGAGTTTGGCGATTTGATCCTCGACAACAACGATCTGGAACGCGAACGGGGCATTACCATCGTCTCAAAAAACGTATCGGTACGCTACAAGGGCGTAAAAATCAACGTTATTGATACCCCTGGTCACTCCGATTTCGGCGGTGAAGTAGAGCGCGTATTGAAAATGGCCGACGGCGTTCTGCTGCTCGTGGATGCCTTTGAAGGGCCGATGCCGCAAACCCGATTCGTGCTGGGGAAAGCCCTCGCCCTGGGCCTGAAACCAATTGTGGTGGTAAATAAGGTTGATAAAGAAAACTGCCGCCCCGATGAGGTCTATGAGCAAGTCTTTGACCTCATGTTTAACCTCGGTGCCACCGAAGACCAACTTAGTTTTGAAACCGTTTATGGCTCCTCAAAGCAAGGCTGGATGGGGCCGGACTGGAAAACCAAAACGGAGGACATTACTTACCTGCTCGATACCGTAATTGAGCAAATCCCGGAAGCCCCCGTAGCTGAAGGAACCCCACAGATGCAAATTACATCGCTCGATTACTCGGCGTTTGTAGGTCGGATTGCTATTGGTCGTATCGTGCGCGGAACGCTCAAAGAGGCCACTAACATGGCACTGGTGAAAGCCGATGGGGTAATTAAAAAGGTTAAAATCAAAGAGTTACAGAGTTTTGAAGGGCTTGGCCGCGTGAAAGTGCCCGAAGCCTATTGTGGTGATATATGCGCCGTGATGGGTCTGGAAGATTTTGAGATTGGCGACACCCTTACCGATGTCGAAAATCCCGAAGCATTGCCCCGCATTTCGGTTGATGAGCCAACGATGAATATGCTCTTCACGATTAACAACTCACCGTTTTTCGGTAAAGAAGGCAAATTCGTAACCTCACGTCACCTGCGGGAGCGGCTGTTTAAAGAAATTGAGAAAAACCTCGCCCTGCGCGTCGAAACCACCGATAGCGAAGACCGCTTTCTGGTCTTTGGCCGGGGAATCCTGCACTTGTCGGTGCTGATCGAGACTATGCGTCGCGAAGGCTACGAGTTGCAGGTTGGTCAGCCACAGGTGTTGTATAAATTTGATGATGAGGGCAACCGGCTCGAACCCGTTGAAACATTGGTCGTTGACGTGCCGGAAACAACTGCCGGTAAAGTAATCGAACTTGCCACGCAGCGCAAAGGCGAATTGCTGATTATGGAACCGAAAGGTGATTTGCAGCACTTGGAGTTCGAAATTCCGTCGCGGGGGTTGATTGGTCTGCGCTCAAACGTGCTGACTGCCACCTTCGGCGAGGCCGTAATGTCGCACCGATTCAAGAGTTATGAATCCTACAAAGGCGTTATCCCGGAACGCATCAACGGCTCGCTGATTGCAATGGGCAGCGGCCCGGCAACGGCTTACTCGATTGACAAGTTGCAGGATCGGGGCGTGTTTTTTGTTGATCCCGGCGAAGAACTCTACGCCGGGCAGGTAATTGGCGAACACAACCGTCAGAATGATATTGTGGTGAACGTACAAACGGCCAAGAAACTGACAAACATGCGGGCTTCCGGTTCAGACGATAACGTGAAGATTTCCCCGAAAATCTCGTTCTCGCTCGAAGAATCTATGGAATACATCCAGAAAGATGAGTATTTGGAAATCACGCCAAAAACGATTCGGATGCGGAAAATTTATCTCGATGAAAACGAGCGTAAACGCAACGAGAAGAAATTTGAAATGGCCTAAGGCATTGACCTACAACATAAAACAAGCCCCGAATCTGGAAAGATTCGGGGCTTGTTTGTTTAGGCTTTTACCAACTTAAGGAGCGGGCTGTTCCGCATTTCTTCGGGGATTTTGGCCGCCGACTGATCGGTGGCTGAGCCGGGGGCGGCTTGTTTCTGCTGTTTTTTCAGGTAGTCGCTTTGCCGGGTCGTATGCTGATAGCACAGGACGAAGAGTAACCCGCCAACTAATACCATCGTGATCTTTTTCATGTCTGTTGAGAGTATAAATTAGTAAAAAAGTAACGCTACGCGAACTTGATAAATGTGCGCAGGGTCGTGTTGTAAACGTGAACGTATTATGGTTGTTTAATTTGTTTTGAAATCGTCCGGCGGCATCGCGGCTACCGGACGATGTTAGTCATACACAAAAAGTCAGTAATCATTCATTGTCAAAGACTTATACGTTATTTTATATCATAATTTCCTGCAAAGCCGGTAGATAGATATCTCTATCGCATTGACTATGGGTTAGCATTGGGGTCAGTAATTTTGCCCATGAACAAAATTGTGCCAGTGATTTTTTCGTGAATCACCACTAAAAACGGACGGTTGCACAAAATAGGCAACTGCACTGACGTTACCGATACGCCAATGCTGGTGACGGCAGCGGCTTCGGTGCCGGTCTCATCAACGGCTACAAACGTATTCTGCTTTACGAAGTCAACTTTTAGCCGATTTGTGCGGTTGATTTTTGTCAGGTTAGCCCCATCTGTAAATGCCGACCCCATGCCCATCTGCGTTAGCACATTATTCAGCCCGATTTCGTAACTGAACGAAAAGCGCGGCATGCCAAAATCGGTTTTGGTTTCGGTCATGTCCTGCTGCAACTGACTCCACTCGGCAGGGCTGATGGTGTTTATGAGTCCGTCGGCAGTACTGTTTTCGGCGGGCAGCAGTACCGTCATAGTGTACTTACCCGTAGAATATGGCAGGTCAAAGGCCGAATACGAAGGCCGGAACGCCCGGCGCATCGGCCCGTTGAGCCGCATCATTTTCACGGTTTTCTGAACGCCGTTATCCGGGTAAAACGGTGAGTCAACAGTGCGGGCCGCGTCGAAGCGCGTTTTCCAGTTGCCTTTAAAGTAGATGGCGTTTAGCAAAAACAGCACATGTTCGGGTTTGATGTCCTGAATCACCGTCTTGATTTTGCCGTTGGTCTGCTCGCTCGCCCACTGATTGATCTGGTTTTTGGCCGACGGATCGGTGAAGTTCAGGCCGGTGGCTCCCGCACTAAAATTATCGCGCAGTACCGTCAAATACGCCGGTTCAATGGCAAAGCCATTCCGATACCAAACCGAGTTAGCGATTTTCAGCGTCACATTCGGATCGAGTGCAGGTAAGCCCGCTAACAGGTTTTTGTAGGTTGCGTTGGCTTCGGTCAGGGTTTGTGCATCTAATTTCAACGTTTTCTGAATGTCGGCAGCCGTTTGGCTGTCGGCTCCGTTGAGCAGCATACCCAACGCGATGTGCAGACTCAGGGGTGAGACAAACAGGTTTTTGTTGCCCTCGGCGGTGTTTATTCGCCGAAACGCGTCGAAGGCAAAATCGGTAGTTTGCCGGGCAAAGGGGGCCGACACCCGCAGGTCGGCTCCTGTTACCCCAATCCCCGGATTAGCCGGTGAAGCCATATCGCTTGCTGACTGGCAGCCAATGCTCAACGCAAGTGCGGTGAGCAGCATGAATTTATGAGAACCGTTCATCTTGATTTTGTTGTTTACTTGCAGCTATGCAGGTTATCATCAGCCACGCCAGCACTATAATTAAGGTTGATTTGACGGGGTTATCCGTTAAAAATGATAATCAAGACCACCATTGATGCTCACGTTTTGGGGCTGCACCGACAGCAATGCGCCAGGTTGAGTGATTGATGACAGACTGTACTGATACAGCCCTGCCATTGAAACCGACCACCGACCCGAAACACGATACCGGAATCGTATCCCACCCAGGCCCGCCACTGACACGGGCCGGTACACGGCATCCACAGCACGAATAACCGGGCCATTTTCAACCGCATTTTTTACGAATAAATTAGCAATCAGCCCGCCCAGCGCGGCTATACCCAGCCGTTTACGGGGTCGAAACTGGTAGCCAAGCTGCGCCGTTGCCTGCCCAAACTGGTAGGTGCTGCGTTGCTCGTTGCCTTTGCCCACCTGATAACGAGTGTCCATATTGATTGAACCAAAGTGGTTAGTCTGAACATTGCTAACCGATTGCGACGATGGCGAGAACCCCAGTAAAGCATCGGCGTAGAGCGTTGGTGACGACGAATTAGCCCGGGCGAATGACGAGACCGTTTGCCCAGGACTCACCACCACCGACTGCGCCTGCTGATAACCGGCCCCGGCTTCGACAAACCACCGGCTCGACAGATGAAACCCCGCCACCGCCAGCACACTCACAGCAGACCCGGCGTGGCTCGCTAAAGACTGATCGGGAATTGGAACGCTACCTTTAACAACGCCCAATGATGGCTGCTGAGACCGTAGTGCGACCGACGGCTGAAACGCAGCCTGCCCTGCACTCACCGACAGCCACTGACCACGTGGTTTTGCTGATGAGGCCGACTGTTGGGGGGCGATGGCTGGCTCGTGAGCCGCAACCTGAACAACGGTTGTTAAGGTTGGCGACGGCAGCAGTTCAATCCGTAATGGCTGATGAAGCACCGGAGTTGCCAACGTGATTTCGGGCGATTTTGTTGGGGCGATTTCAGGTAATTTCACCGCTATCAAAACAGGATAATCCGACTCGGCCATGCGCTCATTAGTAACTTTCGGTCTCTGGTTAGGTGTTATTTTCTGATTTGTGCTGACTTCACTGGCTATACGTGTCGGTGCCGTTGCTTTGTCGGTTGACTGGTTTCGGCCCACAAAAATCTGTTGCGGTTTCGGCCTGCCAACACGGGCCAAATCGCCGGGTGTACTTTCTTTTGGTATAGGTGCGTCTAAGTTGAGTTTATCAACATTTTGGCCCGATTTTTGATAGTTATCAACATGATCTGTGGATAACTCCTTAATTTTGTGGGCTTTGGGCGTATTTTCGACAACGACGGATACTTTTTCGGAGCGTTGTACAACCAATAACCCTCCGGCCACCAACGCGATAAGGGCCGCCACAGTCGCCACCCGCCGAAAAACCGACCGTTGCCAAAACGGAATTACCGGAATAAGGGCATCGGTCTCGTCGTCAAGCTCGCGCTCAATAGCCTCCCAAATGCGAGGGGGGGGCGTATCGGTGGCTTCGCCGAAGAGCCGTTGCCAACCCGGGTCGGCATTATGGGGATCAAACAGGCTCATTAGTTCTTCCTACTTCGTTCATTAATTTTTGTTGTAGCAGCACCCGCGCCCGGGAATACTGCGATTTCGATGTTCCTTCGGCCACGCCCAGCATCCCGGCAATCTCCATGTGCGTATGCCCTTCAATGGCATAGAGATTAAAGATTGTCTGGCAGCCGGCGGGTAATTCCTGAATCAAACTCAGCAAAAACTGGTAGTTCAGGATGGGTAATGCATCTTCGGCCTGCGCTAAGCAGCCCGTGTGGGCCACCTCATCAACGTCGGCCATGTTGGCCCAAGGTTTTTGCTGTTTAATATGTTTCAGGGCCGTATTGATCACAATCCGTTTCAGCCAGCCTTCCAGCGGCCCGTCAAACCGAAACTTGTCGATATATCGGTATGCCTTCACAAACGACTCCTGCAACACGTCTTCTGCATCGGCAGCATCCCGGCAATAGCGTTTACAAACCACAAAGAGCCGCCCGGCAAACCGCTCATAAAGCTGTCGCTGTACAATCCGGTCTTGCCGGCGGCACCCATCCACTAACCCGTAATCATCCAGCATAATCAACGTTGACAAACGCAAGACTCCCGTTCGGTGTAAACGGTTGGAACGAGGTGAAAATTTTTTTTCACTTTTTTTGCCAGTAGTTTTCACGCCGTTATTAGTTCCCTAATTATCAGCCCCAAAGCACTGTTGCATGAACCGACGAACCGCCCTAAAATCTGGCTTCCTACTGGCCGGAACACCTTTTTTCACGGCTGCTGACGCCTGGTTTCACGCCCAAAAACCAACCCGATTCAGCATCGGAGCCTGTGACTGGTCAATCAACGCCACTGCCAACGTAACCGCGTTTGATGTGGCAAAGCAGATTGGTTTAGACGGGGTGCAGGTCAGCCTAAACTCGGCATCCAGGATTGATTTTCTGCAACGTCCCGACATTCAGCAAGCCTACTTAGCGGCCTCGAAACGCACCAACGTTCAGATTGGCGGGCTGGCTCTGGGCATTCTGAACGACATTCCGTACAAATCGGACCCCCGCGCCGAGGTATGGGTTTCGGAGAGTATTGACGTGGCAAAAGCGTTGGGGGTGAAAACAGTGCTACTGGCTTTTTTCTCGAAAAACGATTTGAAAGACGATACTGCCGGTACGAAAACAGTGATAGAACGGCTGCGGAAAGTGGCCCCGAAAGCCGAGAAAGCAGGCATCACGCTCGGTATTGAATCGTGGCTGTCGGCACCGGAGCATCTGGCGATCATCGAAGCCGTTGGCTCGCCCGCCATCAAGGTTTATTACGATGTCTGCAACTCGACGGTGCGGGGCTACGATATTTTTCGGGAAATGCGCGACCTCGGCACCAAGCACATTTGCGAAATCCACATCAAAGAAAATGGCTACCTGCTTGGCACAGGCAAGATTGACCTGAATCGGGTGCGGCAAACCCTGAACGATATCGGCTATTCAGGCTGGCTGCACATTGAAGGAGCCGTACCAGACGGACAGCCAATGTTAGCGAGTTATCAGGAAAACAATCGGGTTATACGGACGATTTTTGGGTAAAGGCTTTTGCCCGGAAAACGGTTAGTTTTGGCAAAATTCTAAACTATGTCTGACACTGAACGAAATGAACTGTTCAGCCTACGCCGAATAACCGAAGATTACCTGCAACAAACGCAGATGCAGATTGTAGATTATCCGGCTACTGCCAATGATGAGGATTTTCAGTTTATAGTTCGCAAAGTCATTTATTTTCAGGAAATGATTGACAAGATAAACAACGACTTAACCAGAGCTGAACATGAAGACTCAACTGAATAGGCTGATTGACCAATTTGAACAGGCCATTGAGGCAACTGAAAGACAGGCTCTTACCCGCGTTATTCATCAGTTATATTACCGGGCTACGGAATCAGAACGGGCGGCTGTACGAGTCAGGATGCAGCCATTTCTGGCTGAAATTGAGCGCGAGATGCTGGCAACCGACCAGATGGCTCAACATGTGAATGCTCTCCTAAACGCTCATCGGGTGCTTATTTCTTAACAGTTCTATCGTTCTAATGAAATCAATTCTCTTCACGGCCCTCTTCGGATGGCTGTTTGCCAACCCCCTCGCCCCGGCCACCGAGGGCGACACCAAACTTTACCTGCCCGATGACCTCGAAGCCACGCTTTGGGCCGAATCGCCGATGTTTTATAACCCGACCAACATGGATGTTGATGCGCGGGGGCGAATCTGGGTGACGGAAGCCGTTGATTACCGGGACTTTAATAACAAACCCGACACCCACCTGCACCACCCGAAGGGCGAGCGAGTGATGATTTTGGAAGATACCAACCACGATGGCCGCGCTGATAAATCAAGCGTGTTCGTGCAGGATACGGCCCTTATTTCGCCCCTCGGCATTGCAGTGTTGGGCAACAAAGTGTATGTCTCGGCAGCTCCCAACCTGATTTGCTATACCGATGATAACGGCGACGACAAAGCCGACCGCAAAGAGGTATTCTTAACGGGCTTCGGCGGCAAAGACCACGACCATTCACTCCACGCGGTTGTGGCCGGGCCAGATGGCAAATACTATTTCAACACCGGAAACGCCGGGCCGCACGTTGTGACTGATAAAAGCGGTTGGACGCTCCGTTCGGGCAGTCTGTACGTCGGTGGAACGCCCTACAACACCATAAATCACGGCAATATGACCAGCGACGACGGGCGGGTTTGGGTTGGTGGCCTGGCTCTCCGCATCAATGCCGACGGAACCGGGCTGCGCGTGATGGGCCATAATTTCCGCAACAACTACGAAACCTGTTTAGACTCTTACGGCTCGCTCTGGCAGAACGACAACGACGATCAGGTGGTGACTTGCCGAACGAGTTTTTTGATGGAAGGAGCCAACGCCGGGTATTTTAGCCAGGACGGAACCCGCTACTGGCAGGCCGACCAACGCCCCGGTCAGAGCATTGCCACCGCCCACTGGCATCAGCAAGACCCCGGCGTAATGCCCTACGGCGACCTCACCGGGGCCGGGTCTCCAACCGGGATTGCGTTTTATGAAGGCGATGCGCTCGGCCCCAATTACCGGGGAATGTTGCTCAGTTGCGAAGCCGGGCGTAACGTGATTTATGGCTACAAACCCGAATTGCAGGGCGCGGGCTATCAACTCGACCGGCAGCATTTTATCAGCACGTTTGCTACGGATGAGCCTGATTATAAGTGGAATAAGACCGAAACAGACACCCGAAAATGGTTTCGCCCGTCAGACGTAGCCGTTGGCACCGATGGCGCGTTATACATCGCCGATTGGTATGACCCCATTGTGGGTGGCCACGCCATGCACGACAAAAAAGGCTACGGACGCATCTACCGGATTACGCCCAAAGGCAAAAACCCAACGTCTCCAAAATTAGATTTGAGCCGAACGAAAGGGCAGATTGACGCTCTCTGTAACCCCGCCACCAACGTCAGGATGCTGGGTTTTGCAGCGTTGGCCGCGCAGGGCGAAACGGTCATCGAACCCGTGCAGAAACTGCTTACCCACCCCAATCCTTTTGTGCGGGCGCGGGCAGTGTGGCTACTCACCAACCTCGGCCCGGAAGGGCGCAAACAGGCCCAAACTGTGCTGACCAACGCCGATCCCAACCTGCGGATAACGGCGTTGCGGGCCTTGCGGCAAAAAGCACAGGACCCAATGGCGGTAATGGATTTGGTTCGACCACTCACCAATGACCCGGCTTCGGCAGCGCGCCGGGAAGCGGCTATTGCCCTCCGTGATGTACCGTATCGGTTTTCAAAATCGGCCCTGCTGAAACTCATCGAAGGCTACGACGGGCAGGATCGTTATTACCTGACCGCCTTAGGCATTGGCGCAACCGACAAGCAAGACGCGCTTTTCGCCGATTTACAGGTCATTATTCCGAAAGACCCGGCCCACTGGGAAACCCGCACGGCCAACCTGATTTGGGAGTTGCATCCGGCTGCGGCAGTTGATTTATTCCGGCAACGGGCAGCCGGTCAGAGTCTTACCGCCGATGCCCGCGCCCAGGCTCTGACCGGATTGGCCTTCATAAAAACCACCGGAGCCGCCAACGCCATGATTGCCCTGGCCCAACAATCGGGCGACACCGCATTGGCCCGAAACGCCCGCTATTGGGTTGATTTCAGGCGCGGCAATGATTGGGCGACGCTCGTAAATTGGGACGAAGCCCTGCCCGAAAAACGCACCGCCAACGAAGCCAAAATCGCCGACCTGCGCCAGAAACTACTGGATGAATACGTCTCGGAAGCCGATAAAACAAAGGTCGCTCTTGACATGGCCCGCGACCCCGACGGTGGCAAAACACTCGTGGGCCTTGCCGCCGACAAAAAACTCTCGGAAACGCTGAAAAAAGCTATCGGTACGGTGATTTTCGAGAACCCAGATCAAACCGTTCGGACGATGGCGGGTGATTATTTCCCGAAGGCAGAAACAGATAAAACACTGTCTGTTGGTCAGATTACGGCGTTGTCGGGCGATGGTGTAAATGGGCTGGCTGTGTTCAAGGCTAACTGCGCCAACTGCCACAAACACGGCGCAATGGGGGCAGATATTGGCCCGAACCTGACTGCTATTCACCAAAAACTCGACCGGAATACCCTACTCGATGCTATCATTAACCCCAGTGCGGGGCTGGCATTTGGCTACGAACCCTGGCTCATCACCACCAAAACGGGCCAGACGTACTACGGTTTTCTGTTGAGCGATGGCGCACAGTCGGTTATCCTGAAAGATGTTGCCGGGCAGAAACACACCATTGCAACGGCCAAAATCGCGTCGCGGAAACAGTACAATACCAGTCTCATGCCCGATCCCGTTTCGATGGGCCTTAACGAGCAACAATTAGCTGACTTAACCTCATATTTGTTGAAGCAGTAACCACCCTTGACCCCCTCCGTCAACCAGGAGGGGGTCAAGGGTGATCAAAACATTGCCCGCAGCAACAACGCCCAGCCCGCCAGCATCAAGACGCCACCGAGGGGCGTGACAGCTCCGAGCCAGGTAATGTTTGTGGCGCACAGCACATACAACGATCCCGAAAACACCAGCACCCCGGCCAAAAACATATTTCCAGACCAGGTGAGGTATTGCACGGCCTGAAGTTTTCTGAACGCCGGATCGTTTTCAGCAATCCAGAGCAAAATACCCACTGCCACCAATGCCAGGGCGTGGTAGAACTGGTATTTCACGGCGGTCTCAAACGTATCAAGCCGACCCGATGCGGTGAGGGTAGTACGCAATGCGTGTGCGCCAAACGCGCCGAGGGCAACGCCCAAAAAGCCCAGAATGGCCCCCGATTGAATGAAAAATTTCATGTTTTTTATCTCGCTCCAAAAATAGCACTGCCAACTCTCACCATCGTACTGCCTTCGTCAATAGCAATCAGATAGTCACCGCTCATGCCCATCGAAAGGGTGTCGAATTGCACGTTGGCCCGCCCGATGGTTGCCAATTCATCACATAACTGTTTCAGGCTCCGAAACTCCCGCCGAACCTGCGCCGTATCATCAGTATTGGTGGCTAAACCCATCAAACCCGTGATGCAAACGTTAGACAGCGTGGCAAAAACCGGGTCGTTGAGCAGGGCGCGGGCTTCGTCGGGCAACAAACCAAATTTAGTGTCTTCGTCGGCAATGTAAATCTGGAGCAGGCAGTTGATAACCCGTTGATTCTTAGCGGCCTGTTTGTTGATTTCTTCTAACAGTTTCAGGCTGTCAACGGTATGAATTAGCTGCACAAACGGCGCAATGTATTTCACCTTGTTGGTTTGCAGGTGGCCGATTTGGTGCCAACGCAGGTCGGCGGGCAGTTGGGGCTGTTTTTCAGCCATTTCCTGTACCCGGTTTTCGCCAAAATCACGGCAACCGGCATCGTAGGCTTCCTGCAAGAGCGCGATGGGCTTGGTTTTCGTGACCGCTACGAGCGTTACGGCGGGCGGCAGCGAGGCCCGGATTCGGTTTAAGTTGTCGGTTATGGTCATTGTTCAGTGAACAGTTATCAGTAAACAATTATCACATTTAGCAAACAGTAAAGGCTCTTCATTGATAACTGTTCACTGATAACTGTTCACTGAACGACAATTGTTTGTAGCTTTTGCCCAAAATAGCTAAATGAGCAATAAACCGGCGTATCAGCCGGTTTACAAAACATGACCCAACTAACCGTGTAACCAATATGCAACCAATGGAACCCCGCCCGGCGCGCCAAAACAACAGCCGGAATTATCTGCTGGCCGCGCTCTTGATTCTGGCCGCGCTGAACGTACTGCTGCTGTATTTTTATTACCAGGAGCGCGAAACCAACAAAACCAAAGATGCCACCATCGCTGTGAAAACGGAAGAAGTGCTGTCAACGAAAACCAAACTCGATTCGATCTCGAATCAGTTAGATCTGAAAATCGCCGAGATTCAGAAGCTCGGCGGCAGCGTCGACTCGCTGATCGCCATTCGGCAGGAGGTGGAAATGGACAAGAAAAATCTCCGCAGCAATGTCGGAACGTTTGACACCAGCAAATACGACGCAAAAATCAGGCGCTACGAAGCACTTCTGGCCGCAAAAGACACAGAGCTGGTTCGCTTGCGTGAAGAAAACGGCATCCTGACCCAGGAAAACACTAATCTGGCGCAGGAGAATACCGGCCTGAAAACCGAAAAGCAGGTTCTCGCCGATTCGGTACGGGAATACTCTACCCAAAACCGTGAGTTGGCCGAAAAAGTGACCATTGCGTCGGCCCTTCGAGCGGAAGGCGTTACGGTAAACGCCCTGAGCTCGCGGGGGAAAGAAGATGACGGCGGGCGGTATAAAGCCAAACGGATTGACAAACTCCGGGTATCGTTCACGCTCGCGCCCAACGCCGTGGCCCGTCAGAACGAGAAAGACGTGTATATGCGGATTGTGGATCCCAGCGGAGCCGTGGTTTTTGACATGGCAACCGGCTCCGGCGAGTTCCTGTCGGGCGGGCAGAACATGATTTACACGTCGGCCCAGCGGATTCAGTTCGACAACTCCGGTCAGCGCGTTGATTTTATCTACGGACGCGGGGGGCAGCGTTTCCCCGAAGGCAAACACGTGATTGAGCTATACAGCGAAGGCTTCAAAATCGGTCAGGGCGAGTTTACGGTCAGGTAGTGACAAGTTATTACCACTTACCACCAATCACTTGCCACTAACCACTAAAAAAACTGTACCTTTGCGCCCTAATTTTAAATCAATTACTTAAATGTATTCTAACCAATACGAGACGGTATTCATTCTCACTCCCGTTTTATCTGACCAACAGATGAAGGATGCCGTCGAGAAATTCCGCAAAGTGCTGACCGACAACGGTGCGGAATTTGTTCACGAAGAGAACATGGGTCTGCGAAAGCTGGCTTATCCGATTCAGCGCAAGAACACGGGCTACTACTTTCTGTTTGAATTTAAGGCCCCCGGCACGATTGTCAACACGCTCGACATCGAATTTCGCCGGGACGAGCGCGTGATGCGGTATTTGACAACGGTTCTTGACAAGCATGCCATTTCGTATAACGACCGGAAACGGAACGGATTGGTAGGTAAAAAAACTGAAACCCCCGCTTAAACCCCATCACGATGAGCTTACAAAACGAATCAATCAGCAACAGCAGCGAAGGCCGCAAGAAATACTGCCGCTTCAAGAAGTCGGGTATCAAGTACATTGATTACAAAGACCCTAACTTTTTGATGAAACTGCTCAACGAACAGGGCAAGATTCTGCCCCGCCGGATCACCGGAACCAGCCTGAAATTTCAGCGTAAAGTAGCCCAGGCTGTCAAACGCGCCCGTCACCTTGCCATCCTGCCGTATGTCGGCGATTCACTGAAATAGGTGGTCAGCGGTTGGTGATTCGTTGCTGGTGCTTCGCCAGAACCCCTAACCACCAACCGCTAACCACCAGCCACTAACAACTATGGAAATCATTCTCAAAACTGACATCGCCGGGCTGGGCTATAAAAACGACATCGTGGCCGTGAAACCGGGCTATGGCCGTAACTACCTCATTCCGCAGGGATTTGCGACATTAGCAACCGAATCGGCCCGCAAAGTGGTAGCCGAAAACACGCGTCAGGCGGCTCATAAAGCCGACAAAATCAAAAACGACGCAATCCTGATTGCCGAAGGCATTGGTGATATGCTGCTGACGATTGCCGCCAAAGCTGGCGAAAGCGGACGTATTTTTGGTCGCGTGACCAACACCCAGATTGCTGACGCACTGCACACGAAAGGCTTTGAAATTGACCGGAAGAAAATCTCGGTTGAAGACATCAAGGAGATCGGCACGTATGAGGCTATCATTGACCTCCACAAAGACGTGAAACACAAAGTTAAATTTGAAGTAATCAGTGAGTAAATAGCCTGATTGTCAACTGAAAAGCCCGGTAAACGCAACGAACGTTTACCGGGCTTTGTGTTGGCAGAAGAATTCTATTTTGTCATTTGTGAGAAAAGCTATTTTTTGGCATTTCCTGTCTCATAAACAGTACGGCCCGCAACTTGCTGTTTGATAATCAGCAAGTTGCGGGCCGTAGTACTCTAAATACACTTACAAATTCCCTTTCTTCAACTCCTGCACGGCAAAGTTGGCCGCCCGCGCTGTGAGAGCCATGTAGGTCAGCGACGGGTTCACGCACGAGGCCGAAGTCATGCAGGCACCGTCGGTATTGAACACGTTTTTCACGGCATGAACCTGATTGTTCTTGTTCAGCACCGACGTTTTGGGGTCGAGTCCCATCCGGGCCGTTCCCATTTCGTGAATACCGATACCCGGGTTTTTGGTTGTGTCGTTATAGGACCGCACGTTTTTAGCACCGGCAGCTTCGAGCATTTCGGCGGCATCGTTCATCATATCCTTCCGCATCTTACGTTCGTTTTCGCCGTAGGCCGCATCGAACAGAATCACGGGAAGGCCCCACTTGTCTTTCTGGTCGCTGAGGGTCATGCGGTTGTTGGGGTCGGGCAGCATCTCGCCAAAACCGCCCATGCTAACGTTCCAGGGACCGGGTTTGGTGAGGCTGTCTTTGAAATCGGCCCCAAAACCGTCTTGTCCGTTGCCCCGGCCATAGCCACCGCGCCCGGCTCCGCCCTGGTAGCCGAAACCGCGCAGGTAGTCGCGTTTGTCGCCGGCCCAGTTACGGTAGCGCGGAACATAAATCCCGTTCGCCCGCCGACCGTAGTAATACTGGTCTTCCATGCCCGGCCATTCGCCAGAGGCACCAACAGCCAGGTGGTGATCCATAATATTCCGGCCCAATTGGTCAGAATCGTTGCCCATGCCGTTGGGGAACCGCGCCGATTTTGAGTTCATCAAAATAGATGTACTGGCGAAGGAAGATGCGTTCAGGAAGATAACTTTGGCGTAGTATTCGCGCACTTCTTTGGTGTTCTGGTCAATCACCCGAACGCCCGTTGCTTTGCCTTTTTTGTCGTCGTAAAGTACCTCGGTAACAATAGAATCGGGACGCAGCGTGAGCCGACCCGTTGCCACAGCCGCCGGTAACGTGGCTGACTGCGTGCTGAAATACCCACCGTATGGGCAACCGCGCATACAGGCATTGCGATACTGGCAAGCTGCCCGGCCCAGATTATACTGCAACTGCGACGGTTTGGTGAGATGCGCCACGCGGCCAATGGTTACGGCACGACCGCCAAACGATTTTGCAATGCGGGCTTTGACTTCTTTTTCCACGCAGTTCAAGTCCATCGGCGGCTGAAAATTGCCATCGGGCAACACGCTAAGACCGTCTTTATTACCCGAAATCCCGGCAAAACCTTCTACATAGCTATACCAGGGTGCGAGGTCTTTGTAGCGAATCGGCCAGTCAACGCCGAGACCTTCTTTGGCGTTCGCCATGAAGTCTTCTTCGTTCCAGCGATAGCTTTGCCGCCCCCACATCAACGAGCGTCCGCCGACGTGGTAGCCCCGAATCCAGTCTACTTTGCGGCCCGGTTTTTCGAGGTACGGGTTTTCTTTGTCGTTCTCAAAAAAGTGGCGATGCTCTTCGTTGGCCGTGTAGCCGGTTCGCATATTGGCCCAATATTCTTCGGCGGCCATTGTTGTAGGGCGACCCCGGTGGGGCAGTTCCCAGGGGCTGTTGGTTGCCGTTGGGTAGCCTTCGATGTGTTTCACATCGCGGCCCCGCTCCAGCATAATAACTTTCAACCCTTTCTGAGTCAATTCTTTGGCGGCCCACCCGCCCGATATACCCGACCCAACGACAATCGCGTCGTAAGTCATCTGGGCTTTAGCGTCTATGTTTAGGTTCATGTTTTCAGTTATCAATGAACAGGTATCAGTTATCAATGAAACGAGACCAGTAGTCAGAGTAAGCCTGGTAACTGTTCACTGATAGTTGATAACTGTTTAGATTGCCCACGCTTTTTGACCCGGTTTCAACGGCACACAACCGTCATACCGACCCGGCACCGCTACGTACTCCAACGCCTGCGTACAGCCGATTTCAGACGTAAAATAACCCATCAACGTCAGCTCTTTCAGCATCGTGAAAAACGGCGTGAATTGTTTTTTGGCCGTCGGCAATTGAACATCCTGCTGTCCTGAACCAGTTTGCGCTGCACTTTTGGCCTGGTTCATATCGGCCTTCTGTTGTTTTGCTTCGGCTTCCAGCTTCCGCACAATCTCGATACGCTCGGCAGGAGCGAGTTGCACGAATGCTTTGCCGTAGGCATCCTGGCTGAGTTTGTTGGTTTGCGTGAGACCGTCGAGGAATCGCTGCTGATCATCGGCTTTGTAGCAGTCTTTCATCACCACGTCAATAATTTCGTTGACTTTGGCGGCTTTTGCGCCGGGCGTTCCGGTCGTCGGGATGATCGTGTCGGCCAATTCGGCTACTGTTGCGTCTTGGTCAGCCGTGAATAGCACGGGTTTTCCGGTGAGGTCGCGCAGGCGGGCAGTGGCTTCGAGCGAGTCGGCGAAGGCGGGCAGCGTAACCGTTGCGCCAACCATCGTTGCAACCCGCATCAGGGCATCGCGTCTGTTCATTTTAGTAGAAGGGGTAAAACGTTGTTAGGTCAAAACGAAAAACAAGGAAACAAATATATGAAACGGATGGGGGAACATATGATTTTGCCGGGAGATTAGATCACCGAAAATCCGCAATACGGAACCAGAACGGCTGGAATGGTAATGCCCTGTTCGGTCTGATTGTTTTCGAGAATGGCGGCCAAGATGCGCGGCAACGCCAGTGCAGAGCCATTTAACGTATGAAGCAATTGGGTCTTATTTTCTACCTTATACCGCAATTTGAGCCGATTTGCCTGAAACGTCTCGAAATTTGAGACCGAACTGACCTCTAACCAACGCCCCTGCCCCGCCGACCAGACTTCCATATCAAACGTTAAGGCCGAGGCAAAACTCATGTCGCCCGCGCACAGCCGCAGCACCCGATACGGTAGTTCGAGTTTTTGAAGCAGATGTTGTACGTGCAGACTCATTTCTTCTAATGCCTGATACGAATTTTCGGGTTTTTCGATGCGAACCAGTTCTACTTTATCAAACTGATGCAGCCGGTTGAGCCCCCGCACGTGTGCGCCCCACGACCCGGCTTCGCGCCGGAAGCAGGGCGTGTAACCCGCGTTTTTAATGGGTAATTGGTCTTCCGATACAATTACGTCGCGGTAGAGATTGGTAATCGGCACTTCGGCGGTCGGAATCAGGAACAGCTTGTCTTCGGTCACGTAATACATTTGACCTTCTTTATCAGGCAGTTGTCCTGTGCCAAAGCCCGATGCCTCATTAATCACGATTGGTGGCTGAACCTCGATGTATCCGGCGGCAATGGCTTCATCCAAAAAAAAGTTAATCATGGCACGTTGCAGCCGGGCCGCTTTGCCACGATACACCGGAAAGCCCGCGCCCGAAATTTTCACGCCCAATTCAAAATCAATCATCGGGCCACCGTCGGGGCCGTGCTTTTTAATGATTTCCCAATGCGGCAGGGCAGTTTCGGGTAGTGTTGGCTTCTCGCCCCATTCTAAAACCACCGCATTATCATCGGCAGTGCGACCTTCGGGAACGCTGCCATGGGGCAGGTTTGGCAACAAAACCAGCGCGTCCTGCAAATTGATTTCCAGTGTTTTAAGGCTCTCTTCCAGGTCTTTCGACCGAATTTTGAGCGAGGCCGTTTCAGTTTTGGCTTCGTCGGCTCCGGCTTTGTCGCCCGCTTTTATCAGGCCACCAATTTGTTTGGCAAGGGCATTGGCGCGGGCCAGCGTTTCGTCGAGTTGATTTTGGGTCTCGCGCCGTTGCTGGTCTATGGTCAAAACCTGCTCAATGGCGGCTTCAGCATTGGCAACGTACTTTTTGCGAAGACCCGTAATTGCGGCTTCGGTGTTGTCTCGGATGTATTGTAGTTGGAGCATTGGTAACGCGGGTGGAAACCCGTTTTGTAAAAGTAGCGCGGACGGTCCGCGCTACTTACCCTACAACCCAAACAATCCCTCGTTCAAGGCGTTCAGAGCCTGAGCTTTGTAGCGGCTGTGGAGCAGGAGCGAGATGTTGTGTTCGGTGCCGCCATAGCTAATCATCCGAATCGGAATATCGGTCATGGCGTTCAACACTTTGGCGGCAATGTTGGGGTTATCGGCACTGAAATTCCCGACAATACATACGATACACTGCTCATAATCAGGCTCTTCGAGATCGCAGAAGGTGCGGAGTTCGTCCATCAACGCCTGAATATTGGCCGTGTTATCAATTGTGACTGAGACCGACACTTCTGATGTTGCAATCAAATCAACCGGAGTTTTAAACCGCTCAAAAATCTCAAAAATCCGGCGCAGAAACCCGTAGGCGTTCAGCATCCGGGTCGAGTGGATGTAGAGGGCCGTAATGTTGTCTTTAGCGGCAATCGCCTTAAAAACATCGTTGCTACTACGGTCGGCGATGAGTGTGCCGGGCGTGTCGGGGTCCATCGTGTTTTTGAGCCGCACCGGAACGCCCCGCATTTTGGCAGGCGTAATAGTGGACGGATGCAAGATCTTGGCTCCGAAATAAGCCAGTTCGGCCGCTTCGTCGAAGGTCAATTCCCGGATTGGCACCGTTTTCTTTACAATACGCGGGTCGTTGTTGTGCATCCCGTCAATGTCAGTCCATATCTGAATTTCGTTGGCACGGATGGCTCCGCCAATCAGTGAGGCCGTGTAATCAGAGCCGCCCCGTTTCAGGTTATCCACTTCGCCACGCGGGTTGCGGCAGATAAAGCCTTGGGTGATAATCAATTGCTTATCGGTTTGATCTTTCAGCAACTCGCAAAGGTATCGCTCAATAAGGTCAAGTTCGGGTTCCCCGTCGGCATCAATCCGCATAAATTCGAGCGCGGGCAGTAGCACTGCATTTGCGCCCTGCTCGGTCAGATATGCCTGAAATAGTTGCGTACTAAGCAGTTCGCCCTCGGCCACGAGTTCTTTCTCCTGCTTGTCGGTAAACGGACGGCTACGGGCTAACGACCGGATAAACGAAAATTCGTTGTCCACAATTTGCCGCCCGGCATTTAGGCTATCGGGCGTTTTATAGAGGTCGCGGATAAACGAATCGTAGTGTGCTTTGAGGTGTTCGATCTTTTCGGCGGCTTCGTCGGTCAGCCCGCCCCGCAGCGAATCGGCCATCGAGAGCAACGCGTTGGTGGTGCCAGACAATGCCGATAGCACAATAATTTTCCGCCCCGAATCAGCGGTGATGAGGTTCTTGATTGCGTGCATCCGTTCGGGTCGTCCGACCGAGGTGCCACCAAATTTCCAGACGTGCATTTTTTCAGTCATCAATAAACAGTTACCAATAAGCGGTTATCATTTTGGGGCCGAAACAGCCATTGGTGACTGATAACTGTTTATTGATAACTGCTGTAGTCCAAGCATTTTGACTGCCGTAATTGCGGCTTCGTTGCCTTTATTACCGTGAATTCCACCCGCCCGGTCGAGGGCTTGTTGCTGGGTGTTTGGCGTTAATACACCAAAAATCACGGGTTTGTTGGTTTTCAGGGCCACGTTGGTTAGCCCCTGTGCCACCGCATGATTAATGTAGTCGTTGTGTTTGGTTTCGCCCTGAATTACACAGCCAATAGCAATAACGGCATCAATATCAGCACGTTGGGCGAACCATTGCGCGGCCAAACTTAGCTCATAACTACCTGGCACATCGCCCCGGATTATGTTTTCGGGCATTGCACCATTGGCAATAAGGGTCTGGTACGCGCCCGAAAACAGAGCTTCGGTCACGTCGGTATTCCATTCGGAGACAATCAAAGCGAAGCGTTTCCGGCTGATGTCGGTGAGGTTCCCGCTCGAGAACTCGCTGAGGTTTTTTTGGGCAGAAGCCATGAAAAGGGTTTAACGTTTGATGTTCGTAGCTTGAACAGCGCATACCACCCTGCTCAAACTACGAACTTATGAAAAAGGGACAAAACCGGCTGGCCTTGTCCCTTTCGTGGTGGTTTGCTGAAAAACAGTACACCCTACTTGTCGGCCATTGCTTCAAGCATGGATTTATACTTTTTGGCGTTAGGTGCTTCGGCAGAATCGGCGTACTTATCAAGAATATCATTGTACGTGTCAAGGGCCTTGTCATTTTCTTTGGCCTGCTCGTGGGCGAGGGCCAATTTCAGCAGATACGTAGGCGTAAAGTACTTATTGGCCTTATAATCAGCCGCTTTGCTGTAGTAGCTGACGGCTTCGGCAAAGTCTTTTTTCTCCATGTAAGCATCGCCGATCAGAGCGTAAGCGCGGGCCTGCACCATCAGGTCAGATGCACTGAAGGCTTTCAAGTGCTCAATGGCCTGATCGTATTTGCCATCTTTCAAAAATGCGGCTCCTGCAATGAAGTGGGCTATGTTGCCAGCATCAGTACCACCAAATTCATCAGCAACAGCAATCAGACCGGGCTGAGAGGCCCGCCCTTTGAGCGCTATTTGGATTGAATCGGCTTCGTATTGATATACTGACGGGAAAAGCTTGTTTTGGCCTTCTTCGTTTCGTGTGCTTTGGTAGTACCGATAGCCGAAGAAACCAGCAATGAGCAACACAATACCGCCGACAACGCCCAATACGATGTTCCGATTGCTCAGATAAAAATCTTCTACGCGGTCAAACTGGCCCGCAATTGATTCCGGGTCTTCTAAAAATTCCGTTACTGCATTCTTCTTGCTCATTTTCTTGCAATTTGAGGGGCAAAAGTAGAAAATTATTCGTGATTTGCCGCCCCTCGCTCCCAAAATGGTTGGCAACTACCGGGCCACCTTCCCCGGACTCTACTGAAAAAGTGGTTTTATACAGCAATATGGATGGATTGTCGGCTCAGGTATAAATCCGTAACCGCATCCAATGTGCCAACCGTTTGCTGCATCAACCCTTTCAAAACAGGGCGCATAGTTTCCTGGGCAATCATCCGGTTGTCTGCCGATAGCGTATCAAGAAAGCCGTGATACGCTTTTGTAATGGTCGTTAGTTCAACTGCCGTTTTAGCCGCTTTTACCTGTTCTATAAACACGTCAGTCTGTTCCATCATAGATTAGTTTAGTGCATCGATATCTTGATTGATTCGGGCCGAGACATCCCGATAATGAACGGCTTTGTTTGTGAAATCAGTGAAATTCCGGTCGTTTTCATCAGAACCATACAAAAAATTAACCCTTCCAATCGTAGCAGTTCAGGCTCAAGAACTCGCTTCATACTCAAAAGCGACTCCCGCTCTTTCTGCTTTTCGTTGTCCGTCATTACTCCATCAAAAACGGGTAATTCGGCTCCACGTACACGTCTTTAAAGGCTTCGTCGGGCGTTGGGTACGGCGATTCTTCGGCAAATTTCACAGCCTCGTCAACCTGCGCCTTTATTTTCTGGTCAATGGCGGTCAGGTCGGCTTCGGTAGCGATGTTGCGCTCCAGAATGTGCTGTTTCACCCATTCAATCGGGTCGCGCTGTTTGTACTGCTCAACCTCTTCTTTGGTGCGGTATTTCTGCGGGTCAGACATTGAGTGGCCCCGGAACCGGTACGTGCGGAACTCCAGAAACGTGGGGCCTTCGCCGGCCCGGGCGCGGTCGGCGGCCCGGCTCACGGCCTCGTGAACGGCCTCAACATCCATGCCATCAACGGGTTCTGAGGGCATATCGTAGGCTTCGCCGAGGGTATAGAGTTCAATCACGTTCGATGTCCGCGAAACCGATGTTCCCATGGCGTAGCCGTTGTTTTCGACCACAAAAATCACGGGCAGTTTCCAGGTCATGGCCATGTTAAACGTCTCGTGCAATGCGCCTTGCCGGGTAGCCCCATCGCCAAAAAAGCAGATGCAAAGGTTAGTCGTTTTGTTATACTTCTCGGCAAAGGCCATGCCCGCACCCAATGGAATCTGCCCCCCGACGATGCCATGACCACCCACAAAATTGACTGACTTGTCAAAAATGTGCATCGAGCCGCCTTTGCCTTTCGATGAGCCGGTTTGTTTGGCAAACAGTTCGGCCATCACCGCTTTAGGGTCGGCACCGAGGGCCAGCGGGATGCCGTGATCGCGGTAGGCCGTTATCCATTTATCGTCTTTGGTCAGGGCTGAATAGGACCCCGACGAGCAGGCCTCCTGCCCGATATAGAGGTGGCAAAAGCCCCTGATTTTCTGCTGACCGTAGAGTTGGCCCGCTTTTTCTTCAAACTTGCGCTGCAATTGCATTGACTCGTACCAATACAGATACCGTTCGTTTGGGTGCTGCACTTTGGCGGGGGCCGGAGCCGTGCCGTTGGTTGCGGGAGCTTTTTTTTCTTTGACGCTTGCCATGATGTTGGGTTGTATTTTTGTTTCCCGATAGCCAGTGCATGAATCGGGACGGGCGAACCAAGTGCCGCGAAATTACGGAAATAGCGTTGTTGTTGTGATATTGAGTGCTTAAACCGAAACGATATGAGCCTTTCAGAACGAAAATACCGCCTGATAACCCAACTCACGCAGGTATATGATGAAAAAAAGTTAGCCACGCTTGAAGCTCCCCTCACTGACACCGCCCCCGATGAACTGCTGGTGAAGGTGGCAAAACCGATGCGGAAAACGGTAACAGTCGAAGAACTGGCCCGCGAGCAGAATTATAAAGGAACAAGCCCGGAGAAGCTGGCCGAAATTGCACAAAGGCTTGACATTCAGGAAACTTATGAAGAATTGCTGGCCGCTTTAACGCGATGATTTATCTATTGGACACCAATATTCTGTTGGCATACGCCCGTCAGTCTAAACTCGTGAATTATATCAACGAGAAATTTCGGCCTTTCTCCTTAGGTAATTCGGCAATCACACCTGTGGTATGCCCTGGCGAAGTTCGTGCTATTGCCTTGCGAAATAAATGGGGTAAACGACGTTTGGCTGAACTGCCAATCTTATTTGATCAATTTGTCATTGCCGACATCAATGTCGAAGACATTATTACCCGATACGCCGAAATCGATGCCTACAGTCAGGGCAAATTAGCTGGGCGTTCGCTCAACGACTCTGCCCGGAACATGGGTAAAAACGACCTCTGGCGGTCCGCCGTCGCGATAGCGGCTACAGGCTCGGTGCTAAAAGCCACGCTACTCACAACCGATGGTGATTTTAACCATTTGACTAATGGATTTTTAATTGTTAATCACTTGATCCAAAAGGAGTTAGGGTTTTAAAAATCATGTATTTAGAATCCCTGCGGCTGACCAACTTCAAAAACTACGACGATACGCCGTTTGCCTTCGGGCCAGCCGTGAACGTGATTGTGGGGCCAAACGGCAGCGGCAAAACTAACCTGCTCGATGCCGTTTATTTTCTGGCCCTGAGCAAAAGCGCGTTTCAGAGTCAGGACGCACTGTGCATCAATCACGATGCCGATTATTGCATCATTGACGGGCAGTTTGTGACCGATGAAAACACCACCGACCTCACCCACCACACCCAAATCACGATTAGCCTGCAACGCGGCCAACGCAAAACGCTCTTGGCCAACAAAAAATCCTACGACCGTGTGAGTGACCACATTGGGCGGTTTCCCGTTGTGCTGATGGCCCCCAATGATACCGACCTTGTGCGCGAACACAGCGAAAACCGGCGGCATTTTTTCGATGGTGTTCTCTCGCAACTTGACCCGGCCTACCTGCGCGATTATTTGGCCTATCAACAACTGCTTAAACAGCGAAACAGCCTGCTGAAACTCTTTACCGATCGCAACTACGTGGACGAAGACTTGCTTGATACCTACGACGAACCACTTTTGGTGCTCGCCAGCCGGATTTATGACCGCCGGAGTCTGTTCGTGGCCGATTACCTGCCGCAGTTCCGCCAACATTATGAGTTTCTGAGCGATAACCGGGAACAGGTCGAAATTAGGTATGAATCGGAAGCCAGTAACCCCGATTTTGCGGTCGAATTTCGGCGCAACCGTCGGCGCGATGTATTAGCCCAACGCACTACAATGGGCATTCATAAAGATGAGTATGCGTTTACGATTGCGGGCGTTGCGCTGAAAAAATTTGGCTCGCAGGGGCAGCAGAAAACGTTTGTTATTGCCCTAAAACTGGCTCAGTTTGAGCAGTTTCGGGCCGAAAAAGGCATTAAACCAATTTTATTGCTCGACGATATTTTCGACAAGTTAGACGATCACCGCATCGGTAAACTCATTGCCCGGATGGAAGCCCAGACCTTTGGGCAGTTGTTTATCACCGATGCCCGCCCGGAGCGCACCCGGCAGTTGCTGGAAAATGTTCGGGCCGATGTGCGGTTTTTTAGCATTGGAGCGTGACATAGTTGCATTATCTAAACTAATTCTAAATAGTCTTTGGGAATCCCCATTCCTGCTCTACTTTTGCATCAGTTTTTAATCAGTCTAAATAAACCTGACAAACGTAATGCAACGCTATTTATCAATCATACTCGTACTTTTCTTTATCAGTCCATTTGTATCTTTCGGGGGCGATGGGCCTGTGCCGGGCGGGGCTTCAGGTTCGCTCGATGGCCTTGTGCTGGATTGTAACGGACAACCCGTTGAGGGCATAACGGTTACGCTCAAAAGCACGGTGCGTCAGTTGATGACCAGCCCAGCCGGATACTTTAAATTTCAGCAATTGCCCAACGGTCGTTACACGGTTGTGGTGACGGGGGTGGGCCTGAATACACTGGAACAAACCGCCGACATCACGGACAAACAATTGACATCGCTGACGCTCACCATCACTGAGAGCGTTCAGGAGTTGCAGGCGATACAGGTGGTGGCCGCCAGAGGATTACGCGAGCGCGAGTCACTACCTGAAATTGGTCAGACGGCTATTTATGCCGGTAAAAAGACCGAAGTTATCAAGCTGAATGCGCTTGATGCCAACCTGATTACCAATAACAGTCGTCAGGTATTCAGCAAAACGCCGGGTGTGATGGTTTGGGAAAGCGAAGGCTCCGGGATGCAGGTGGGCGTGGCCGTGCGTGGGTTAAGTCCCAACCGCTCCTGGGAATTCAATGTCCGGCAAAATGGGGTTGACATCAGTTCAGACCCCTTTGGTTATCCCGAAGCCTACTACAACCCACCGATGCAGGCCGTTGACCGGATTGAACTGATTCGGGGGGGCGCATCGCTGCAATATGGCCCGCAGTTTGGCGGTCTGCTGAACTACGTTCTTAAAAAGCCAGCGACCGACAAGGCGTTTAATATGGAGTCTCAGCAGTCGGTGGGCAGCTACGGCCTGTTCTCAACATACAATTCGGTGGGTGGCACGGTTGGCCGGTTGCAATATTTTGGTTACGTGGATTATCGCCGGGCCAACGGCTGGCGGCAAAATAGCCAATACAGCATCTTTAATGGCTTTGGGTCAATCAGTTACGCTATCACCAACCGGCTCAAAATCGGGGCCGAAGTGTCGCGGGCATACAGCGTTAATCAGCAACCCGGCGGACTGACCGACGCGCGATTTTTGCAGGATGCCCAACAAAGCCTGCGTGGTCGAAACTGGTTTAATATTCCCTGGACGGTGCCATCGGTTACGGCCGATTATGCCATCAGCGACCGTACCCGGCTGAATCTGAAGGTACATGGTCTGTTCGGCGAGCGTAATCAGATTGGGTTTGTCAATGCCATCACCGTTGCCGACGCGCCCAACGCTGCCGGGCAGTTTGCCAACCGCACCATTGACCGCGATACCTACCGCAACTGGGGCAGTGAACTCCGGTTGATTAGTCAGTACACGGTGCTGGGGCGGCAACACGCGCTCTCCACAGGCGTGAAATATTTTAATGGCTATACGGACCGGCGGCAGCAGGGCAAAGGCGATACGGGTTCTGACTATAACCTGAATCTTCAGGAAGCAGCCTATCCCCGTGCGCTGACGTTGCGGACAACGAACGTAGCCGCTTTTGCCGAAAACCTGTTCCGGCTTACCACGCGCTGGACGCTCACGCCGGGTATCCGGGTCGAGAGCCTTGTTAACAGCGTGGCCGGGCGATATAGTGTTGCCGCGAATGGTGGCGAAAACAACATCAATCAACTGCAAAGCCGGGCGTTTGTGCTGGCCGGGGTTGGCACCGACTACAAACTGGCACCATTTGCTACCTTCTACGGAAATTATTCACAAGCGTACCGTCCGGTTTTGTTCAGTGACCTAACACCAGCCGCTTTGACCGATTTTGTGATTGACCCCAATCTGAAGGATGCACGAGGCTACACTATTGACGCGGGCCTGCGGGGAGCCTACCGCAAATTTCTCAATTATGACGTGGGCGTTTATTACCTGAACTATGACAACCGGATCGGCACCCTAACCCAACTCGATGCCACCAACCGACCGTTTCAGTACCGAACCAATCTGGGCCAGAGTGTGAGCCGGGGGGTGGAGGCTTACGTTGAAGTTGACCCGATAGTGGCCCTGGCGGGTCGCTCGAAGGTGGGGTATGTGAGTTTGTTTGCCTCGTTGGGTTTCAACGATGCCCGGTATCGAAATTTGCCGACGGCAACTGTTGTCAACGGGCAGTTGACAGACGGTAATTTGCAGAACAAATTTGTGGAGAACGCTCCCCGGTTTATCGGTCGGTTTGGGGCTAACTACACCTACAAGACCTTTACGCTGACGGCCTTGCTCAACCGCGTGAGCAGTGCTTACAGTGATGCCAGCAACACCGAAATGCCCACGGCCAACGCCCAAACAGGGCTGATTCCGGCTTATAAAGTGATTGATTTATCGGCTTCATATTTGCTGGCTCGTCGGTATTCGTTTCGGGCGGGGGTCAACAACCTAACCGATGAGCGATATTTCACGCGCCGGGCGGGGGGCTATCCGGGGCCGGGCGTTCTGCCCGCCGACGGGCAAAACGTCTATCTGTCGCTGGGACTGAAGTTATAGGTGAGTAGCTTACGTTTGAATCACGCCCACTTTATAATCTGTTTTTATCGGTGCGTGGTTGGCGGCTGCAATGCCTTCAGACAGTACGGCGCGGGTATCGAGGGGGTCAATTACGGCATCAAGCCAGAGCCGGGCGGCTGCAAAATAGGGCGAAAGTTGGGCGTTGTATTGGTCGGTGATGCGCTGCAAAATAGCCTGTTCGGCTTCGGGGGTGATGGTTTCGCCTTTGGCTTTCAGGCTTGCGACCTGAATTTGCAGGAGCGTTTTTGCTGCCGATGCGCCACTCATCACGGCGGTCTGGGCGGTGGGCCAGCCCACAATCAGGCGCGGGTCATAGGCTTTGCCGCACAGGGCGTAGTTGCCCGCACCGTAGCTATTACCCACCACGACCGTAAACTTCGGCACGACTGAATTTGCCATTGCCGATACCAATTTTGCTCCGTCTTTAATGATACCACCCTGCTCGGCGCGGCTGCCAACCATGAAGCCCGACACGTCCTGCACAAACACCAACGGAATGTGTTTCTGGTTGCAGTTCATCACAAACCGGGCGGCTTTGTCGGCTCCGTCGCCATAAATTACGCCCCCCATCTGCATTTCCGTCGGCTGAACGGACGAGCTTGCCCCGCCAAGGCGGGGGCCTTTGGCTTTTACGACTTTGCGCTGATTGGCTACGATACCGACCGCCCAACCTTCGATTCGGGCAAACCCGCAGAGCAACGACTGACCGTAGCCGGGTTTGTATTCGTCAAATTCGGAGCCGTCAACTATCCGGGCAATGATGTCGCGCATATCGTAGGGCTTCACCCGGTCGGTGGGGAGCAGCGTATAAATGTCGGCGGGGTTGTGGGCGGGTGGGGCAGGTTCAATACGGTCAAAACCAGCGGTTTGGGGCTGGCCGAGTCGTGAAAAAATACGCTTGATAGCATCCAGGCAGCTTTTATCGTCGGGGTAGCGGTTGTCCACCACGCCCGAAATATCGGTATGAGTCACAGCCCCGCCGAGGGTTTCGGCATCTACCTCTTCACCGATACTGGCCCTCACGAGGTACGGTCCGGCCAGAAAAATGGAGCCGGTGCCTTCTACAATCAGGGCTTCGTCAGACATAATCGGCAAATACGCCCCACCCGCCACGCAACTGCCCATAATGGCCGAGACCTGCAAAACGCCCATTGCCGAGAGGTGAGCGCAGTTGCGAAACGTGCGGCCAAAGTGGTCTTTATCGGCAAAAACTTCATCCTGCAACGGTAGATAAACGCCCGCGCTGTCAACGAGATAGATGATTGGCAGGCGGTTTTCCATCGCGATTTCCTGCGCCCGGAGCGTCTTTTTTGCCGTAATCGGAAACCAGGCCCCGGCTTTTACCGTCGCATCGTTTGCCACAATCACGCATTGCCGCCCCGACACATACCCCAATCCAACCACCACACCCCCCGACGGGCAACCGCCGTGTTCGGCATAGAGGTTGTCACCGGCAAACAACCCGATTTCGGTAAACCGGCTGTCGGGGTCAGTCAGGTAGGCAACGCGTTCGCGGGCGGTGAGTTTGCCTTTGCGGTGCTGATCGTCAATCTTTTTTTGCCCCCCGCCGAGTTTGACGCGGGCTGTCTGTTGCTGAAGTTCGTTGAGAAGGGTCTGCATCGGGCAAATTTAGCCAATTCTGAACAGGCAAAAATGTAGTTACAAAAAAGCCCCTTCCTGAAACAGGCGGGGGCTTTTCAAAGCAGGTTATCGTTACTCAGGCTGTTTCAGGAAGGGGCCTTTTTATGGGCAACCGGCTCCGGCGACAACTACGGTTCCCATGCCAACCAGTGTCAATGGTTGGGTTTGGTTGCTGTCGTCATAAATGGAGAGTGTATAATTGCCGGGCTTCATCACGCCCGGTGCCGATACTTCGTAGCTACCACTGTTGCGGAAAACGGTGCTGTATGTGTATCCGTTGGAACTTGTGAAAACAAATACCCGGCCCACGGCAACCGCAGTCAGGGTGGTGGTGCACTGGCCCGCAGCGAGGGTGCCGCCCACCGTGACGGATACCGCAGCCGTAACCGGAGCGGGGTTCGTAACCGTTACGCTTGCCGTTGCCGTTTGGCTACAGGTTCCGTTCGTGGCTATCACCGTAAACGTTCCGGTGTTGGCCGTGGTTGCTCCTGACACCGTCAGCACGTTCGTGGTCTGCGCGGTTTGTGTTAGGCCCGGCCCGCTGAAGGTGTACGAGAGTGTTTGCGTTGTTGTTGGATTCGTTGTTGCCGTGAGGGTCAGGTTGTTTCCGGTAACAAGCGTTGATGGGCTTGCCGTCAGAATCAGCGTTGGAAACACACCCGCGCCACTTACAATTGCCGACTGGATGGCCGTACAACCGTTGGCGCTCGTCACAATCACCGAATACGTTCCCGCACTGCTCACCACTAAGCTGTTTGAACTTGCCCCGCTTGCGGAGAAGCTGTAGGAACTGCCGCCCGAAGCAACCAACGTTACGCTTGGCGTGGCGCAACTCAGCGTGGCCGTTGTTGGCACGAGCGTGGCCGTTGGCGCAGTAACATCGTTAATTACGCTGGCCGTTGCCGTTGCCGTGCAGCCATTCGCGTTCGCGATCACAACCGAGTAAGTACCAATACTGCTTACTCGTGCCGAGTTGGTTGTGCCAATTTGCGTGGCTCCCGTGCCAAACGTGTAACTTACTCCGCCCGTTGCCGAAGCGGTCAGGGTCACGCTCGTTTGCGAGCAGGTCAGGGTGCCGCTGGTTAAGCTGGCATTCGTTGGAACGGCGTTGATGGTGATGCTGCCACTCACCGCCGACATTGTCAGAGCGGTTGAGGTCAGAACCGTCAATGTGAAGGCACCCGGCACGGTTGGCGTAACCGACACCGTTACCGCCGAAGCCGACAGGCCCGACGCTGTTGTTTGGTTAGTGCCGTTGGTAATAGTGAGCGCGTAGGTTGCACCTGTACCCAAACCGGCTACCGTTGCTGAGAAGTTGACAGGCGTACCCGGACAAACCGCCGAGGTGCTGGCCACAAGAGTAGCGGTGAGGGGACCGGTTAGCGATAGCCCAACCAAAACCGGGTCGTGGTCCGATGCCCGGAAGGCATCAGCCGCATACAGATTTGCTGGCTGGTTTTGCTTGAAATTGGTATTGTAGTCCAGAATGATCGGCTCGTCGGAGTTGATGTGCCAATCGGCTGAACCC
>JBBRUV010000011.1:0-29475 GCA_038247465.1 Cytophagales bacterium
ACCCCGCCACCACCACCGCCACCGCCAACGAGTTTGTTTCTGTACAACGGCAAAATCAGACTGGGCATCAACCTCAATGCCGGTGGAGCCATCACCTACCTGACCGAAGGTTTCAATGGCGAAAACATGGTCAATAATTTTGACCTCGGCAGGCAACTGCAAACCAGCCTGTATTCTGGCCCGGTGCCATATACCCCCAACGGCCAAAAACCAGTGCCAACCTGGGCTAATCTGGGCTGGAATCCCGTGCAAACCGGCGACTATTACAATAATCCGGCACAGGTGGTTAGCTACAACCAGATAGACAGCACCCGGCTTTATGTGAAAACTATTCCATTGATCTGGCCGCTCAACAAGGTGGTGGCCGAGTGTACAATGGAAACCTGGATTGAACTGAAAAACAATACGGTTCACGTGCGGGTACGAACAGTCATTAACCGCTCCGACAAAACCCAGTATGAAGGCCGTTCGCAGGAAGTTCCCTGCATGTATCTCAACGGCCCTTATTACCAAAAAATCAGTTACACGGGTTCACAGCCATACACCAATGCCGCCGTTAACACACTCACTAACAGTGAGTTGACCTACTGTTATGCCACTGAATCCTGGACGGCCCTGCTCAACAAGGCCGGGCGCGGGTTAGGGCTGTTTGTGCCAAATCAGTACACGTTTGGAACGGCTTTTTTTGGGACGACCGGAGTCGGTTCAGAATACGATGACAACTCGGCATACGCAACGGCGGCACCCATTATTCAGATGGATTATAACGGGTTTTATGACTACGAATATGACTTGATTGTGGGTAACATAACCGACATCCGGCAGTTTGCGTATGCCCAGCCGCGCCCGGCCACGCTACCTAATTTTCGCTTTGGTGCTGCTGCTGATAAAATCTCTGCCGGGCGTTCGGGATGGCACTTTTACAATACTCAGGACACCGGCCAGCCTATTCAGAACGAACTAAACGTGCAATGGGGCCGCGATGACTCAACAAAAGCCAGTTTCGATATCAAAAGCCCACAGGTGTTTTATCGGGCTGCCGACCTGCCAACGGTGTATGTGCAGGCCGCCTTCACCACGCCCGCCACACAAGCCCTGCTTGCCTGGCTAAAACCGCAGGACCCGGCTTTCCTGCCCATTCCAGAACGGCGCGCGGCTTTCCCCATTATTGGTGATGGGCAGATGCGGACATACAAGATTGATCTGGCAGGCCGACCCGGTTGGGACGGTACAATTATGCAGCTACAATTTGAGTCAGCCGCCAACACTCTGCCGCGCAGCAGTGAACGGGCGCAACGGATAAAAATAAAAAGTGTTACGGCTATCGCCCCCTAACTAAATGCACTTTTCCTTAACTGCCAGCCAACAATCTAAGCGGTAGAACGGTTAGATTTGTAGGTCTTGTCTGCCCCAAAAAGGCAGTTGTTACCATAAGCCAAACCAATTAAATCACCCGTAAACCCAATCATACCATGATGGCAGAAACCGACGTATTCGAACCTATACTTGAAGAAGACAAAAGCCGCTTCGTGCTGTTTCCAATTAAACACGCCGACATCTGGCAGATGTATAAAAAACACGAGGCTTCGTTCTGGACTGCCGAAGAAATTGATCTCGGTCAGGACATGAAAGACTGGAATAACCTCAACGATGGCGAACGGCACTTTATCTCGCACGTGCTGGCGTTCTTTGCCGCGTCTGATGGTATCGTGAATGAAAACCTGGCCGTTAATTTCCTGTCGGAAGTGCAGTATGCCGAAGCCAAATGCTTCTACGGGTTTCAAATTATGATGGAAAACATCCACTCTGAAACCTACTCCCTGCTGATTGATACGTACATCAAAGACCCGGTCGAGAAAGACCGGATGCTCAACGCCATTGACACCATTCCGTGCGTACGGAGAAAAGCAGATTGGGCCTTGCGCTGGATCGAGAACGGCACCTTTGGCGAGCGGCTCATTGCTTTTGCCGCTGTTGAAGGAATTTTCTTTTCGGGGTCGTTTTGCTCAATTTTCTGGCTTAAAAAGCGGGGCCTGATGCCCGGCCTAACGTTCTCGAACGAACTGATTTCGCGCGATGAAGGCCTGCACCGCGACTTTGCCTGCCTGCTCTACACGGACCACATTCAGAACAAAATGCCCGAAGAGCAACTATATGGTATCATTCGTGATGCCGTAGAAATTGAGCAGGAGTTCGTGACTGATGCGTTGCCGGTGTCGCTCATTGGCATGAATGCCGTGCTGATGCAGCAGTACATCGCCTTTGTGGCCGATCACCTGCTGGTATCGCTCGGTTTGCAGAAGATATACAATGTTACCAACCCGTTCGATTTCATGGATATGATCTCGTTGCAGGGTAAAACCAACTTTTTCGAGAAGCGCGTTGGGGAGTACCAGAAAGCAGGCGTGATGGCCTCGACGGGCAAGGATAAGGAAGTGTCTAAATTCTCGATGGAGGAAGATTTCTGATGAGATAGATTCACCCATTTTGCCGAAGCGACGGTTTATCTTGTATAAACCGTCGCTTTTTTATTGCCAAAATATCAAGAATCGTCTATCTATCATACGGGCGTTGATGTGCCAAAACCACTGAAAAACGACCTCGAAATCGGCGTTGCCAACGGTCATTTGTTTTTCCGGGTGAGCAGTCCGTTCAAACGAGATGCACGAATACCCGTTTGGCCAGTCGAACTAATCCGTGGCTTATTACTGCTTCTCCGCAAACGGGATGTTGAGTTTTTCGCCCCGTTGGGCAATGTCTTTGGCTTTGCCGTTAGCCCGCATCAGGGCTTCTTTTGAAATGCCGTATTTTTGGGCAACTACCCGTAGCACATCACCCGGCCCAACGGTATGCACCGACCGGACTTTTACGGTGAGCTTGGTTATTCCCGCCTTCACTGAGTTCTCTGACACGCCCGGATTCAGGGCCTTTAACGTACTGACTTTTAAGTTGTAGCGGTTTGCCACGCCGTAAAATGTTTCGCCTGCCCCAACGGTGTAAACCGACGAAACCCCGCCCGTTTTTGGCATTGCCGGTTTTTCGGGTGCGGGCTTTTCTACCACTGGCTTCTCGGTTACAGGCTTTTCGGTGGCCGGTTTCTCTGTCACTGGCTTCTCGTTAGCCTCGCCTTCGGTTGGGTTTTCGCGGTTGTCTTCAGCAATAGCATCGGCAGTAGCAACCGGCTCATCGGTGGCTGGCGTTGACTGCGACAGGTCAACCGGAACAGGTTGCCCCGCCGTGTCGGGTGCTTCTTCGGGGTTAATCAGCACGGGTTCTTCGGGCGTGATTTTACTCTGCCGGTTGGTCGAGTCAATCACGATATTGCTGAACTCTTTGGCATCTGCCGAGGTATCGGCAATGTATTCGTAGCCAACATACAACAGGGCCAGAATCAGGGCTACCAGCACAGCCAACGTGATGGCAGGCAGGTTAGAGGGTTGATTGGGTCGGGGGTTTGGTGCTTCCATTTTTTTAGTGATCAGTGGTTAGTGGCAAGTGGTTAGCAAAAAATGTTCTTCGGCAGCAACTAATCACTTGCCACTAACCACTTGCAACTCAATTTGCATTGCATCCACTTTCTGTTTCAGTTCCTGTTTGTAATCAGCCAGCCGTTTGGCAACGGTTTCGTCAAACGCGCCGATAATTTGAGCGGCCAAAATCCCGGCATTGCGCCCGCCATCGAGGGCTACCGTTGCCACCGGAACCCCGGCGGGCATCTGCAAAATAGACAAAATCGAATCCCAGCCATCAATTGAGTTGCTCGACTTAACGGGAACGCCAATCACGGGTAACGTGGTGAGCGCGGCCACCATGCCGGGCAGGTGAGCCGCCCCGCCCGCGCCCGCCACCACCACGCGCAAACCCCGCTCTCGCGCCGTGCGGCCATACTCGACCATTTTTTCGGGCGTTCGGTGGGCCGATACAATATCCATCGTGCAGACGATGCCTAACTCAGCCAGAATGTCGGCGGCCTGTTGCATAATCGGGCGGTCAGACAGGCTACCCATAATAATTCCTACCATGTCTGCAAAATAACGCAGTTTACGGCCCGGTTACGCGATTGCCGGGGCGGAAAATTTTCGGCCAACGCCGTAACTTGCCCCGACAAACCCCGATTTGCTATGCTAAAGCGCGTTTCCATGAACAGACAACCGCGTTTCTCAACAACCAATTAACTCTGCAATGACAAACCAAACCGCCGAAACATTTCAGGCCATCAACCCCGCCACCGGCCAAACCCTGCCCGGCATCTTTACCGAAGCAACCGATTCTGCCGTTGCCGAAGCCTGTGAGCAAGCCGCCGAAGCCTTCCAGACTTACCGCCAACTACCCGGCACCGCCAAAGCCGATTTGCTTGATGCGATTGCTGCCGAAATCGAAGCCCTCGGCGATGAACTCCTGCAACGCGCCCATCTCGAAACAGCTCTGCCCCTCGCCCGGCTCACCGGCGAACGGGGCCGTACCTGCGGGCAGTTGCGGCTGTTTGCCAGTTACCTCCGCAACGGCTCGTGGGTGGATGCCCGGATAGACACCGCCCTGCCCGACCGCCAACCCGCGCCCCGCCCGTCGCTGCGGCAGATGCTGCGTCCGCTGGGGCCGGTGGCGGTGTTTGGAGCCAGTAATTTTCCGCTGGCGTTTTCAGTAGCCGGGGGCGATACAGCTTCGGCACTCGCGGCTGGTTGCCCGGTGGTGGTTAAGGCGCACCCAGCGCACCCCGGCATCTCTGCACTCGTGGGCGATGCTATTGGCCGGGCCGTTGCCGCCTTGGGATTGCCAATCGGTGTTTTTCGGATGGTGCAGGGTAAACATAATGCCGTTGGTATGGCATTAGTGCAGCATCAGGCCATCAAAGCGGTCGGGTTCACCGGGTCGTTTCGGGGTGGGAAGGCGTTGTTCGATGCCGCCAACGCCCGCCCGGAGCCGATTCCGGTATATGCCGAAATGGGCAGTACCAACCCCGTTTTTGTGTTACCTGGTGCCCTGGCCGAACGGGGCGAAACACTGGCCCGTGCCTACGTGGAGTCAGTGACGATGGGCGTGGGGCAGTTTTGCACCAATCCTGGTTTGCTCATCGGCGAGAAAACCGAACACTGGCCTGCGTTTGTGCAAACTATTGGCGAAGCTATTACTCAAACGTCTGTTGGTGCAATGCTGACCCCGGCCATTGCTGATAGTTACCAGCGCGGCATAACGCATTTACAAACGGTGGAAGGCGTTCAGAAAACGGGCGACTCGGGCGGTGCGGTAACGAATTTTACAGCTGGAACGCCAACCATTTTGCAAACATCGGCGGAGAATTTCCGGCAAAACCCGGTTCTGGCCGAGGAAGTATTCGGCCCCGGTAGTGTATTGATCGAGGCCGAGACCCACGCCGAATTGCTGGCCATAGCCCAGGCTTTGGGCGGCCACCTAACGGCTACCGTTCACGGTACGGCTGACGAATTGCCACAGTACGTTGACTTATTAGCGATTTTGGAACAGAAAGTGGGGCGGGTGCTCATCAACGGTTTTCCGACGGGCGTTGAGGTGAGCCATGCCATGCAGCATGGCGGCCCCTACCCGGCCACGACCGACAGCCGCAGTACCTCGGTTGGCACCAACGCCATCCGCCGATTTGCACGGCCCGTTTGCTATCAGAACTTCCCGGATGCGCTCCTGCCCGCCGAATTACAGGACGCAAACCCACTCGGTATGTGGCGACTGCTGGATGGTAAATTGAAAAAATAAGCGTCTGGGCTTGACAAAACCAGCCGAAGCTGTTATTTTTGCAGTCCTTAAATGGTGGTCGTAGCTCAGTTGGTTAGAGCGTCGGTTTGTGGTACCGAAGGTCGCGGGTTCGAGCCCCGTCCTCCACCCGTCAACATAAAAGCCCTGCACGTCTGCGGGGCTTTTGTCGTTTTTTGCGGGTTACGCGCCAACTTTGGCCGCTCTTTTTGGGTTTTAGCCGTATGTTATTCAGCCCCTTTGCCATTGATCGCCGACATGCCACCGTCGTAGTGCTTCTGACAATGGCCTATATCACTGGTATTGTTGGGTTTCAAGTACCTGCTCTGCTGCCGTATATCCGTCCGTTGGCTCCAACCAACCTTGTTGTCTCACTCATTCTACTCCTGGCCTATCACACCGACTGGCGACCGGCTTTCGGTTTTTATGCAATTTCGGCTATGCTATTGGGTTTTTTTGTGGAGGTTTTAGGCGTAAACACTGCACAAATTTTTGGCCGGTATGAATACGGCGCGGGCCTGGGCTGGCATCTGTGGGGAGTGCCGCCGGTGCTGGGTATAAACTGGCTCATGCTGACCTACTGCTGTGGTTCAGTAACAGACCGGCTGGCCCTGCCGGGCTGGTTAAAAGCACCCGTAGCGGCCACGATAATGGTGGTTTTAGACCTGTTTATTGAGCCAGTAGCCGTAAAACTTGATTTCTGGACATGGTTTGGGCAACCCGTTCCGGTGCAGAACTACGTGGCCTGGTGGCTGGTGTCGCTGGGGTTGATGAGCCTGTGGTTTGCCCTGCCGTTTCGGAAAGAAAATCGGCTGGCGGGGTGGTTATTAATGCTACAATTCTTGTTTTTCGGACTGCAGTTTTTGTTGATAGATTGATGCCTGATTGTTAAACAAAATATAATTTTATGGGTTTTGTATAGAACACCCACATTCAACAGAGATATACCGTCATATTTTCAGGGCTAATCAGGTATCTGTACGTGCGAAAAAATACTGTCTGATGAGCAATTATTCTATTAAAGATCTCGAACAACTGTCTGGTATCAAGGCACACACCCTCCGTATTTGGGAACAGCGATATAACATAATTACGCCCAAACGGACAGATACCAACATCCGTACCTACGACGATCACGATCTCAAACTCGTTCTAAATATCTCGCTGCTGAAAGATCACGGGTACAAAATCTCGGATATTTCGCGGCTGTCGGTCGAAGAAATGAACCGTGAGGTAATCAAAATTTCGGATCGTCAGCTAACTTACCCCGATCAAATTCATGCCTTAACAATCACTATGATTGACCTCGATGAAGAGCGGTTCGAGAAGATCATCAGTACTAATATCCTGCAATTTGGCTTCGAGAAAACCATGATCCATATCATCTATCCGTTTCTGAGCCGGATTGGAACATTGTGGGTAACGGGTTCGGTTGGCCCGGCGCAGGAGCATTTTATTACCAACCTGATTCGCCAGAAGATTATCGTTGCTATTGACGGGCAGGTGAGCAAACAACGGCCCGATGGCAAGAAGTATATGTTGTTCTTGCCCGAAGGCGAATTGCACGAAATCAGCCTGCTATTTGCCAGTTATATCATCCGCGCGCGCTACAACAAGGTGGTCTATCTGGGTCAGAATCTGCCGTTCAACGAGTTAGGTTTTGCACACGAATTGCACAAACCCGACTATATTTTCTCGGCCATTACGTCGGTGCCGTCTAACAGCGATGTGCAGCCATACGTGGATAAATTAGCCACTACGTTCCCCGATTCAACTATTCTGCTGACGGGCTATCAGATTGTCGGGCAGGATATCAATGCCGCTGATAACGTATTGATTATCAACAATATTGATGATCTTGTTCGATTTGCAGGAGCCTGATAGTTCACAGACCACCCACTACGTTAATTGGTTCACCGGCCCAAAACGCCCGGACATTGGCGCAAACCTGATCCATGAGTCGTTGCCGGGCTGCCCGGCTTGCCCAGGCGATGTGGGGCGTAATCAGGCAATTTCTGGCGGCCAATAATGGGTTATCAGCCGTTGGCGGTTCGGTGGATAACACGTCTAATCCAGCCCCGGCAATCCGGTCTTCGTTCAATGCCTGCGCCACATCAGGCTCATTCAACAGTCCGCCCCGCGCCGTGTTTATTAAGAACGCAGTAGGCTTCATTTGCTGTAACAACGCCTGATTCACGAACCCCCGGTTTTCTGAGGTCATTGGGCAGTGCAGTGTCACAACATCACTTTGCGAAAACAACGTTGGTAAATCCACGTAATTTACCCCGTCGGTGGGGTTTGGATTGGCGCGGTTGACAAGGATATTCATGCCCAACGCCCGGCCAATAACGGCCACCCGCCGACCAATCTCGCCGTAACCCACGATGCCCAGTGTTTTTCCGGCTAACTCAATCAAGGGTGTTTTTGCATACGAAAAATCAGGCGACTGCACCCAATCGCCTGCCGCAACGCTTTGGCTGTGCCGCCCAACGTGTTGGGTAAGTTCGAGGAGCAGTGCGACCGTGTGCTGCGCCACAAAATCGGTGCTGTATCCGCGCACGTTGGTCACGGTGATACCCCGCTCGCGGGCGGCTATGAGGTCAATAATGTCGTAGCCAGTGGCCGTAACCCCAATGTAGCGCAAGTTGGGCAGGGCTTCGAGCGTGGCTCGGTCGAAACGGACTTTATTAGTCAGGATGGTATCAGCCCTGACGACGCGCTCCAAGAGTTCATCGGGGGGCGTACGGGGATAAACGGTTACGCTGCCAAGCGATAGTATCGGTTTCCAAGATAAATCGCCGGGGTTCAGCGTGTGGGCATCTACATAAACGAGGTTCATCGGGAATTGCTGTAATTTTACGGGATGCAAATTGCCAAATACATTTCGGTTCTGTTAGCCAGTACGCTCAAATTTGTGGGCGGCCCGCTGGCGGGGCTGGCCCTGGGTCTTAGCTGGCCCGAAACTGCAATCTGCACCGTGCTGGGCATGATGCTAAGTGTAATTCTGGTGGTATTTGCCGGGGCGGTGCTGGAGCAGATTTCGGCGCGGTTTCGGCGCGATCCGGTGAAGCGGTTCTCCCGCAAAACGCGGCTGGCGGTACGAATCTGGCAACGGGCGGGTATGGTCGGCATCGCGTTTCTAACGCCAATTCTGCTCACGCCCATCGGCGGCACTGTACTGGCCGTTTCGTTTCGGGTAAGCCGGGTAAAATTAATCGGCTACATGCTCATGAGTGCGGTGAGCTGGGCGGTGGTGCAGACGCTGATTTTGTATAGCGTTACAAGGTGGTGGTAACTATCTGAAAGTACCCCTAACCCCCTAAACAGGGGGCTAAACCTCCGGGAGCCAAAGCCAAAGGCTTTTTAAGCCCCCTGTTTAGGGGGTTGGGAGTACTTTCAGACACTGACCACTACCTTTTACCGGCTTACCACCGTTGCGGGCTTATCGGTTTCCTTCTTGCGGAAATCACCCTGCGAGAAATACTTTTCGATCAGGCAGTACATCAGGATAAAAAAGTACCGGCCACCCATCTCCTTGATTTTTAGCTTCGAGACCCCATATTTCCGGTTTGTCCAGCTATTCGGAACAACGGCGTAGGTGTAGCCGCGCACCATTGATTTTAGGGGTAATTCAATGGTGAGGTTGAAATGCGGAGCCAGAAATGGCTTGATGCCTTCGATGGTTTCGCGCCGGTACAGTTTGAAGGCGTTGGTGGTGTCATTGTATTTAATACCCATCACGGCCATCACAATAGCGTTTGCCACGCGATTAATTACCTTTTTCAATCGCGGATAATCAATCACTTTGCCGCCTTTGCTCCACCGCGACCCAAACACGGCATCTACGCCCGTGTCGCGCATTTTGTGGTAATATTTCACCAGATCTTCGGGGTCGTCAGACAAATCGGCCATAAAAACGGCCACGCAATCGCCGGAGAACCGTTCGAGGCCGTAGCGCACGGCGTACCCGAAACCGTTTGGACCGGGGTTTGTGTAAAAAACCAGCGTCGGAATTTTCAGTGCCAATTCCTGCAAAACGACGAGCGTGTTATCTTTCGAGTTATCGTTAGTCACGCAGATTTCGTGTTCGATGCCGTGTTTGGCGAGGCACTCATATAACGTTCGGAGCGTGTGGGGCAACGATTCCTGTTCGTTGTAGGCCGGAATAACGACGCTTAGTTTCATAGTTAGTTTTCTGTTTGCCGTGTTTAGTTTTTGTGCGGTAGTAGCCGGATACTGCTGTACAGTTTTGCTAACGGGGCGGGCAAAATATAATCGCGGATGATGTCTTTAGTAACGTTCCAGCCGGGCTGGGCCATGTTTAAGTACTTGATGGCCAGAGCTACCCGTCCTGCATATCTGTTTTCGTACTGTTTCGCATCGAGCATCATCCGGTAATAGCGGGCGATATTTTTTGTCAGCGTCTGGTTGTACTTGAACCCTAACTCGCGATTGATATTGCCGTACATCTCAATCCGGTTTCGGAGAAACACCTCGTCTCGTTCGTTATCGTGGTAACTGGCCCCGCCCCGGTTTTTCCGATAAACCGACATCACATCAGGAATATACCCGATGTTGCCAAGTTTAGCTTTCAAAATCAGCCGGGGAATATCACCACTGCTCGACTCGCGAAACCAAGCCGGATATTCTGGGATGATATTACGATACATCTGGCTTGATGTTGCCATAAACCAGATTTCCTGTTCGCCAATCAGGTCGTCAACGGTATAAAACGATTTCATCTCGGCCCTGTTGAGCAGATACGATGGCGACCCGTCTTCAAACGTAATGCGGGCGTTATGAAACACCATTGAGCAGTCGGGGTGGGCATCTAAATAATCAGCTTCTTTCTGGAGTTTGAGTGGGTCTGTCCAGTAGTCGTCACCATCCATAATGGCCCAATACTCGCCTTTGGTGCGCTTTAGGGTTTCCAGGCAGTTGATACCGCCGTTTTTACCCAGATTCCGCTCGTGCAATACGCCAGTCACGCGCCCCGGATACCGAACTTCGTAGTCACGAATAATATCGCGGGTGCCGTCAGTCGAACAATCGTCACCGACCAGAATTTCAACCGGGAACGTTGTTTCCTGCATCAGTGCGCTGTCAATGGCTTTACCGATAAAGTTTTTCTGATTATAGGTAATAATAGTTACGCTGACTTTCATACACGGGCAAAGGTCAGCACGACGGATGGCAAAACAAAACCGGCCAATAAGTCATACTTGATTTAACGGTCGGTACGGGCTTTTTGCCGTTCTTGCGGCCCGAATTGGGCAACTCTTACTCATGCAAAAACAACAGGCCGCGCTTGGCTTTATCTTCATTACGGTGCTGATTGACGTAATCGGGCTGGGCATTATTGCGCCGGTGATTCCCTCGCTCATCGAAGAACTGGTTCACGGCGGCTTGAGTCAGGCGGCTACTTATGGTGGCTGGCTCACGTTTGCCTATGCCGTGATGTCGTTTCTATTCGCGCCAGTGCTGGGTGGTCTGAGCGATCAATATGGTCGGCGGGCGGTGTTGTTGATCTCATTAACGGGCTTTTCTATTGATTATCTGTTTCTTGCCTTCGCGCCTACGATTGGCTGGTTGTTTGTAGGGCGGATTATTGCGGGTATTATGGGTGCGAGTTTAACAACGGCTTCGGCCTACATTGCCGACGTAAGTACGCCCGAAAAACGCGCCCAAAACTTCGGCCTGCTTGGCGCAGCCTTTGGTTTAGGTTTCATTATCGGCCCGGCTCTCGGCGGAATTTTGGGGCAATATGGTGCACGGATTCCGTTTCTGGCAGCTGCGGGTCTGGCTGGCCTGAACGCACTCTACGGCTACTTCATTTTGCCCGAATCACTGGCTCCCGAAAACCGCCGAAAATTCGATATTCGACGGGCCAACCCGGTTGGTTCGCTCACGCACTTGTTCAAATATCCGGTTGTAACGGGCTTGATCACGTCGCTGATACTGATTTACATTGCCGGACAGGCCGTGCAGAGCGTTTGGGGTTACTTTACGATGGAGAGTTTCGGTTGGGGGCCAGCCGAAGTAGGCTATTCGCTTGGTTTTGTAGGATTAGCCGTTGCCATTGTGCAGGGCGGACTGATTCGGGTGATTATCCCGAAAATAGGGCAGAAACGGGCCGTTTACGTTGGCCTGGCCATGATGTCGCTCGGTTTGGGGCTGATGTCGCTGGCCCTAGAAGGCTGGCAGATGTACGTTTTCTTTCTGCCTTACGCGCTCAGTGGCCTGGCCGGGCCGTCGTTACAGGGGATCATTTCGGCGCAGGTGCCACCCAACGAACAGGGCGAATTACAGGGCGGCTTAACGAGTTTGGTAAGCCTGACCGGAACCGTTGGCCCACCGTTGATGACGGGTTTGTTTTCGTATTTCACCCGGCCTGGTACACTGGTTTATTTTCCGGGTGCGCCGTTTCTGGCCGGTTCAGTCCTGGCGCTGGTCAGTGTGTTTCTGGCCGCGCGGTCGCTCCGCCGGACGGGAACGGTGGCGGTGGTTGGAGAGGGAAGTGATTTTGAAACTGCCCCTAAATGAAAGTAGGTGCGATAATCAGGTTAATTGAATCTGATGGCTGGAAAATTCACAGTCAGACGCGTAGCCACCGGTAATTTAAACACGGTAACAAGTCAGGACGGGTTACGGTTGCGGGCAAGTTGAGTGATGAATTACACCCAAAAACAGAAAAGTCAATTTTAAAACAAGCTGGATTGTTGTAGTCCTGCAAGAAGATAATAATAAAATGGATAGGTACCTAATGGTTATCGAAAGTGGCCTTACCAACTTTTCGGCTTATTCACCGGATGTGTTAGGTTGTGCTGCTACAGGCAAAACGATTGATAAAACAGTAGCGTCGTTTCGGAGTGCATTAGCTTTTCATTTTCAGGGTATTAATGAAGATGGTGATGAGTTACCAATACCGAGAGGGCTGCGGTACTGGCTTGATTCAGGCGAAATTTCGGATGCTGATGTACTGGCGTTCGTTGAGGTTGAGATACGAGCATTGGCTTGATTTTGGTAAACTACTGCATTGATATGACGATCCAAACCCTTCTCCACCATATTCCAACGCTGGCGATAATCGGCGATGAAGACACGCAAATCACCAGTCTGACGATGGATTCGCGCCGGGCCGGGCCGGGCAGTTTGTTTGTAGCCATGCCGGGAACCGTCACTGACGGGCATAGCTTCATCCCGAAAGCCATTGAGCAGGGCGCAACGGCCATCCTGTGCCAAACGCTCCCTGCCGAACCCGCCGATGGCGTAACCTACGTACAGGTGGCTGATTCGGCGCGGGCGTTAGGCTTTGTGGCCGCCAATTTTTATGAGCAGCCATCCCGTAAATTACACCTCGTGGGCGTGACCGGCACCAACGGTAAAACCTCCGTCGCGACGTTGCTTTTTAGGTTGTTTCGGGCGTTGGGGTATCGGTGCGGATTACTCAGTACGGTGCAGAATCAGATTGATGATCAGGTAATTACCGCCACCCACACCACGCCCGATGCTATTACGACGAACCAATTACTGACTCAGATGCTGGCGCAGGGCTGCACGCACGTGTTTATGGAGGTTAGTTCGCACGCGGTGGTGCAGGAGCGCATTACCGGGCTGCATTTTGCCGGGGGAATTTTTACAAATATCACCCACGACCACCTCGATTTTCACCTGACGTTTGATAATTACATCAAGGCCAAAAAAGGCTTTTTCGATCAACTGCCCGCTACAGCCTTCGCTCTGACCAACGCCGACGACAAACGTGGCTTAGTGATGCTGCAAAACACAGCGGCCCGGCGCGAGAGTTATTCACTGCAAACGCTCTGTACATTCAAAGGTAAAGTGCTGGCCGACAGTTTGTTCGGGATGCAGATGGCCGTTGACGAGCGCGAGGTGTGGTTTAAACTCATCGGGCGGTTTAATGCCTACAACCTGCTGGCCGTGTATGGTGCTGCTGTGCTGCTGGGCGAATCGCCCGACGATGTGCTGACTCAACTATCGGGCCTGAACCCACCGCCGGGCCGGTTTGAGCAGGTTATTTCCGAAAATCAAATTGTGGGTATTGTGGACTATGCCCACACCCCCGACGCGCTCGAAAATGTGCTGGAAACCATTGCCGAACTCCGCGCCGATAGCGGGCAAGCTGTTCAGCCCCAGATTATTACGGTGGTTGGCTGCGGGGGCAACCGCGATACCACCAAACGCCCCGAAATGGCCGCCATCGCCTGCCGATTCAGTGATGTGGTAATTCTGACCTCCGACAATCCGCGTAACGAGGACCCGCTGGCGATTCTGGCTCAGATGCAGGTCGGCGTGCCGACGGCCGATGCCCGACGGGTGCAGACGATTGAAGACCGGCGCGAAGCCATCCAAACGGCGGTGGCATTGGCCCATCCGCACGATATTGTGCTGGTGGCGGGCAAAGGCCACGAAACATACCAGGATATTGGGGGCGTAAAATATGATTTTGACGACCGGGCCGTGTTGCGCGAAGCCTTTACAACCGCCGGAAAAGTTGATGCCGCTGATTAAGGTCGTGGTTCGTAGTTTTGACCGTTCTTCGGAAAACCACGAACCACGAACTACGAACCACGAACACCAAAACCACTCATGCTGTATTACTTCTTCTCGTTTCTTGACCGCGAATTTGACTTCCCTGGTGCGGGCGTTTTTCAGTACATCTCGTTTCGGGCGTTAGGCACGGTGGTCACGTCGTTGCTGATTGGGGCCATTTTTGGTCGGCGGATTATTGACTTCCTGCGGAAACAGCAAGTCGGCGAAATCATCCGCAACCTCGGCTTAGAAGGCCAAATGCAGAAACAGGGAACGCCCACGATGGGCGGGTTTATTATTCTGGCCGCACTGCTGATTCCGGTCTTGCTATTCGCCAAAATCACCAACGTTTATATCGTCTTGCTGTTCGTATCGGCCCTCTGGACGGGGTTGATTGGGTTTATTGACGATTACATTAAGAAATTCAGGAAGAATAAAGACGGGCTGAAAGGGATTTTTAAGGTCATTGGGCAAGTAGGGCTGGGCGTAATTGTGGGCGTAACGCTGTCTTTTAATGAGAACGTTAAAATCCGGGTGTTCGATAAACCGCTCGTGAGTTCAAACCTCGGCCAGATTTCGGTTTATCACGACGTAAAATCCACACTGACCACGCTGCCTTTCCTGAAAAATAACGAATTTGATTATAGTTCGCTGCTGTTTGGCCTCTTGCCCGATGAATACACCTGGATTGTTTACACGCTGGTTTGTATTTTCATCATCACGGCGGTCTCAAACGGTGCCAACATTACCGACGGAATTGACGGGCTGGCGGCTGGCACGTCGGTTATTATCGCCCTCACGTTGGGTGTGCTGGCTTATCTGTCGGGGAACGCCCGGTTTTCGGAGTACCTCAACATCATGTATATCCCCAATTCGGGCGAGTTGGTGATTTTTTGCGCGGCTTTTGTGGGGGCTTGCGTGGGCTTTTTGTGGTACAATTCGTACCCGGCCCAAGTCTTTATGGGCGACACCGGGAGCCTGATGCTCGGTGGGGTGATTGCTGTGTTGTCGCTGGCAATCCGCAAAGAACTGCTGATTCCGGTAATGTGCGGGATTTTTTTGGTCGAAAACCTGTCGGTGATTATACAGGTCAGTTGGTTTAAATACACTAAAAAAAAATACGGCGAGGGGCGCCGTATTTTCCTGATGTCGCCGTTGCACCATCACTTCCAGAAGAAAGGTTATCACGAGGCCAAAATCGTGACGCGCTTCTGGATCGTCGGCATCATTCTGGCCGTGCTGACGCTGGCAACGCTGAAATTACGGTAGTCACTGGAGATTGGTCATTAGTCGTTCAACGCGAAGCTAATGACCAATTCTCAATGAGTAATGACCAATTTACCTCGGCCCGCGACCGCGAGTGCGACCGTTGTTGTTGCCCCGGCTATTGCCATAACTCTGCCGCCCACCCGAATACGGACGTTCATACACACGTGGAATTGGGCGCATGTACACACGCGGGCGCGGAGCCACGATAATCGGTGGGCGACGGTAATAGCGGTTGCCATAATACCCATTGTTATAGTTACCGTATGGCCGGTAGCCGGTACCATAACGCGGGCCATAATCTGATCTGACATACGTGGGGCCGCAACTTGCCAGCGTTAGCAACGTAGCTAACACCGCTAACAAACCTGTTGTTTTTATTGCTTTCATAGTCGTAACGAATTGAGTTGATGAACAATACTGTACATGCTTCCGGTTAGATAAACCAGCTATGTGTAGGTTTAACCAGACTGAGCCGAATCGGTTAAAAAACGTTGGGTGCGGTTTTTTGCGTTTATTCGCGGCTGCAACCTGCCCCGGCCCGTTATGAAGTTTCTACCGCTCTGTCTGCTTTTCGTATCCTTTTTCGGCCACGCCCAACCCGCCGATACCGCGATTTACCCTTGCAGAACCGCCTTTCCTACCGATCACCTTTTCGGGCCAATTTTGCTTGATCCGCTGCAATCGCAAACATACGGCAGTGTGTTGCCGGTTTACACTACCGATAGAACCCGTTATCCCGGCAGTATTGTGCCGTTTGCGTTTGGCACCCAAAAACCGTTTTTGCGGAAAGAACGCTGGTCTCGCAAAGCCGGTGTTGTTCGGGCGCGTGAATGGGCGTTAGACGTGGCTTCGTTCACGCAGTTTGAGGTTTATTATGACGCAACGCTGAAAAAACAGAAACGGCAGTTGGTCAACACCGATTACCGGGTTGGCATCTCGTATAACGTTCGGCGTGGGGCTGGCACGTGGCGGTTTCGGCTCTATCACATCTCATCACACCTCGGCGACGATTACATTATCCGCAACCAGATTCCATATTATTTACCCAACGCCGTTAATTACGAACTGATTGATGCCACATACAGTCGTCTGTTTACCAATGGTTTACGGGTGTACGGCGGGGCTGGTATCGTGCTGCGCGACCCCGACGAGCGCAAACCGATTAGCGGACAACTCGGCTTTTTTTACCGAAATCCAAGCCAACGGGCCGTGCGATTTATTGGTGGTGTTGATATAAAAGTCTGGCAGCAAACCAATTTTCAGCCGGGCATCAAAGCCGGGGCCGGGTTTGAACTGGGTCGGGCCGGGCTGCGTTCGGCCGCGTCTGGTCGGGCCGCGTCCGGGCATTCGGGAAATCCGTTTACGCTGATTGTAGAGGGCTATTCCGGTTTTCGGCCATACAGCCTATACGAGTCCCAAACCGTGAATTGGCTCGGCGTTGGGCTGTACTTAAATCCATTCTGAAACCAAAACGCTGGCTGCTTTCGGGCAGCGCAAAGCTGTATCTTTACCCTAAAAACAACCCTGATGGACTTCAATAGCTGTACCCAGGAGTATTTAGAAGATACGTTTGATTTAGAACCAATTTTTGTTCCGTCGGCACTCAATGAGTGGTTAAATGCTGCCATACCACTCAACGATCAGGAGCGATACGAAGCCGATGAACTACGGGAAATGCTCATCCTGAACGTTGGCCACTGGAACGAACAGGAACTCTCGCTGCACTTTATCGGGCCTGTTTTTAGTATGCCTAAGTTTACGATTGTAAAAAAAATGAATCTCTTTGCCCAACGATATATCTCGGCTGTCGTTCTTGATAGTACAAACACGCCTATTTTGCTATCGGGTAAGCCAGACGGAATAGTGGCATCGGGCTTCCGCTCGCCCGACACCCCTTTTTTTTGCTTCCAAGAATATAAGCGAGAAAAAGACCCTAACGGAGACCCGGCGGGGCAGTGCCTAGCGGCTATGCTGGTGGGTCAAACGCTGAATAACAGCACCGACGAGGTCATTTATGGCTGTTATGTAGTCGGCGAAAACTGGCGGTTCATGGTTTTGCAGGGCAAACAATACGCTATAAGCCCGGCCTTTTCTGCCGCAACGGATGAAGTATACTTCGTTATTGGCGTTCTGAAAGAACTCAAACAGCTTATCATGAAGCGGGTACTTTGACCGTTGTTCAACTTTATCAAAACTGCTACGGCCTTTATTTCATTACTGCATGAATTTTTCCCCCCTTTCTGCCATCTCGCCAATTGATGGCCGGTATCGTAAACAGGTTGAATCATTGGCTCCGTATTTTTCGGAATATGGCCTGATTCAGTACCGCGTTCGTATCGAAATCGAGTACTTCATCGCGCTTTGCGAATGGCCGTTACCGCAACTGCAAGCCGTTGATAAACAGGAATTTTTGACCCTGCGTGGACTGTATGAAAACTTTACCGAAGCCGATGCCGAACGCATCAAAGTCATCGAGAATACAACTAATCACGATGTGAAAGCGGTGGAGTATTTTATCAAAGAAAAACTAACTGGCTTATCTGTGGAGCCGTTTCTGGAGTTTATTCACTTTGGCCTTACCTCGCAGGACATCAACAACACGGCTATTCCGCTCCTGCTGGCCGACGCACTTGCCAACGAAATCGAGCCGATGTACCGGCAGGTTTACCAACGCTTGCAACACCTCGCCAACGGCTGGGCCAACGTGCCAATGCTTGCCCGGACGCACGGCCAACCGGCTTCGCCCACGCGCCTTGGCAAAGAACTGTTGGTGTTTTGTGAACGCATCGAAAAGCAATTGCACCTCTTGTCTGACATCCCGACGGCGGCAAAATTCGGTGGGGCAACGGGTAACTTCAACGCGCACCACGTGGCCTATCCGGGCGTGGACTGGAAACAGTTTGGCGACGAATTTGTGCAGGGGCTGGGCATGGTCAGGAGTCAGTTTACGACTCAGGTTGAGCATTACGACATGATGGCGGCTACGCTCGATGCCTTCAAACGGCTCAATACTATTCTGATAGACTTTGACCGGGATATGTGGACGTATATCTCGATGAATTACTTTAAGCAGAAAATCAAGGCTGGTGAAGTCGGGTCGTCGGCGATGCCCCACAAGGTAAACCCGATTGACTTTGAGAACTCAGAAGGCAACCTTGGCATTGCCAACGCCCTGCTGGAGTATTTGTCGGGTAAACTACCCATTTCGCGGCTTCAGCGCGATTTGACTGATTCGACCGTGTTGCGGAACCTTGGCGTGCCGTTTGCTCACATTACCATCGCCCTGAAATCGCTGTTGAAAGGGTTAGACAAACTCGAACTCAATGAAGCCGCGCTCCACGCCGACCTCGATGATAACTGGGCGGTGGTCTCCGAAGCGATTCAGACGATCCTCCGGCGCGAAGCCTACCCACAGCCTTACGAAGCTCTGAAAGCCCTGACCCGCACCAACGCCAAAATCACCGCCAAGAGTATCCGGCAGTTTATCAGCGAGTTAGCGGTTACGGATTCAGTAAAAGCCGAACTCATGGCGATTACGCCGTTTAATTACACGGGGCTGTAATCGGCTCAGTTATTGCATATTTTTGAGCCGATTAGACGAAATAATCGGCTCATGCCTTACAACTGGCAATTCAACAACTGGCCTTCTTTCGAGTACAACGCGGAAGCGTTCGAGGGTATGGCGTGTCAATTTAGTGAAGCCGTTGGGCAGAGTATGGGCGTTTTGCAAACCCTTCCCGGTGGGCAGCAAGACGAATCGCTGATTACGCTTTTGGTTAAAGAAGCCATTAAAACATCAGCCATTGAGGGCGAGATGATCAGCCGCGCTGACCTGATTTTGTCTATCCGCAAAAATCTCGGCTTTCCCACGCCCTCAGTTATCGTCAAAGACAAACGCTCCGAGGGTGTCGCCGAACTAATAGTGCAATCGCGGGTGGGTTTTGCCGACGCACTGAGCGAACTAATGCCGTTCGACTGGCACAAACTGCTGATGCGGGGGAATTACAGCGTTGAGGTCGGTCAATGGCGAACGCATCCCGAACCGATGCAAGTGGTTTCGGGCGCAATGGGCCGCGAGCGTGTGCATTTTGAAGCCTCGTCCTCAGAGCGTGTATCGGCTGAAATTCAGGCATTTATCGCCTGGTTTAACGAAACCGGCCCGGCGGGTACCCGGCCGATTTTGAATCCAATTGCTCGCTCGGCGATTGCCCACTTGTATTTTGAGAGCATCCATCCGTTTGAGGACGGCAACGGGCGCATCGGCCGGATCATTGCCGAAAAAGCCCTTTCTCAAAACGTCGGCAGGGCCGTTCTGCTCAGTCTTTCGGCAAGCATTGCGGCCAATAAAAATGCGTATTACGCTACGCTGCAAAATGCCCAGCACACCAATCAAATCACGGAGTGGATACAGTATCTTGGCGATATTATTTTGGCAGCGCAACGGGCGTTTGTGCAAACGATGGTGTATTCAATAAAAAAAGCCCGGTTTTTTGAGACGCACCGAGCCAATTTGAACGACCGGCAACAGCGCGTCATCAGCCGGATGCTGGCCGAGGAAGAAGGCGATTTTGTGGGCGGAATGAACGCCCGGAAATATCAGGCCATCGCCAAAACATCGAAAGCAACGGCCACCCGCGATTTACGTGATTCGGTCGAACGCCGGATTCTTAGCGTTGTTGGTGGTGGGCGGAGTACGAATTATCAGGTGAATTTGGGGGAATAAAATAGCACCCCTAATCACTCCTTCGACAATTCCTGCGCCCGTGTTTGGGCCGCTTTGATGCCATCAATCAGCGTTTGGTCTAACGCACCCTCACCGAATGTACGGAGGGCGGCTTCGGTGGTGCCACCTTTGCTGGCAACGGCTTTAATCAAGTCGTCTAAGGAGCGGTCGGCGTTGTTGATGAGGTGGTACGAACCGAGCATGGTCTGTTTCACGAGCAGCGTCGAAACGCCTTTGTCGAAACCCATTTGCTGCCCGGCTTCAATCATCGCCTTCACCACGTAGTAAAAATAGGCCGGGCCGGAGCCGCTCAGGGCCGTAACGGCATCGAGTTGGGATTCGTCATCCAAGAAAATAGACCGACCCGTTGCATTAATCAGGTTTTCGACCCGGCGCAGATTGGCCCGATCCACTTCGGGGGCCGCCGTGAAGCCCGTGATGCCCATGCCAAGCATGGCGGGCGTATTGGGCATGGCCCGAATCACGAGCCGGTGGTTGAGTTTTTCCTGAATCTGCGCCATCGGAATACCGGCCATGATAGACAGCACCACCTGATTCGGCTGGATAACGGCTTTCAGTTCGCCGTGAACGCTGGCGAAATCCTGCGGTTTTACCGACAGAATAATCAAATCAACGGCAGATATGCGCGGCCCGATGGTGTCAACCACAATGCCGGTGCGTTCGGCTTTGAGGGCTTCGGAGCGTTCGGGGCTTTTTTCGATCAGCAACAGGTTGTCGCTTTTCACAAGATTGTACTGAACAAACGACTTGGCGAAAGCCATGCCCATGTTGCCGCAACCAATAATGGCTATTTTCATAATGTAGTGGCTGGTGGTCAGTGGTCAGTGGTCAGTGGTCAGTTGCTTCACGCAGTGGGATTGGCTTCCGGTAGGGCCAGCCACTTGCCACTAACCACCAGCCACTTACTTTAATACTTCGGCTAACTTCTGCTCCAGCGCGTCGCCCCGGAGGTTTTTGGCGACGATTTTGCCTTCTTTATCTACCAAAAACGTGGCCGGAATAGCGTTTACGCCGTATTTCTGGGCCGCTACCGACTGCCAGAATTTGAGGTCAGACACGTGCGTCCAGGTCAGGTTATCGTTTCGGATGGCCCTGAGCCAGCTTTCGCGGTCTTTGTCGAGCGAGACGCTGTAAATAGCAAAGCCCTTCTCCTTGAACTTATTATACATTCTGACAACGTTTGGGTTTTCGTTTCGGCAGGGGCCACACCACGAAGCCCAGAAATCAATCAGGACGTATTTCCCCCGCAATGATGACAGCGAAACGGCGGCTCCAGTGGTATCGTTGAGGGCAATTTCGGGGGCTTCTGAGCCAACCATCACGCCCCGAATCCGGGCTATGTTGCCGATGAAACCTTTAGCCTGCGGGCTGTTGGGGTTTTCTTTTTCAAACCGCCGGGCCAGCGTGTCGAGCGTTGGAAAGTCGTTTTCGACGTTCAGGAAGTTGGTGGCAAACAGGGCCGCGAGCGAGGTTCCCATGCCGGGCAGCAGTTGTTTTACCTGTGCTACCATCTGCTTTTCGGCGGTTCCATATTCTGCCTGGATTTGCTCCATTTTTTTGCTTTCCTTCTTTTCTGAGGCTTCCTGATATTGCTTGTTCCAGTTGGCAATTCGGGTATCCATGCTGGTTTTCAGGCCCATCAACTGCTCGTAGTGTTCCATATTTTTAGAGCCTTTGACCACTGCCGCGCCTTTTTTGCCAGTTTTGGGTTCGGTCTGGTAGCCGTCGGCTTGTACCGTGAGCGTTTCTCCGCCTTCGAGCAGCAGCGCAATTCGTTGGGCGTTGGCAATGTTGAGCAGATAGATCCCGCCCCCGTCTGGCACGGTAGTTTTGACCGCGAAGCGGTTGTCTTTGCTCAGCTTGGCCGAGTCGAGCCGGGTAGCGGGCTGACCATTCGTTTCAAAATAAACCGTGCTGCCGGGCGTGGCGGCTTTCACCTGCCCCGTTATGGTTACCTCGCGCTGCGCCAGGGCGGGGAGTGCCAGCCCAAGTAGAGCCAGTGCAAATCCTGTAGTTTTCATGATGCTAATTCCTTCGTTACCAATTCATTGACCAATTTGGGATCGGCGGCTCCTTTTGTTTTTTTCATGACATCGCCGATGAATAGTCCCAGCAAGCCTTTTTTTCCGTTGCGATACTGCTTTACCTTATCAGGGTTGGCGGCCAGCACTTCATTAACCAACGCTTGCAGGGTATCGGTATTGCGGTTTTGCAGCAATCCGTTGGCCGTTGCCAGATCGAGAGCTACTGCACCGGGTTGTTCGACAAGCAGCCCGAAAACGGTTTGTGCTGCCGTTTGGCTGATTGTTCCGCCATCAATCAGGTTTATCAATTCGGCGAGTTTTGGGGCCGTTACCGGAAATCTGTTCTCGGTCATTTGCCCGCGCACCGGCCCCATAATCCAGTTGGCGGCAGCTTTGTAGTTACTGGTTCGCTCACAAACGGCTTCAAAAAATTCGGCTGTCTCGCGGCTGTCGGTCAGTTGGGCGGCATCGTAATCGGTCAGGCCATACTGTGCTATGAATTTCTGGTACAGCTCGGCGGGCAACGCGGGCAGCGTGGCCCGAATCTCGGCTAACCAGTCATCTGAAATCATAACCGGCTGTAAATCTGGGTCAGGAAAGTACCGATAATCGTTCATCGTTTCTTTTTCGCGCATCCCGAATGTTTGCCCCGTTGCCGCGTCGAACGTCCGGGTTTCCTGTTTAATGGTCTCGCCTGCTTCGGTCATGGCTACCTGCCGGTTATATTCGGCTTCGACGGCCTGTTGCACGTTACGGATCGAGTTCAGGTTCTTCACTTCAACCTTCGTGCCGAGTTTGGTTTGGCCAGCGGGCCGGATAGACACGTTCACGTCGCACCGCAATGAGCCTTCTTCCATGTTGCCGTCGCAGATACCGAGGTAGCGCACCAGCCGCCGGACTTCGGTCAGAAACTGCCCGGCTTCTTCGGCAGAGCGCAGGCAGGGTTCCGTTACCATCTCAATCAGGGGCGTACCGGCGCGGTTATAATCTAAGCACGTGGCTTCGGGGCTGGCATCATGCACCGATTTCCCGGCATCTTCTTCAAGGTGAATGTGATGCAGTTGAATGGTGGTTTGGTAGGTGTCGTCAGTGTTGGGGATGCTCAGGTTACGCGGGCCGGTGGGCCGGTTTTTGACCGTTACGGCAATCGTGCCACCCACACAAACCGGGCCTTTGTCCTGCGTAAGCTGGTATCCTTTGGGCAGGTCGGGATAAAAATAATTTTTCCGGGCGAAGACATTACGCCGGGTGATTTCGGAGCCGCAGGCCAGCCCCATCTTCACGGCAAATTCAACAGCGCGTCGGTTCAATTTGGGCAACACGCCGGGGTGTGCCAGGGTAATGACGCTGATATTGGTATTCGGTTCGGCCCCGAATGCGTTGACATCAGCGGCAAAAATTTTGCTTTCGGTTTGCAGTTGGCAATGTACTTCAAGGCCAATAACGGTCTCAAACGTGGTTTTTATAACGGGTGTTGTTTCGGTAGGGACCATGCAACAAAGAGGAATCTGATACGGAAAAAGATACGGCCAGAACAGTAACCGGGTTATTCGGGGATTTTAACGAAGAATCCCGCTCCGGGCGGGTTTGTGTTGGCCGTGTTTTTGTGATAGTGACCACAGCGGGCGGCAATATCACTGCCCCCGGCCCTGCGCCATCACGCGGAGGGTTTGGCCGATAATCCAGATGTCAAGAACAAAAGACCGCCGTTCGGGGTAAAGCAGATCAAACCGGAGCCGTTGCACCATTTCGTCAACATTGCTGGCGTAGCCGTACCGCACCTGCCCGATTGACGTGATGCCGGGTTTCACTTTGAGTAAATTATGGTATTCAGGGGCAATTTCAACAATCTTGTCAATGAAAAACTGCCGCTCCGGGCGGGGGCCTACCACCGACATATCGCCCAGCAAAACATTAAAAAACTGCGGCAGCTCATCAACGCGGGTTCGGCGCATAAACCGGCCCCAGGGCGTGATACGAGGGTCGTGTAAGCCTTTTGAGAGGGCCGGGCCGCGTTGCTCGGCGTTGACATACATACTCCGAAATTTGTAAATCTTAAACGGAACACTTGCCCGGCCAATGCGCTCCTGCGCGTAAAAAATCGGCCCCGGCGACGACAGTTTGGTCAGGATAGCAACCAGCACAAAGATCGGCGATCCGACAAGCAGCACACTCAGCGAAAAGGCCAGGTCGAAGCCCCGTTTAAAGGTATTTACCCGGAAGTCCTGCAACATCTGCGATGAGAGGTTTAGTACGGGCAAAAAATCGTGGTATTCGATTGATGTTCCTTTTGCCAGAAACCCCCGGAAATCAACCAGCAACTTCACCTGAAAGTCGGCTTTATCAGCATCGTCAACAATCGCTTTCAGGAGTGCATTGTCAATGTAAGGCAGGCAGCAGTACACGCAATCAATGTGGTTGAGCCGGATAAACTCCTGAAGATCCGTGTAAGTGCCTTGCAATTCGGCCTTGTTTTCGGGCGAAGGATGATCGAAAAACCCAAAAAAGCGGAAACCCATTTCGGGATGGGCTTTATAAAATGCGGTGATTGTCTGAGACAGTTTGCCGTAGCCAACCACCACAAACCGCCTATTATTGTAGCCCCGCGCCCGGTATTCCTGCATAAACCAAAGGCCGCCAATCCGAAACAAAGCACCGAGCGTGAAAAAGATCAGGTATGACACAAACAGTTGCTCCCGCGAGTAATAATACCCCTTCACCAGCACCCAATAGAGTGACATAACGGCAACGTGAATAGCAACGAGCGTCAGAAATTTGCGCAACAGGTGACTGACGCGAAACAATTGACGCGGAAAATTATAGGGCTGAAGCACCACCACCAACACGACCCACACCAGATTGAAAACCAGCCAGAGCGTAGCATACGGTGGACGTGCCAGCGAGTCTAACGTGCCGAATTTCAGGCCGTATGCTCCTGCAAAGGCTATATTCAGGCAGATAAAATCGGCGAGAATATGCAGCGGCAGGAACAATATGGAGTAACGATGTCTCATGAGGGGTGGAATTGTTGCCTGATTTTTGTGTATTTAAGCAAGATTCAATTCCCTGCAAATCAGCAATTGAGGGGCAAAGTAAATGGATTTAGGCTAAAAACGGGCACCACTTAATCAATTTGTGTCAGACTTAACGGGACGGTAATGTTGAGTGCCAGGTTTTATGAACGCCCACATATCCACCTACCGATACCGGATATAACTGCCCCGCATCGGCACTGACCGAAACCGTTAGTACGGCTCCGTTTAGCCAGCTCACCGGAGCTAAAATCGTGGCAATTCCCGAAAATTGCGGCTTCACCGGCACAAACGGCTCGCGGTATAATCCCAGATTCCGGCTGTGTGAAAACGTAGCCTGATACGTTGGTTTCTGCACAAATAACGGGCTACCAAATCGGGGCAGTGTTCCTGACACACCTACGTGAACAACCCGCACCCGGTTGTTATTGGTGAAGGTTCCGAACGGAATTTGACCGTCTGACCCGCGTTGTGGCGTAATAAACGGCGTACCGATGGTTTGCCCCTGATAGGCCCATCCATCCCGAAACTGCCCGTGATTGAAGTAGTTATCGTTGCCCCGGTTGGCCTCCCCGCCATTGTACGAAAACAAGGCCCCGCCCTGACTGCCGGTGTTCAAAAATTCAAACAAGAGGTCGCGCACGAGCGCGTCGGGCTTGGGCAACCGAATCCGCAAACCGTGCAGTCCGTCGGCAATGTTGGTCAGGTAAAACAGCGAGCCATCGTCAAAAATGCTCTGCCGGTAGGCAAACAGACTGAGTTTATTGAGCTGAATATCAACCGCTACATCTATCGGGCCGAGGTGATTGCCCACCCGGTTGGCATAGTCAAAACTGGTCAGGCCATCGGTTCGGTCTTCGGTGCCGCCGGCCCGGTATCCGGTCGCAACGCAAGTATAATCGCGGAACGATGCGGGCAGACAAGGGCCGTTACAAACTGCTACTACAAGTCGTTTTCTGTACGGTATTATGTTGTTTGCCAGCCAACGCCACGGCCCGATGGTACGCATAATTCAGAAAAGGCCACATCTTGCCCCAGTGCTACTTGATATTGATTTCCCACTAAGCAACGAATACCGGACGGGTTCTGAAAACGAACCCCTGACGTTTTATATGCAGTCGTTGGCCGAGAGCACTCGGTTAGATTTGCTGCTGGGTTATTTCAGTTCATCGGCGATTAGCGTGTTGGCGGTGGGTTTTGCCAAATTTATCAGCAACGGCGGGCGGGTGAGGCTGATTATCAATCATATTTTATCGGCACAGGATAAAGCGGCTGTTCTGGCAGGCGCAACCGCAAACCCGGCTCATTATTCGTTTTCGGCAGATGATTTTCAGACCTTGCGCGGAGCGTTGGACAGCTACGGCCACCACTTTTTTGATTGTATAGCGTGGCTGATTGCCACGAAACGGGTACAGATTCGGGCCACAAAACCTAAAGACCGGCGCGGCATCTCGCACTATAAATCCGGGATTTTTTACGACGGAATGAACCGTGTCAAATTCAAAGGGTCGTGCAACTTCACGGCATCGGGCCTGCTCGAAAACCTCGAAGAATTAGACGTAAAACTGTCGTGGAAGGCTGACGATGAAACCTTTGCCGACTACGAACACGAATACAACCAACTGTTTAGCGGCCTGACCGACTACGCCGAGCTTATCCCGGTTGAGCAGATTGAAGAAGCCATTATCCGTGACTACGGCGGCAAACACCTCGACGAACTGCTGGTGAACGGGCATAAATTGGCCGCCCAGAAAGCGAAACAGGTCAGAAGCCAAACCCACCAAAAAGCCGTTGCCCAGATTTTGCGGACCATAGAAACCTACCTCGCTGCTCCCCGTTTCCCCTACGAAAGCGGCCCCCGAACCTACCAACGAGAAGCGTATCAAAACTGGGTCGAAAATGACTACCAGGGCATTTTTGCGATGGCAACCGGCACCGGCAAAACCATCACGGCTCTCAACTGCGTCTTGAACGAATCGCACAAAACAGGTCAGTATCAAGCCGTTATTCTGGTGCCGACAACGGTGTTGGTGGAGCAGTGGACACGCGAAGCCCGCAAATTCAACTTTCGGAACATCATTCCTGTATCGCCACAAACAAAGGATTGGCCCGCTGAATTAGGCGATATCACCAACAAACTCAGTTTTGGCGTGGGGGCATCGTTTGTTATCATCGTGACCTATAAATCATTCACCAAGCCCGCGTTTCAAACTTATTTCAAACGTCTGCCCAAAACCACCATTTTGCTGGCCGACGAAGCCCACAATATTGCCTCGCCGTCGGTAGCCCAACTGTTAGGCAGTATTCATCTCAATAAACGCATCGGGCTGTCGGCCACGCCCAAACGGGTGTATGACCCCGAAGGCTCGGCAGCGATGGAAGCATTTTTTAATGACGGAAATGGCCCCGCAGACCGGCCTTACACTTACAACTTTTCGATGGAACGGGCGATTGACGAAGGGATTCTTTGCCCGTATTATTACTACCCCAATATTGTGAGTCTGCTGCCCGACGAGATGGTAGCCTACTCCGAGATTTCGGCCAAACTCGCCAAACTCTACGCCCGGTCTCAGGGCGACGACCGGGCCTCAAAACAGGTAGAAATGCTGCTCATGCAGCGCAAACGCATTATCCATAAGGCACAGGGCAAGTTGGCGGTGTTTGAAAACATCCTGAACGACATCATAGCTCGGCGTAACTGCATTAACTACACGCTGGTTTACGCACCGGAAGGGTTTTATGCCGATGCCGAAATTGATGATGAAACCTTCCCCGACCTGACCGACGAAAACCGGATTATTGACTTCTATGCGGCCATCGTCAGGCGGGTTTCTCCTACTACCATCACCCAATACACAAGCGATTCTGCTGATAAAGACCTGGTGTTGAAGCAGTTTGAGCAGGGCCGAATCAACGCGCTGCTCTCCATGAAGTGCTTAGACGAGGGCGTTGACATTCCGCGCACCGGGCAGGCTATTTTCTGTTCAAGCACGGGCAATCCCCGGCAGTTTATCCAACGGCGGGGCCGTATTCTGCGGCAACACCCCGACAAAAACTTTGCCTATATATACGACATGGTGGTGATTCCGCGCACCGACCCTAACAGCCCGCACTTTGCGTTAGAGCGCAACTTAGTCCGCAAAGAACTCGAACGGGTGGTGCATTTCGCGTTTATGGCAACCAATAAATACGAGGCCACCAACGTATTTCGGGAGGTGTGCGACCTGTACCAACTCAATTTAGATACCATTCATACAGACCTGATCGCCTGACAAACAACTCATTATGACACAACTTGACATCGTAAAAGCGTTTCTGGAAGATGCGGAGATTCAGGAAAAGTATGGCCTGACCCCTGCCGACGTTGCCCAAATGACCATGCAGAGCCAATACAAATCCGAGACGCAGGTGCTTGTCGGGCTAATCCGGCGAATGGTTAGGGAAGTAGAAGATCAGGGTAAAAGCGTTAATGTAGCAGCTTCGCTAATGAATAATAGCCTCGAAAATACCCTCCGCTAACCATGCTCATTAATCGAATTACCATCAGCAATTTTTTGTGCTACTACGGCCCTACTAATCAGCTTAACTTCTCCGACGGGCTGAACATTGTGCTTGGCGCGAACGGCTACGGCAAATCAAAACTCTACGATGCCTTTCAGTGGGTATTCGGCGATGGCATTACCGACAACGCGCCCCGGCTAACGGCGGGCGGACTGAAACCGACGAGTGTGGTGAAAGGTGATTTGGTATCCGAAAAAGCCAAAGCTGAATGTGCCATCGGCGATAGTGTAGAAGCAAAGGTGATCGTCGAAGTTGAGCATCCCCGGAATAATCATCAATACGTTTCTCAACAAAAATACCAGCTTATCAGCTTGACTTTAGCCTTTTAAAAGAAGCCCGCTGGGGCTTTGGTATGTAGATTTGGGTCGCCAAACTTAGACCTATATGCCCCAGCTACCCAGCGAGTTCTTAGCCGTAATATTACGGCACGGGCCGCCCCGCCTACGCAGGATTGTTTTGCAAACGGGTGTTCGCTCATGTTAAACTCCTAATTATTGGGGCAATACTGGCTCCTGGTAAACGAACCATTACGGCTATGTTACGTATCGTGGGTTTACAGCAGGAACCC
>JBBRUV010000012.1:0-28659 GCA_038247465.1 Cytophagales bacterium
AGGACACCCACGAAGATGTGTACAGCATGGACCGGATGCTGACCCACCTGAAATTAGCCGGGGTTCTGGGCAAAATCTCCGGTTTTGTCTTCGGGAAGTGTACGCGTTGCGACGCGGGCAGTGGCGGCTACGGCTCGCTCACGCTCGACGATGTCTTCGCCGACCACATTACCCCGCTCGGTATTCCGGCCTTCACCGGAGCCATGATCGGGCATATCAACCACAAATTCACGGTTCCGCTCGGCATAGAAGCCGAAATTAACGCGGCAACGGGCAGTATCCGGCTGCTGGAAGGAGCAGTGAGTCAGTGAACAGTGAACAGTTATCAGTGAACAGTTATCAGTGAACAGTTATCAGTGAACAGTTATCAGTGAATAGTTATCAGTGAACAGTTATCAGTGAACACAGGGTTGATAACTGATAACTGATAACTGATAACTGTCAAAAACTGCATACGTCTTCGCCGAAACCCACTCGCCAAGGTTGATGTAGCGGCTGATTGGGCCGATGGGCAGGTCTAAAGGCAGGTGCCGGTGGCCGAAGATGTAAAAATCGTGGTGGTGCTGCCGTTCGATTTCATGGCAATACTGCACAAGCCATTCGCGGTCTTCGCCGAGGAATACCTCCCCCCGTTCGTCGTTGCCGATGCGGCTGCGTTGAGACCACCGCAATGCCAGGCCGATGCCCCAATCGGGGTGCAGCCACCGAAACAGCGTTTGCGCTACCGGACTCTCAAACACCCGTTTCAGCCGTTTGTAGGTATAATCGCCGGGGCCGAGGCCGTCTCCATGACCAACCAGAAACCGCTTCCCGGCAATCAGATACGCCTGTGGTTCCCGGTGAATGATAATGCCCAGCTCGTCGGTAAAATAATCGGCTAACCAGAGATCATGGTTGCCCACGTACCACTCGATGCGGATGCCCGCGTCAACGAGTTCGGCGAGTTTGCCCTGAAACCGCAGGAATCCCTTCGGAATGGCGTGGCGGTATTCAAACCAGAAATCAAACACGTCGCCGACCAAAAAAATAACGGCAGCGTCGGCGCGGGCCGCATCGAGCCAGGCAACGATAGCCCGCTCCCGGTTGCGGCTGCTGACGGGGTCGGGTGCGCCGAGGTGAAAATCAGACGCGAAATAAATCCGGCGACCCGGTGGCAAGATAAGTTCGGTAATCGGGGGCGTTGTCAAGCGGTGCGGGAACGTTCGTTCGTGATTGGTCAATCCTGACCCCAAAACTACGTCTCAAACGCAGAACCACGTAATTGACCGTCTGAGAATGGTGTGGTTAGACGAAAGATCAGTAAAGTTGGGCTGATAATTGTTGCGTTATGGGTGCGAATGCAAACCAGAATGCGTATCATAGCACCGGGTGGCAGCACGCTGCAAACGTACGTTCGAGACTGAGTTTTGCCATTTTCAACCGTTGATTCCCATTTTTACTAGACAATGTCTGTATTCGCTAAACTACTGTCCCGCAACTACAATACGGTCAAGACCGTTCGCCGGGCCGTCTTACTCATTATTCATTGTACAGTGGGCACTGTACAGTATTCCTGCTCTGACCAAACCGCCGAAGCCGCGCAGTTTTTTCTGAAGGGGAATGTACAACTAAAAAAACGCGACTACGTCGAAGCCATCCGGTTTTATACCGAAGCCCTGGCCAAAAAACCTGATTTTGCCGATGCCTACAATAACCGGGGGCTGGCCCATTTTCGCAACGGCAACCGCCAGGCCGCCCTCGCCGACTATACCCGCGCCCTGGAAACCGACCCCGATTTTGACCCTGCCTTCCTGAACCGCGCCGAAGTGCGGCTCGAAACCGGCGACGCGCCCGGCAGTTTGCAGGATTTGCAGCGTATCGAAAAAACCTACCGCGATTCAACGTTTTACCAGACCCGGCTGGCCGACACATTCGGGCAGCTCAACCGCCCCGCCGACGCGCAGGCCGCCTACGACCGCGCCCTGCAACTGTCCCCCGTCAACGCCGAAGCCCTCACCAACCGGGGCAGCCTGTTTTTCAACCAGAAACAATACGCCAATGCCGAAGCCGATTTCAGGAAAGCCCTGACGATCAACCCCAAACAATCTGAATCATTGAATAACCTGAGCCTGATTCTGGCCCGGCAGGGCAAACCCGCCGAAGCGCTGCCGCTGATTGACCGCGCCATTGACGCGCAACCCGCCCAGCCCTTTTACCGCAACAACAAGGCGTATTTATTATTGCTGCTCAACCGCAACGCCCAGGCCCTGCCCTTGATTGAGCAGTCGCTCCGGCAAAACGATCAGAACGCCTGGGCGCACCGAAATCTGGGGTTGTATCATCTCCAGCAAAACCAGCCCGCACAGGCCCTGCCCGCCCTGAAACGGGCCGAACAAATAGACGCTTCGGTTGATGATTTGTATTGGCTGCTGGGGCGGGCTTATTTCCAGACCGGCAACCGGGCGGGTGCCTGCGAAGCCTGGGGACGGGGTGCAACGGCGGGGGACGAAGCAGCCAAAACCGAACGGGCGTTACGGTGCCGGTAGGGGCCGCGCAGATGCCCGGTCAGCCGGCTGCTCTGTGCGCGCCCCTACTTCACCCCCAAGTTGATGTTGCCCAGCAATACTTCCCAGCCGATTTCTTCCTGCCCGCCGACTTCTTTGCTGAACGCCTGGAGTTTGACTTTCACGTTTTTCCGGGTCACGTCGCTGTATGCCGGTTCGCCGTCGGGCCCGTAGCCCACGAACGTCTGTTGCCCCGTAATCAGGCCGTAATAATTGCCGTCGGCAGCCTGCGTGAGTTCTTTCACGTAATGAATCTCTGTCCATTCGATGTCAACCGACTGATACGGAATCAGTTTGAGCCGGTTAAGATACTCCCCCACCAGCAACCGACGCGAACCGGGCCGGTTGGCCGACGTGACTTCGATGGTGGCTCCGGGCAAGAATAACTTAACGGCCTGCTCAATGGCGCGGTCTTTCTCGCGGGCAGGCGTGGTTTTGTCGGCGATAATGTCGAGATAACCGGAGAATTCTTTTACCCGGCGCAGTGATTTGGCCCGGTACTGTTTATACTGCTCGCTGGTGACGGCGGGAGTCATAGCACTGCCCGTTTTTGCCTGTTCAGCTACCGGGCGGGCGGGCGCAGCCGGGACCTTTTTTTTGGGTTTGGCAAGGGCAATAACGGCGGCATTGGCGGCCTGCTGCAAACCGGCGCGGGTGCTGTTCAGGGCCACCACCACCGTTGTGGGGGGTTGCAGGAGTTGGTGCCGCCCGTCGCGGTAGAACACAGCCGCCACCTGCCCCTTGTTTATAGACGCTGCCGTGCCGGTGCCGGGTTGCTCATAGTTGATAATGTCGTCGCTTTCGTAGGCAATCAGGGCGGGCAACACCCGCGCCGGATTGATCCGCAAAATCAGGTCGGTGTTGGCCCGGCGGATCGGAGCATTCTGGAAGTCGGCGATTTGCCGCTGGGCCTGGTCTGCGTCTTTGGATAGATTAGCAATCAGAAAGTAATTTCCTTTTTTGTTGACCGCCAGCAATACGTTCTCCCGGCGCAACGATCCTATTCGCCCTCCATTAACGAATGTGATGTTTATTTTTTCGGCTGTTGCACCAGTCAGACTGGCTTCCATCCGGTTGCCGTTACCAAAATACAACGCGTCTTGCCCATGCAGAGCGGCAACGCTCAGACAGCTAAACATCAGTGATAAGAGCCGTTTCATGGGTGTGTGGCGTAGCGTGATTTGTTACCAGGTTTCGCCCATTTTCGTCAGGGCAGTCTGGGCATTTTTGTTTTCCTGCCGGGCCGCAGCTTTATACCATTTTATGGCTTCGGTGAGGTCTTTTTTATCGTTCGGAACACCCTCACCATACTCATACATGGTGCCGAGGTTAAACTGACCGTTGCTATCGCCCTGATCGGTGGCTTTCCGATACCAGATAACGGCCTGTTTATTGTTTTCCACTACGCCTAAGCCCGAATCATACATATATCCCAAACTATTCTGGGCCGCTGCCTGCCCCGCTTCGGCAGCCTTACGATACAGATCGAGGGCCTTTACCAGGTCTTTTTTCACGCCCAGCCCTTCCTGATACATGAACGCTAAATTGCTCTGCCCATCGGTATTGGCCTGCTCTGCCGATTTGGTGAGCCACTGCACGGCGGCTGCGTAGTTCTGTTTTACGCCAGACCCTTTCAGATACATATACCCGATGCTGTTTTGGGCCGATGACTGACCCGCGTCGGCAGCTTTCAGATACCAGTAGGCCGCTTCGGAGAAATTCTGTTTGATGCCATTCTTACCATAGTAGTGATTCTGACCCACCTCATAACACGAATCCGCGTATGAATAGGCATCGAGCAATGTGTCGGTGGCCGCTTCGCTCTGGTTGGTTGCCGTTGCAGCACCAGCCTTGCCGGTTTCGGTTGCGTTCAGAAAATAAAACCCGGCCACCAACGCCAGCAACACGGCCCCGCCAACGAGACCATAGCGGAGCCAGGGGCGTTTTTGGTCGTTCTTATCCAGCACAACCGGATCGGGAGCAGCCGCCGGAATTGGCTTTACAGATGGTTTTACCGGCACAACGAGCGGTTTGCCGCCACTGTGCCGCCCATTGTCGGCAGGGATCAGCGGCACGGGTCTGGCAACGGGTGCCGGGCCGGGCCGGCCAGGTTGCATCGTGGTTTTTTTGTCGGCATCCTCATCGGCAACCACCGGGCGGGCCGGTTTCAGGGGCTTTATTTCGGGCAATACCCCATCGTCTGCCGAAGTTGTTTTGCTGCCTACCGGGCTGACCATTGGCACAGGTACGTCACCGACTAATGGCAGTGGCAGTGGTACAGACGCATCAGTCGGCAGGGGGTCGGGTCGGGTCGCTGGTTGCCGGGCTGGCGGGGCGGTGGCGGTTGGTGCGTCTGCTGCTGCCACCAAAGCCGCGCTCATCTCGCGGCACCGCTGATACCGCCCTGCCGGGTCTTTGGCCGTTGCCCGCGCAATAATGGCATCCACCCGGCGCAGAAACGGCAGTTCATCCGGCGACACTCCGCCCGGAATGGCCTGTTCTAAGGGCAGCAGCGGGTCTTTGCAGATACTCTCGTGAACGCGCTTGGCCACGTCGAAACTCGTCACCTGCGGATAGGGTGATTTGCCCACAAACATTTCCCAGAGGTTTACGCCGAGCGAATAAATATCGCTGCGCCAGTCCACACTGGCCGGGTTCACAATCTGTTCGGGGCTCATGTAAGCCACCGAACCCATCTGCATATTGGGGTCGGTGAGGGTACTTTCAAACGAAGACACCCGCGAGATACCAAAATCTAAGATTTTAGGTTGCCCGTCGGGTTCGACGATGATGTTGCTGGGCTTGATGTCGCGGTGAATCACGCCCCGTTCAATGCGCCCGCCGAGGTCAATGGTCACGTGGTGGGCGTAGTCGAAGGCATCGAGCAGGGGCGCAAAAAACCGGATTGCTTCGCCGGGTGTCCGGTAGGTGAGGGCGTTGAATTTAAGCTGTTCAGAGAGGGTTTTTCCTTCTACGAACTCCATCACGAAGGCATCGCGTTCGGGGTCTAAGTTCAGGATACGGACAATGCGCGGGTGACTGAGCATTTCCAGAATTTCGGCCTCGCGGATGAACCGACGGCGGATGCGTTCATCGTCGCGGAGTTGTTCGAGGAGGAACTTGACGGCGACTTTTTCGCGCTTGCCCCAGCTTCGGCGGGCTTCATAGACAATGCCCATGCCCCCGGCCTTGATTTTCCGGGTGATTTCGTAATCGAATAATTTACCGCCAATCATGGCCTCGTTTCGTTAAGGGTGGTGGAACATTAATTCGGTTTCGTGCTTAATACCGAACCGACGTAAAAGGCATATTTTCATCAAACCGCCCGATAACGCGGGGTCGTTGCTGCTTTCCGGTTTTTTTCCAGACTTCCTGATGGACATAACCGGCTAATTCTTTGATGGTTACTATCCCATCGCCCGACGCATCGGCGGCACCTCTGGCTCCCTTTACCAGAAAATAGGTAAAGGCCCCCTGTTTTAACTGCGCCGTCTCCCGCGAGTATTCTTTGTCCTGCGAGGAGAGCATAATGATAACCTTACTATCCGGGTTATGCAAGGAGCTGTTGGCCGCTACCACCGGATGTGGTTGTGAGTTCCGCTTTTTCATTGTGCCGGCCATGCAGGCATCGGCCAGCAAAAACTTGGTACCGGCCTGTGAGCGCAAGAACGCGGCTTTGATATCGTTGTGCCACAGCGTAGCGGTTGGGTTGGTGCCGTAATCGTAGGGCAAAAACATACCGCGCTCGCCGTGCCCCGAAAAATAGAAAATTACCCGATCATTCCGGGTGGCCTGCCGAAAAATAGTCAACGCCTGCAACACATTGTTACGGGTGGCCTGCCGGTCAATCAGCATCCGAATATGTTCGGCTGGCACACTGCCACCGGCGGGGCTACTCAGGAGGGCGTAAAAACTGCGGGCATCGTCGTCAGAAAATTGCAGATCGCCCTTACCGGGCTGGCCCACAAGGTAGTCAGATACGCCAACGATAACGGCGAAGGTACGCTGGGCGGCAGCCAATCCGTGCAGACCGATCAACAACACCATCGTCAGGCAGAGCGGGCGGATGGTCATTTGGTATCGGCTTTAACATTCACTTCGGGTCCCTTTTTTAGTTCATTGCCGTTTTTATCAATCAGAAACGTTCTGCCGTCTTTTTTGACCTCCGCTGTACAGTTTGCCGAGAACTCACCGGCTTTGTCGTACCGAAAGCGCGTGGGAGTCTCGCCATTTTTGTTGAGATACCGATACTCATTGTCTTTTTTGGCCCAAATCCGGTCACAAACAACGTTATCACGACTGCCTACTTCGTCGTATTTGTGGCCGTCGCGGGTGAGGTATTTGGTTTTATTTCCTTTTTGGACATCAGCAATACCTACTTTGAATGACCCGATCCTGTCAAACTCAGGCTTGATAAGCCAGGTCTTTTTGTCTTTTTTCAGGATGCCGTACTTCCCCTCTTTTTTACCCACAAACACGTCGGGCGAGGTTGTAGGGGTGATGATGAGCGCGGTTTCGGTTGTTTTTTCCGGCACTATTTTTTCTGGTTTTGATTGGCGGGGTTTCGTCGTTTCCAGTTTTACTGCGGCTACGGTCGCTTCTGCCGAGGTGACGGCCTTGACTACGGTTGCGCCATCAGCCGCGATAGTCGTAGCCGGAGCCTCGGTGGTGGTGGTTTGGGACGATGCCTGATCGGGACGTACTTTCTGCGCGCCCTGCGTGATGACCTGGGTTTGCTGATCCGACAGCACTGGTTTTGGCGATTGCCCGGTTTGGGATGCCGTTGGTGTCGGCTCGTTTTGCCCGGCTTCCCGCCGGTCGGCCTGTTGCATTCGCTGCCAAAACACGTAGCCGCCAATTGCCAGCGCAAGCGCACCAAACAGCAGTGCCACCCCGATCAGCACCCGCGAGGATGACGACCTGACCGGCCCCGGCGGTATTGGCTCAGACACGGGAGCAGCCGGGGCCGGGCGGATCGGGGTAGCCATAACCGGCTCTGGAACAGGGCGTTGTGCCAAGACTGGGTCGGGCTGCGAGACAGGGACTGGCACCGGGCGAGACGGAGCCGAGATAACCGTCACTGAATTATCACTATCAATATAGCTACGGTCATAAGCGGGGGTTGCCACCCGGTACGGCGCGGCTACCTCGCCGGTGACGGCGGCAATCGGAATGAGGTAACCCGTAAAATTATCGCGGGTCTGACCGTGACAGAATCCCCACAACATTCGGAGTTTCTCCTCATCGGTGTTCAGACTGCCGAGCGTATTTTCGAGCAGTTCATCGCTGATGCGTTCCAGTACGCCATCGGTACAGAGAAAGAAATAGTCACCGGCCTGCAGGTCATTGATGATCTGAACGGCGGCTTCGGCGCGTTTTTCGCCCCCCTGAATGGCGCGGGTAATCACGTTTCGCTGCGGGTGCCGATGGGCATCAGCCGGTTTCAGCACTCCGGCTTTCACCAACTCGTTCACGTAGGAATGGTCGTCGGTACGCCATTCGATTTCGCCCTTCCTGACTAAATACACCCGGCTGTCTCCGAGGTGGGCAACGGTGGCGCCGGCTTCGTGGATGTAGAGCAGCGTGAGGGTTGTTCCCATGCCTTCGGCTTGCGGATTGGCGGCTAAATAGGCATCAAAGGCATCCTGCACGGTGGTCAGGGCCTGCTGAATGTAGGGTTCGGTGGCAACGGCAACGGGATTCTGGCGAAAATAGGCATCGAACTGGGCAACGGCCATCTGACTGGCCACTTCACCGCGCTCGGCACCGCCCACGCCATCACACACCAAAAACCACCGTTGCTGTGGGGTGGCCTGCTGGGGTTCGGGAAAAAAAGCGTCTTCGTTGTTGGGGCGGCTACCGGATTGGGAGAAGCCTACCGGTTGCGAAATGCGGACATCCATCGGGGTAGTGGGTTCTGCGAAGAAAAAAAGGTGTCGGGTACTCTGCTGGTTATCGTCCGGTTTTGAAACCAATTACGGTGCGTTCATAATCCATGTCTTCTACCTGCCGGTATGCCTGTTGCAAGGTAGCCGACAGCTCGTAGCTTTTCAGTACTAATTTCGTTACGCCAATCTGCACCGTTTCGCCATCGTTGAGGTATACCCGGTCAAATTCGCTCAGGCGGGGTTCCTGCCCGTTCAGGTAGGTGCCGTTGAGGCTGTTTTTCCAGGTGCCGTCGGGCTGGGCAACGCCGTCCTGCAAGACGTATTCAACCATGCCCGACTTACCGATTTTGACCTCGATGGTGCAGTGCGGGCGGCTGACATACTCATCGTCGGTATCTACCATAATATCGGCGGGGCGGGCTTTTGACAGCCTGCCGATGGTGTTGATGCCCTTTTTTAGCACAAATGTCTGCGTTGCCGTCACCTCGTCTTTCACAATCAGCCAGCCCAGTTCGGTGGGCAATGTGCGCTGCATCACCGTTGGGGCCTCGCCATCGCTGCCCAACACCGGGGCGGGAGCTACCGGCGTTGGGGCTGTGGCGGCAACCGAAGCCGAACGCGGCCCGATAGGATTAAGAAAGCCGCAGACCGGGCATTTGGCTTCCTTAATCTTTTGCGGGTTTTGAATCAGCAACCCGGCTTTGCAGTTCGGATTGCCGCACACAATGCGTAGCTGCTGCGACATAGTTCAGGCGTTATTATGTTGCAAAGTTGTAGCGTTATTCAGGCGCAAGCAACTCTATGACTTTGCAACATGACAACGCTGCAACTTTTCTTAAAGGGCGAAATCGCTCACGTCGGCGTGGCTGTTAAAATCCATACCCATATCCGTGTCGTGGGTGTTATCGGCTAAATGAGCGTCTTCGGCCCGGTCGTTCATAGCTACGGTATCTATTTGCGTATCTAAGGTTTCCACATTTTCTAACTGCCGGGTCTCCGCGTTATACAGGGCCTGGGTGTCAAACTTATGATCGCCGTCGGTATCAATCAGCACCACGTTATCGTCAGAAACAACAATGTCGGCCTGGTTATCATGGTCAGTATCAATCAGGGCCATCTCGTGGCCGTCGAGCGTCACCACCGAGATAGACGGGTCTTCGCTGCTGGCAACAACGGGAACGCTGTCGGGATCGGGGGCATTGGGGTCAAGCATGATAATGCTATCGTTGGTATTGGTTACCACCGGCACACTATCAGGATCGGGGGCATTGGGGTCAAGCACGGTTAGGTCCGCGTCAGCAACGGCTACCGGGTCTTTGTCAACCATTGCAACGGCGGCTGCATCGGCATCGTCGTTGCTGAATTCTACGGTATCAGCATCATTGGCTGCGTAGGCTTCGGCAGCACCACCGCCACCGGCACTACCGGCTCCGCCCCCACCGCCTGCACCACCACCGTCGGCACCGGGCAGGTCAATACCCACCGAAGCATAAAACTCGTTGCGGTCTCCACCGTCCATAGCGTCCCATTCTTCCTCGAAATAGGTGCTGTACAGATTGCCGTGCCACTCAAAGGCGTGGCCCGGCCCCTGCTCAGCACGGGCTTCGGCAAAGGCCTTATCAAAGGTATCGTCGTCGCCGGGCGGTACGGTGGGCATCTCCTGATCGTCGGGAATGCCATTGTCGTTCAGGTCGTTGTCAACTGGGGCAACTGGTTTTTCCTGATCGTCGGGAATACCGTTGTTGTTCAGATCATTATCAACGGCAGGCGGTGCGGGTGGCACAACGGGCGGAGTGGGCGTTGCATTTTCGGTATTTTCGCCCATCTCAGCGTTATCGCTGTCTTCCAACCGACTCAGGGCGTAGGCCGCTCCGCCCAGGGCGGCAGTACCCCCAACGGCAGCCACGATAGCCGTGCGCTGATCGCGGTTGATGGGGGTTTTCATTGGTGTTCCCGGCATTTGCGGGGCAGATTGTACGCGGGTAGCATCGTCGTAAGTTGCCATAAAAAAAGAATTGGGGGATATTGGTTTATGTTAAACGTTTTAATCGGTCCATTTTGCCTTGCAGGTGCGGCATTGTTTGCGTTTGAGCAGGTCATTATACGGTAAGTTGCCCAGAAATTCCCCGCAGTCGGGGTTGGGACAAACGTAGGTGCGCTTGAACTCTTTGTCGAGCGTCAGCAGTTTTTCGGGAATATTAATAAAGTGCGCGGCCAGCAACTGCCCCACCGGATTGCCTAAGATCGGAACCAGGCCGCAGGCCGACCGCACCCAGGCCTGCTTGATGGGGTCTTTGGTTTGAATAACCTCGCGGGTGTTCATATACATCTCATGCACCCGCGCCAGTTCAGTAAACTCGTCCCGAAAATCGAGCGGGTCAGTTTTGGGTTTTGGTTTCGGCACGGGGGCCGGCGACACAATCTCGGACTGATTGATGCGCGGCACGTGCGTATCGGCCATAAAACGCGGAATGAACACCGGGGCGGGCGGCTGTCGCAGGGTCAGAATCTGCTGCCAGTCGAGCGGAGCCACCTGCCCCAGCACGATCTTGCTGTCGGGACCGATAATCGTCCGGTCAATCCTGCGCCCGTCCACCACCGTTCCGTAGGTCGAGTTCAGGTCTTCGAGCAGCACCGTATTATCGGTGATAAAGGTCAGCCGGGCGTGTTTGCGGCTGATACCGTGTTTGTCTAAAACGATCTGGTTTTCGCCGGAGCGTCCAATCGTCAGTATTGTTGTCATCGTTGGCGTAGCCGTAGCAATCATGACCCGTTGGTGGTTGGTGTAGCCGTCAGTAGTGGGTTGGTATAGCCGCCGTACTGATCTGATTAGCATCTGGTTGGCAAAGTAGTGGTTTTTTCAGTGCGTTCATGGAGCCGAATCCATCTTTTTTTTTATCGGTCAGTCAGCGTCCCGGTTCCCCGGAACAAATCGGCCAATACGCACAAGAACCGGCACCCGTCCGGCTTCTACACTGCAAAAATTGACAACTACCGCGTTATTTTGGCTGTCGGGTGTCGCTTTTTTCGTAAACGGTAGTTGACCGGCACCGAACGTAACAAAATAAGTGCGTATTTCGCAACTGACCTTTTACCAACTTATACCACTCATAATCCGCGCCCGGTTATGCTGCCTAAACTCGAACATTATCCCGTAAACTGGGTGGATGGGATGAAAATCTCCCGCCGGCATTTTTCTGACTTTGAGCATTTTGTCAGCGATCACCTGCGCGATGCGGCTGCCGCCGGTCTCACCAATTATAACTACGGCCTGCTGCCGTCCGACGCGCCCGACTTTAACCTGCAGGTTGTGACCGATCAGAATCAGGGCCTGCGCGTGCTGCTCACCAACTGCCGGGCCATTACTGGTGCGGGCTGCCGGATCGAGATTATCGGCGGGCAGCTCGAACTCGCCACGAGCCTGACCGAGATTCTGGCCAAGTATAATATGCCGATGGCCGACGAACTGCAATTTCTGATCGTGCTGTCGGTTGATCTCTTTGCCCGTCAGCCCGAAGGTATCCCGGCCAATAACGAGCCGTTTCCGCGTCCGCCGTTCAGCATTCCGACCTACCGGCTCAACGTGGTGCCGGGCTACCAGTACGAAGCCGTTGCCAACAGCCGCGAGGTCGGCACCGACCGAACGACGTATCCGTCGGCGGCTTTCGAGTCGTTTCATCTCGTGGTGGGGCAGCTCAACTGCCGCTACGGGCAATTGGTAAACGATGCGGCCTATATCCCGGCCTGTGCCGCCATTGGCAGCCACGTCAGGCTCACGGCCTGGGCCGACCGGATGAGCAAACTGTTGTCTGAGGTGCAGAGCGATTCATTTAAGATTGCCGATAAGGTCTGTGAAAAACGCGGCTCCGACCTGGCCCGCAAAGCCGGGCCGCTGGCCGAACTGATCCTGAACTGGGTAACGCAACTTGCCAACGCCTTAGACGATGTGCTGAATCACCTGCATTATAACGGCAAAGAACAGCCACCCCACGCGCTGCTCAAGACCATTGCGCTGGCAACGCGCCGGGCCAAAACATCACTCAACTGCCTGAACGACAAGGAATTACGCGGTAGTGTTAAATTTGGCAAAGATGTGGTACTGGATTATTTCCAGAAATGGACCGACATTTCGCCCAACCGCCTGACAACGGGTTTCGACGCGGTGATTAACCGGCCCTATAACCATTCTGACATTCGCCCGCATTTAGAATTAGTGATGCAGTTTTGGGAAAATATCGCCCGCATTACCCACAAAATGACCGAGCTTGAATACATTGGCCAAACGCCACAGCAACGCGGTGTACTCGACGATTCGCGCCCGACCGACGAGCGCGATGCCATCAAAGAAGACATCATTACGCCACCGCTGCGGAGTAGTTTCAGTTTCCGGGCCGAGTAGTTTGGCCCGCTTTACATTTTACCATTCATACATTTACTAACCAATTTTACCTGTTTTCCTTCGCATCATGGAACCTCTAAACAAAGCCGAGCGCAACGGATCGCTGCTGAGTTTCATCGCCGTTTACATCATCGTCCTCATTTTGCCGACGTTTCTGGCATTCTGGCTGGGCCGAACTTACGCCAAAGGTGGGCCAGGCAACTCCAAAACGGTGGCCGCTCAGAACGCCCTCAAAGACCGAATGGAAAAACTCCGGCTCCGCATTGACGAGATGGCCACGATGGACAAGGAAGAAAAACCTACCACCTACGGACCGTCTATGGCCGCCAACTGGGCCAACTACCTCGGTAATGCCGACCAGAAAAACGCGGTTTTTCGGAATGAAATCGAAGGGCTGCGCAACGACCGGAAGTTTACCAGTTTAGCCACCCTGCATCAGATGCGGCTCAGTGCCTGCGCGTATCTGGACCGGGAGCACACCGAACGCTCCATCAATTTAGCCAACCTGCGGGTGATGCAGGGAGCCAAAAACGAAGCCGGCCGGATTCAGCAACTCGAATCCGAAAAGCAACAATTGGGGATGCAAAACCAGAACCTCCAGAATCAGCTTAATATGGCAATGGCCCAGCAAAAACAGCAGGCCGCGCAGATGGCCGCCACGGCTGCCGCGGGTGGGGGTGCCGGGGGCGGTGGTGGGGGGGGCGGCAAACCCAGCCCCGAAGTGGAGAACCTGAAATGGCAGATCAAATACTGCGAGGCCAACTGCACCAAAGCCAAAGCCGATATGCTCGAAGCCTACAACGAGTCGCAGAAACGCAAACAGTTGTACACCGTTGCCAAACAGAATTTCTTAGTTATCAACCAGAAAGCCCGCAGCAACTACGCCCTGCAACAGTTAGTGACGGAACGGTTGCAGGACATTGATAAGTCGCTGAGCCGACTTTGAAAAAGTGATTAGTGGCGAGTGGTCAGTTGCTTCGCCCGGTGAAACTGACCACTTGCCACTAACCACTAAATATAGGATGCCACGCCCAGCACACTGCTGGGCGTTTCGTCTGCTGAGAGGGTCAGAAACTGGTTGTCGGCATTGGCTTCGAGGTGGTCGGTCACGTCGGTTTCGGCGGGCAGAAAGTAGCCGATCAACAAATTCAGGATGGCGCGGCTCCGGCCATTGCCAATGAAATCAATCAGTTGGTCGGTAGAAAGCGGGCCAATGTTGAGTTCGGTGCCGGGCATGGTATCCTGATATTCCCCGCCGAGCGAGAAACTGCCTAATTCGGCGCGGCACAGCTCATTGGCCGCAGGCACATCGCCGGGTTCCAATTCAATCTGAAATCGCAGGGGCGGGATGCTCCTGATCTTGACCGGAACGCCCAAAATCAACTCAAAGACCTGCCTGACCAAGTCGCGGTGGGTGCTGATGCGGTGGGCAATGGGCAACAAAAACAGCAGGTTATTCACCTGCCGAACGTCGAGCAGGTTGGCGGGCAGCCCCCAGAACGACCGCAACACCTCGCCCTGATCGCGATCCTGAAGCAGGGTTTCTTCCGAAATCATATACTTCCGTTCTTCCAGTTCCAGCAGCAGCCCCTCCATGAAGAACTCCTGCTCGATGGGCTGAAAAAACCGCCGGGCGGCTGCTACGCGCCGGGCCTGCTCGTCAATTTCCTCAAATTTTTCGTCCTGGTTGCGGCCCTGCGTGGTTGCCTGGTGAAAAATACCTTCGGGCAGGTAATCATACAGCCCGTCGCGGTGGATTTCGAGGTTCAGGAAGGTGGGCGGCTCATCGTCGTCGAGCAGGTAGGCATCCCAGTTGGTATCCCGGATGTCTTCGGATTCCAGACTATTGGGCAGCCCAACGGCCACCCGGCCAATGTCGCGCCGATAAGAGCGGGCAAACAACCCCGCCGGGTGAAGCATCACGTCGGTGCGCGGATCAAGGCCCGCCTGGTAGAGTTCGGCCAGGATCACCTCCACCCGAATATCCTGGCCGAGGTTTTTGATTTCGGCCATCATCATTTCCAGCCGAATATCTGCCCAGATACCACCGCCGAGGTCTTTGAGTGCCGGGGGCGTAAACTGACTCAGCACGGTCAGCCAGGCATCGGGTTCTTTATCGAGGTTTCGGCTGTCGCCGGCGTACTGTTTGAGCAGCGCGGCCCGATTCTGCTCCGTCAGGTTTTTTAGGCCATTCACATAGCGTTCGAGTTCGGTTCGTTTCGGTTTGTTCTGTTCCGGGTCAAGGTTTTCGATGTCAGCGGCATACTGCCTAAACAACTCAACGCGGCTCCGCTCGTCCAGATTTTTCAGGTCTGAGATATGGCGTTCCAGTTGGTTGCGCCGGCGCGTCTTCTGGTTGCTGTCGAGGTCTTTAATGGTACTGGCATACTGCCTGAACACCCCCAGCCGACTCGGTTCATCTACGCTTTTCAGGGCTGTGACATAGCCTTTGAGTGCCGTGATGTCGTCTGACCTGAGGTCATGAGCTGCGGCTCTTCTGGCCGCAATAAACTGAGTAAACGTCATACGGTCAGGGTGTGGAGCCGCACCCGATACGGCAGGTTCATGGCCGACCGTTCGGCCAGATGCTGGCGGCAGCGTTCGCACTCGGCTTCCCATTCGGCGGCATTCAGTTCGGTGCGGTACTGCGGCTTTATTTTTACGTCGAGGCAGCGCACGTAGCCCGCGCCCTCAATTAATCCCTCGGCAAAGGCTTTCTCAACGGTTACCTCAACGGGAACGCCCCCGATGCGGTCGTAGAAATACGCCTGACATTCGGCTTCGATGTCGCGCATGGTCACGAGCCGCTGCCGGGTAAGCAGCGTCTGGCGCAACTGGTATTCTTTGGCCGAAATAGTGGGTTTGTCGCGTCCGCCCCCCGTTGTGGTCACCAGAAAGAGGTCTTCCTTTTCGTCGCGCATAAAATACCGCCCGCCGTAGGGCATCAGCCGCGTGCCAGCCACAATGTTGTTGGCGGCCTGCCCGTTGGTACTCCAGAATTCGATGTGGATGTTGGTGTTGCGCTGCCGGGGCTTGATGAAAATGTACGGATGTCCGACCGAAAAGCCATCCCCCACGTTCTCCTGCAACCGTTGGTTAAGGTCTTCTACCGAGCGGGTGAGCGTCTCAACGGTCTGCGAAAACACGCCCGACCCTAAGCCCGAAAACGCTTTGGTTTCCTCCAGCAGCATCTGCTTTACGTAATGCAGAATCTCGCGGGCGTTGCGCTGATCGAAGCGGCCCACGCCGTGCGGTCGCCACATAAACGAGTTTTCGGCCAGTTCTTCCACGTTTCGGAGCGGAGACGAGCGGTAGAGATCATTACTTTCGGCATCGAACACGCGCCGGATCAGGAGAAACTCCTCCACCGATTGTAGCGCAAACACATTCAGCGACTGTTGCAGCCGCTGGATGGTCTCGTTGAGCCGCCGGTTCATGAGGGGTACGCAGTTGAGCCGGACTTCGATCTTACTGATGGCCGACGGCGGAAAATCGCGGCCCAGCCGCAGTTCGAGCCAGACCAGCGGCTGGGGAAAAAGCCGCTGGAGTTGCTGGTCAGAAAAGGCAAACGCTGCCGGGTAGGGGCGCGGGTCATGGTCCATCCGGTCGCGGGGCGGCACCGCACCGAGGGTTATAAAATTGCGGTCATACAAGCCCTTGATTTCCTGCTCCAACTGATTGAGCGTGTCTAACTCGGTCTCTAAGCGGGCTTCCGGGGGGCGGGCCGTTTGAAAACCGGGCGTTACCGGCAGGGCTTCACCGTTCAGAAACCAGCCCGTCTGGTTGGGGTCGTGGATTTTACGGCAGTAGGCGGCTTTATTTTTTTCGGATTCGTTTTCCCAATCAAAATACACCGACAGATATTCCAGCGATGGCACCCGTGAATCGAGTTCGATACCAAGCCAGACGGATTGGTAATCAGTGAATCCGGTGGGCTTAGTCTGTTTTTCGACCAGCAGCCGGTCTCGCCCCGCGATTTTAAACAGCCCCTGCTCGCTGAGGATGTAGCGGATGTCGGCATTGGCAACGTGGCAGCGGGTAACGGGCGAAAAAAACAGGTCTATCGTTCGTTCATCGGCAGCGCGGCTGGTCTGGCGGTGAAAAAACTGGGCGGCCTGCGGCAGGTCGAGCGTCGCATCTTCGGGCCGCAGGTGAAAGATGCCGTGTGCCGGGTAGGGCAGGTCAATCACGTCAGGGCATAACACCGATGCCAGCCGGTCAATGATGCGCTGCCGGGTAGATTCAATGTTTTTGGCCGTATTCTCAAACTCAAAAGCACAGGCTTCGAGCAGGTAATTGACCAGCGGGTCGGTGGCTTCAACGTCTTTTACCCGCATTTGCCAGCGGGCAGCCGCGTGGCTCATCATGCGCTTGCGGATTTCTTCCCGCGAAAAGTCAAGGGTAGTCAGTTCTTCCAAAGCTATTTTTGAACCACAAAAGGGGCGATGAGTATCTGCCGCTCGAAGCGAAAGATACGGTGATTGGAGCGGCTGATTTCGCCCGATACGGCGATAATGAGCCGTTTATGGGCATCGGTGCCACCGTCGCGGTTGATTTCTACCTCAACAATGACCCGTTCGAGCCGTTTTTCGAACTGTTTAATACCGTCGCGGATCGAGTTCTGGATTTCGTCCGTCCAGCGGGTATCGTTCGAATCGTTACCGCCGGAGAAATCGTCTTCCCAGATCGCGCTGCCGAATTCGGGGTCATAGCGGGCTTCGCCAAAGCGCGTGGTGATGATGAGATAGACGTGGTGCTGAATGGATTCTTCGAGCGTACAGGTCATCTCGCGCACCTCGGCGGGAGCGGGTTTGTTGTTGGGCCTCCGCGTGATGAGGTCAAGGCGGAGGGGCAGGTTAAAATAGTCGCCGGGCATACCGCAATCTATGACGAATTAGAGTGTGTCGAAAAACTGGCCGAAAAACTCGCGTCTGATCCAGACTTTATCGCTGTGGCCCGCCCCTGTCTGGTATAACTCCACCAGAATTTCGGAGGTTGCGTTGATAAGAACGGTGCCTTCGGTGCCGGCGGGAATCATGGTCGGCGCAACGCTTTGGCTTTCGTCAATCCGAACGGCGGGATGATTCATCCGCAGGGTGGTGCTTAGTTTAACTTTTTTGCCTGTGAGCATGGTTGTAAGGGAGTTTAGACTGGTTGATTAGTAGAGTATGGCCGAAAAAATACACGATTCTGAATCGGTTTTCAACGTGCCGCTCTCGTGGGAGAACGTCAGCAATTGAGCGTGGGGCGGGTCTTCGGCGATGAACCGGCGCACCGGCCCAAAAAACTCAATTAATTGATCGGGGGTGCAGGTCGGTAAGAAGTTTCGCAACACACGGGGATCATAAAACCGGAAGTACAGTTCTTCGCCGTTGTCGGTTTGTATCAGCAAAAACTGGCGAAAGTGCTTGTGTAAGGCGGCCATCGGTTCGTCTGATTCTACGCCCACCCCCCACGACTGCCCGGCGTTTTCGGTCAGCCAGGCATCAAAGGCATCCCCGGCTTCGCACTGAAACAGATACGGCGCAATCACGGCGAGGGTTTCCTCACTTTGGCCCCGGTAGAGCGAGTCGTGGGTTGGGTTGCGTTGCTTGGCTTCGTCTATAGAGAAGCTCATGCGGGCCGCGTCGAGGAGGTGGTAGAGGAGCATAAAAAAGCCGTAGCTTATATTGTTGTTTTTTGACTTAACACGGCCCTATACCAATCATTCATAAGGCCATAGATAAGACTAGAATCAGCTTCCATAAATTTATTAAAAAAGTCATATTGAATTATAGATACATCTTGATAGAACTCAATAATTGTTGCATCATAGCCAAACTCAAAAGTTGATATTTCGCCAGACAAAACCCTGTCAAGATTCAATACTACTTCTTGTAGGTAATCCGATTTTAGCCATGCTAATTCACAAAGCATATCATGTTTACCAGATAGATCAATATCAAATCCATATTTGCGCCCGATGATAGCTAAAGGAGATGCGTTAGTCTGCATTAGTTTTTAGTTAAAGAATAGGAAAAAAAGAATTTACAGTGTCTGTAGCGTCGTTATAATAGAAGCCAATTTTGACTTTACCATCCTTGGAATAGCCAAAATAACCCTTTTGGGGATTAGCAGGATCAATATATCCCTTATTATTAGTGATTGCATATTCCACCTCTTCCAGTACCTTAGGTTCATTCCAAGTATCTGGAAAGAACGTTGATTTACCACCATTACCTGATTTTGTGTATTCTAATCCATCAGGGCCTTTAGCGAAGACTTTGGCCTCATACACGCCACCTGCGTTTGGTGGTGTTGTGATCTCAATGCGTCCATTACCAACACCAAGATTGTCAATGGCATCCTTGTGATGCACACCACTAAATTTGTAAGTTCCATCCGCTTTTGGCTTCATTTCTACCTTAAAAATATGATCTTTTTTATTCAAAACCTTAGCTCTAACACCTAAAATGGCTTTAAACGGTTTAGGGAGCAGTTTTTGAACAATATATTTCCATTTATTTGTTATTGTCTGCCCCAGCCGTGTTCCGGCCAACCGCCGTCCTATTGGGCCCAACACCGGCCCCAGTAATTTGCCCACTATCGGCAATGCTGCCGCCCAGGCCATCTCTCCCAATGCATCCATCGCGGCTCCTTTCAGGGCGCAGACCGTAAGAACGGGTTCGCCGTTGATGGCTCGTTGGGCCATACTGCCCAGGAAACCACCAACCCCCGTACCCGCTACCATGCCCGCGTATGCACCTAAAGGCCCGCCAGCCGCAAACCCGACAATACCGCCTAATGCAGCACCGGCTCCCGACAACGCCCCGTGAGCCGCAGCACCCGCAATCTGCCGCCAGCTACCACCCTCAACGGCTTTTACCACTCCGCCAACTATTCCGCCAACCAACGCGCCGATACCCACTGCCACCAGCAACGGCGCAATATTACCGAATGGGTCAGTCCGGTTGTAAGGATCGTTGCGGGCGTAGCCATAGTGTAGCGTTTCAGAGTCGAGCCATTCGGGGTCTAAACTCAGATACGTCGTCAGCCAGGGGCAATAATACCGGGCCAGGTTGTAATACAGCCCCGTTTCGGCATCTTCGTACTGGCCCATCAACCGCCAGGGTTGCCGAACCTGGTCGCGGTAGAGTTGCATCTCGCCAAAGGCCGAATAACCCCCGTGCCAGACCAGCTGGCCCCGGTCGTCAAAAACGCGGGTGATGGCTCCGCGCACGTCGGCCTGCATACAATACAGCCGCCCGCGTTCGCGGAACGCCACCCGTACCTGACTGTCAGGCAGATAGATATATTCGCGTACTACCGGCGTGGTTCCGGGTTGGCTCTGGAACTCCTCAACTACCAACTGAGACCCCGCCCAGCCAAACCGCCACGACTGAACGCCGTTGGTTTTGCTGACCCGTCGGCCAATACCATCATAGCCGTATTGCCACGTTTCGGCCCCGACGCGCACCGTTTGCAGGGTGCTGTTACGGGCAAAAAAGCACTGCAATTCACCACGCGGGCCGTTTAGCCGATGAATATTACCCAGACCGTCGTACTGCACTAAATTAGTGCCAATCTGCCGAATTTCGTCCATCGGCCCCACATACACCCGGCGGTTGTTATGCACATCAAGATTGCCTTTCGCGTCGTAGGCGTATCGTTCGAGAGCCTGGGCAGTCCGGGATTCAACAACGCCCGTCAGCCGACATTCATCATCGTAGGTCAGGGTATGGTCTTGCTGGATAGTCGTATCCTGATACCGCGCCAGCCGATCCCAGCTATCATATTCGTACCGTTGCTCTGATAATATCTGTCCCGTAGCAGTCTGTACCTGCGCCTGTTGCAAACCCTCTGTGTGCGACTGGCGTTGGTGTTGGGTCAGGCCGTTGGGGTACTGGATTTCGGCCAGCAGGTCTTGTTTATCGTTATAGACATACCGAATCGTTTCGTCGGCTACGTGCAGGGCCGTTACGCGATTTTCGGTATCATAATCATAGCCGATGGCGAGGCCGGTTGGCAGGAGAAGTCCGGTAAGCGGGCCGTTGGCCTGGGCATACTCAAAGCTGACCGCACCAACCGGGCCTTCTTCGGTTATCAGGCGGTTTTTGTCGTCGTAATCGAACGAAACCCGGTTATCATTCGCGATAATCAGCACTGGCTGACCGTCGGGGTTGTAGCTAAACTCGGCAATCGGCCCGTCTTCCCAGGCCAATTGCGTAATCAGTTCACCGGCAAACTGCTGGCGAAACCCGTTGCCGTCGCGCAACTGCATATACAGCGCGTCTTCGTCCTCATCGTACTGGTAGGTTTGGGTGGTCTGGTCAGGAAAAATGAGTTGGCTCAATAGTCCCTGCTCATCGTAGCCAAACCGGATTTTTCGGTTAAGCGGGTCGGTGATGGCGTGAAGTTGGCCGTCGGGGGTTCGGGTAAATTCGCGGACCTGCCCGGTGCGGTCAATGCTGGCCGTCAAACCGCCGAAATCGTCGTAAATAAATCGCTGGCGTTTTTCGCCCGGATACGTTACCTCGGTCAGTTGGCCTTTTTGGTAGGAGAAGCGGTAATTTTTTTCGGGCGATGCCCCCAACTGACGCAACTGTCCCTCGGCAAACTGCAATCGGAGTTGGTTGCCATCGGGGAATGTGAACCGCGAAAGCCGCCCCTCTGCGTCGTGGCCCATTTTATAGGTTGCACCAGACGGTTTGGTGATAGTGGCCGGCAGTTTGTCATTGCCGTAGGTGAGAGTGGTTTTATTCCCGTCTTCGTCGGCCAGCACCACCGCAGACTTATCGGGTGCAACCGTCACGTCAAGCCCGTCCTGCCGCATGGCCGCAACCAATTTATCCTGGGCTACCTCCCGCATCGGTTCGCGGAAGGCTTCTATCTGACTCCGATTTATGACAAACATGGTGTGGTTCTGGTGTCAGTTTATTTACATACCTGCATAACGGGGCTACCAGCCTGGGCTGCGGCAATAGCGGCTGCTACCTGGGCTGTGGCTATGATGGCTCCATTCATTCCATCCAGCACCTGTTGTCGGCTCGTGTCCTGCGTGGTGCCGGCGGTGTTACGGGCGGCCATAATCATGGTGTTCACCATCTCCGGCGTAACCACGCCCACGCTGCCCATACCAAATTCACCAATCAGCACTGTTGGGTAACCAATGGTAATCATACCCCCGTGCGCGGTGTTGTCGCCCATCCGGGCCGCCGGGCGGCCACCAATCAGTACGGTAAACGAGCCGCGCACAATTACGTCGGGCGGGCCAACGCAGGTACACATCGAACCGACCGTAGCGGCTGGCAGTCCGCCAATAAAAACAGTTGGTACACCGGGGGGCAAAATTGGCCCGCCGACGTGCGGAATCGGGGGTACGCCCGGCGTTACCATCGGGCAGAGGTGCATATCGCCTACGCGGGCAGCGGGTTGTCCCATTGTGGTCGTTAATTTCTTAAACGGCAGTTGATTTACCCAACCATCCTGTTATTTTTGGTGCGAACAATTTCACTAAACCCCTTCACACTATATGTCGCAGTACATGCCCAATTTCGGTGGCGAGGCCCGCTCGATGGTTGGCAGCGCCGTTAGTCAGGCCAAAGGCCAATTAACCCGCCGACCCACGTTCCGCATCATGATTTTGTACATCCTCATGGTGTTTGTCGTCTTCTTAGGCGTTGGCTTCATGGGCCATCTGCTCATTGCCGGTAATGGCCCACTCTCGTCGGTTGACAACGGCACGTTCTGGAACTACGCCATTATCATGTTCGTGATGCTGCTGCTGGGTCTCTGGAATATGAATGCCATGCGCTCGTTCATGAAATGGATTGCGCCCTATGATTACCTGCAGGCCATGCTCATGACGCTGCTCATCGGTATCATCGGTAGCGTTACCATTTACCTGCTGTCGTTCTCGCCCCGCTGGATTACGTCGCTGGCCGAGTGGGACCTCAAAAACAACGTCCGCCCGTTAGTCAGCACCGTGCTGGTATTTCCGTTGCCCTTCCTGATAAACTGGGCCTACGAAAACTTCGACCTGATTCCGCCAAAAATCTACAAGCTCTGGCAGTATAACCCGTTGCTTCAAATGCCGCAACTGACGGAGAGTGAGTTTAAACAGACGATGTTCGTTATTTTCTCGCTCGACATCCGCTACAAAGAAAAAAATTCATACGACCTGCGCTCCAAGATTCCCAACCGGATGATGGTGGGCGACGGGTTTCAGTTCTCGATGGACGAACACAATCAGAACGAGCCGGGTCGGGTAATCGAAATGCGCGACGAGCAGGGGCAGTACTACCGCTGGTATTTTTTCATCAAAAAACCCTGGTGGAAAGCCGACCTCTTTGTTGACCCCGACAAAACGTCGCCCGAAAACTACCTCAAAGACGGCAACCGGATTATTGCCCGGCGGCTACCCGTTTCACAGTTGTAGTCAGCGAATCATTAACCCTGTACGGTGTCAAAACCGTGCAGGGTTAGTCAAAAAAGGAAGACGGGCCAAACCCGTCTTCCTTTTTTTTACGGCTACGTGTTAACTCAGGCCGCCCTTCTTGTCGTCCCAGTTATTATTGTGCGGCCCGGCTCCGTTGATGGTGATGGTCTCGGCAGAGATCGTCAGCGTGAGCGTCATGGCAGCCCGGCCCGCAGTGGCTTGCTGGGGCGTTTTGTCGAACCGCTCAGCGTAGCCAATGCAACGGCCTTTCGTAAATTCAACCGTTTTCAGGTTCTGCTTGTTGTCGTCCTGAAACTCTAACTTTCCGTCTGACTCTTTATACGAGTCAATCATCCATTCGGCCAGTGCTGCATCGTCCTGAGCCGATACAATCTCAACCACAATAATACCACCTTGCGTTACTGCCGATGGGCGACCCTTCTGGTCAACCGCACGTTTGAGTTCGTAGAAACAGCTCTGGATTTCTACTTCGGGGATACCGCTGGCGGTAAAAAAACCGGCAATTGCTGATGCTGCCATAATTGGTAATGGTGTTAAAAAATGAACTTATTGGTTAAACTGAAAAAATTAAGGTAAACTAAACGTAGTTTCGCTGTACAAACTGGTTAGTTGATTCTGACCATCGGAGCTTTAATCTCCACCATGCCCATACCGCTGACCTCGGTCATCATTGACGACATCTTGGCCGATGCCGTGCCTTTCACGTCTACCTGCGCCCCTTCTAACTTGGCACTAATGGCTCCCTTTGCCACCAAATTGCTGTTGGCCGTCAGTTTGGCGTCCATCTGCGCGTTCATCGTCAGGTTATTGGCCTTGATAATCACATCGTTCGTGGCCGTCATCTCAATGTTGTTCTGCGCCTTCATCGTGATATTGTTCTTAGCCGTGAGCGTAATGTCTTTGGCTTCGAGCTGAATCAGACCATTGTCGGTATGCAACGTTATGATGCCGTCGGCTTTGAAGGAGATGTGAAAATTCACGCCCTTCTTGTTGGCGTTGGTGATAAAAACCTCCTGCTTGCCCGGTTCATCCTTAAAAACCAGCTTGTTGCCGCCCTTGGTACGGATAATCTTCTGGTAGTTGTTATCAAACCAGAAGTTGTTTGCCGGGTTTTTGTGGTAAATACTGCCCACGATAATCGGGAAATCAACGTGGTTGGCTTCGTAGGTGATCATTACCTGATCGTCTTTTTCGGGAATAAACAGCATCCCGCGTGTGCTGCCCGTGTAAGGCATGGCAACCCGCACCCACGACGATTTTCCTTCAAACTGATTCGGCCAGTGAAACTGTACCTTCACCCGGCCCAACTTCAACGGGTCTTCGTTGGTGATTACCGTTGCCACTTCGGGCAGCGACACCGGCATCTTGACGTAGTGATTGCGGGGCGGAAACTGAGCCGCGTCGGGGATGGCTTCAAAGAAATTTTCGTAGTTGCCAATGTTATCAACCGTGTGCGTAGCCCCGGTAATGCGGTATTTGCCCACGCTCTCTTTCTTGTATTCGCCGGGTTTGATGAGTTTCTGCGTCGTTACGTCCACCAGCATCCCCACCGTGATATTCGGGTTTTCGCCCGCGCCCTGAAAGCGCACCAAATCGGATGCGTTGGTCTGATTCACCGCCGTTACGGCACTGTCAATCTCAGATTGCGCCTGCACAAACCGCAGCGGATGCAGTTGCGAACTCTGCCCAAACAGGCCTTGCGACGCGCCGTAGGCAAATGACCCCAGCGTTCCCAGCCCCACCGCGCTGCCCGCGCTCCGGTACTGCTCGTGTTTCACGTAGTTGTAATGAAACATATTGAACCGCACCGGCTTGAGGCCAATCGCCATGTCGAAATGCTGCACACCGTCCACCACAAAGGGTACGGTTTTGGTGCCGGGTTTGCCCATGTTCAGCACTTGCCCGTCATAATAAAACCATTCGCCATATTCGGCAGCTAACCGGCTCAGAAAATCCCAACTACTCTCGTCATACTGCGCTTTGTAGTCAATTTCACCCATAAACTTGGGGGATACGCTCTTTTTGAGGATGTTATCGGGGTAATCGCGCAGGATGCGGCCAAAAATACCCGCCAGACTTGCCTTCACAAACGCCCGTCGCTGCACGCCGTCTTCCATCAAAAAGGTGGGGCTGTGGCCCTTGATGATGTACGAATTCACCATCTCGCTGTTGTTGTGCAGAGCCAGTTCGGTTACGACACCCAGAAACTTAAAATCAGCGATAACATCTTTAAAGTACGGGACAAAACTGATCTCGGCCACCTTCCCGCAGAGCGCCTGATGGCCGCTTTTGAAGAAGAAATCCGTTTTACTTTCGATGTCTTCAAACGGCACAACAATCTCGAAGGTATGGTGGGTAAACAACGACTGATCGATCCGCAGACTGGTGAAGTGCTTGATCGCTTTGCCGCCAATCTGAACGTTTACCTGTACGGGTTGTGCCATTGGTTTGTTAATTAAAAACGGTGTTGGTTCGTGTTGATAGACTGTCAGCGTTACGACTGTTTCCAGTCAAGCCACTGATTATCGTGTAGTGTGATGCCGAAAAACAGTTTGGAAGCCGTCAGACCGAGATCAAATGAATAGGCGGCTGTTACGCCATCGTGCGGGGTAAAAATCTCCCGGTATGACACGCAGTAGGTTTGTTTGAACCGGACTGTTTTGAGGGTTCCACCAATAGAATTTTTAAAGACAATTTGGCCGTCTAATGCCTTGAAGGGGTCAATGGCCCAGTTGGTTAGCACGGCGTAATCGTTGCCGGTGAGCGTCACCCGGATCAGCCCGCCCCGTACTCCCGCCGAGGCACGGCCCCGGGGGTCGGTCGGCTGAGACAGGCTATAATCGCAGGTCAATACGGTAAATACCTTACCGCCAACATAAAATTCAGATGCGAACGAAGCAGCCATAGTCTGGTTGGTGTTTGTTATTCGGTCTCAGGCCAGCGATTATCCAACTTGATACCGCCAACGGTAATGGTTTCGGGCGAGATGGTGATGGTGGTTACCATTTGGCTCGATGATGTTGTTCCGTCGTACCGTTCGTGCATTTCTACGCAGTAGGCGTTGGTGAGTTCCATAGTTTTGAGCCGTTCGCCCATCAGTCCGATATATGTCACGTTGCAGTCCATCCGCTTGGCCGGGTTTGCCATCCATTCGATCACTACACTGTCGTCGGTTGAGTTAAACTCCAGCGTCACTTTACCACCCCGCGTGAGCGACGCAGGCCGTCCCAGCGTATCTACCGCCTGATTGATATCGAGATACACGTAGTTCAGGTGCGTTTCAAACACGCCAACAGTGAAGAATGCGGAGAATGATGCCATGGTTTAGTTTAGGGTTTGATGTTTGGCGTTCGATGTTTGACGGGCAAGCCTGCCGACATCAAACACCAAACATCAAACATCTTTATTTCACACCCCCCTGGAATTCACCCCGGCGGCCTGTGTTCTCGTTGCGGCCCTTCTCACCATGCAAGCCAATAACGAAGGTCTTGGCCGGAAAAAACGGGGTGATGTTGATGTCCACAAAAATCCGGTCGGGCTGCGTGGGGTCCTGCCGGAACTTGGGCGTATCGAACTTATCAATGATTTTACCCGGCCCCCTGATTTTGTCTAAGAACTGCACAATCTCTTCGGTGATGTTCCGCTCCACGGCGCTGCTCCAGTTTTCCATAGACCGCTTGTTGAGGAAGTGCATCATAATTTTCATGATCCAGTCAAAAACGCGCACTACAGAATACGTTTTCAAGCCGATGTTTGAGCCGTTGTAGAGCGTTTTGCCGGAGAACGGAATCACTTTGCCAAACTCCTTCGTGAGCGGAATCAGCCCCTGCCCTTCAAGTTCGCCGACTTCAGTTTTGAGCAGGTTGAACTTCACGCCTTCGGCCTGCTCGAGCGCACCGAATTTTAACCCCGCCGATACCTGCGAGATGATATTCATATGGATTTTACCGGCCAATGCCGTTGACGGACACACGTACAGGTCTTCTTCTTCCTGAATTTCGTCGTACTTGCCGCGCCCCACAATTGGGTTGCAGGCCATGAGTACGTTGGCGTACCGGGCTTCGTCGGAGCCGATTTTTTCGCGTTGAAACTCAGCCAGCGTGTCCTTGAGCGTATCGAGCACTTTGTAATCAGTGACGAGCATGAGCTTGTGGTCGTTGGCGATTTTGGCCCACGAGTCCACCGTCATTTTCGAGCCGAGATATCCCGGTGCCACCATGAGCGAGTAACTCTCGCGCATATCGAATTTGTTGTATGCCTGATTGAGTTCGTTTTTGACGTACTCAATTGTGTCGTTATTATACACATCAGCCGGGTTAAGTTGCTCTAAACCAGCGTTCAGGAAAACGATGTTGCGGGTTTTCATGCCCGGCACTTCGGCGTTGGCAAAAAACAGGGCAATGCCCCGGTACGCGCTTTCGAGGTCGCGGCTTGATTCAACGGCGGCCCCCAGATTTTGTTTCAGGAGCGCGTCGGTCGTCTGAAATTTTTCTTCAATTTCGTCGGCCATGTCCGTAATGGCGGCTCCTTCTTTGCTCAACAGCGATTTCCAGAGTTCGAGCCGGGCTTTGAGTTCGTCGCGGTCGCGCTGCCGGTCGGCTTCTTTCAGGAAGATATTCCGCCTGGCCCGCCGTTCGGGGTTCAGGTTGTCGGCTCCGTCAATGGTGGTCTCAATGAGCTTGAAGCCACCGAGTTTGAGTTTCATCAACTCGGCAATATTTTGGTCGAACGACTTGGCCGGGGCTACCGGAGCGGCTTCGCGTTCTTTTAGGGCGGGGGCCGCTGGGGTCAGGTTCTTTTCGTTTTCAGTATTCATCTTTTCAGTTATCAGTGAGCAGTTATCAATTATCAATGAGTTCGTTATGTGTTTCAGTTACTGAAAATTGATAACTGCTCACTGAAAATTGATAACTGATTTAGGCCGCTTCAATTTCGTCGAGCATCTGTTGAATCATGTCCAACACCACCAATTTCGCCTGTGGGTTGTTGACAGCCGCCTGCAGGAGTTTATTAGACCGCAGGTGCATATTGATTTTTTGCAGGTCGGCTTTGCGGCTTTGCAACTCGCGCAACAGCGGGCTTTGGTCAATCAGGCCCTGCTGGGTGAAATCGCCAAGCCGACGGTACTGGAAGTTTTCGTAGGACGGCATCCCGGCCTGATCGTAGAGCGTGGCTCCTGATTCGGGCTTGTACTGCTCAAACACGTCCTGTACCGATTCTAAGCCTTCGGTCTTCTCTTCGCCCGGCAGCACCGTGTCGGTGAGCTTGGTGACGTAGAGGGTTTTATTCTCATTAATGGGCGACAAACTCGGTGAGATGTCTTTGTAAGCGGCCCATGCTCCGGGCATACTTGGTTCCATTGCCATAGCGACGAACTGGTTTCGGGGACTC
>JBBRUV010000013.1:0-28590 GCA_038247465.1 Cytophagales bacterium
ACTTAGTTTACGACAATGGTCGTTTTGATGAGCGCGTAAAAGGACAAGCCATAACAATTCAAACAGAATAGAAAAAACTAATTTATAATGTTCCAAGACCGAAAACTAATCATTGCAACAAAACACGAAAAAGAAAAAGTGATTGCCCCACTTTTAGAAAAAGCATTGGGCGTTTCCTGTTTCGTAAAAGAAAACTTTGACACTGATACCTTGGGGACTTTCACTGGTGAAATAGAGCGAGAACTTGACCCTATCGCCACAGCAAGACAAAAATGTTTGATGGCAATGGGGCTAACAAATTGTGATTTGGGTGTAGCGAGTGAAGGTTCTTTTGGACCACATCCATTAATGTTTTTTGTTAATGCCGACGATGAGTTTTTGATTTTTATTGACAAGAAGAATAATTTAGAAATTATAGCAAGAGAATTAAGTACGGCAACAAATTTTAACGGCAAAGAGATTAAAACTGAAAAAGAACTTTCAGAATTTGCTCATTCAGTAAATTTCCCATCGCACGGACTAATTCTTCGCAAAACGAAAGACGATAATAATCACATTATTAAAGGCATTACCGATATAAACTATTTAAAAGAAGGATTCCATAGATTGTTTGATAAGTTTGAGTCCGTTTATGCAGAAACAGATATGAGGGCTTTGTATAATCCTTCTCGTATGAGGGTAATTGAAGCCGCAACCCAAAAATTGATAACCAAAATTAATTCTTTATGTCCGCAATGTAGTAAACCTGGTTTTGGAATTATAGATACTAAAGGAGGATTAGAATGTAGTTTATGCGGTTCACCTACCAATTCAATATTAAGCCACATCTACATTTGCCAGCATTGTCAATACACGAAAGAAGAAATGTATCCTCACAAAAAAACAACCGAAGACCCTATGTATTGTGACTACTGTAACCCTTGATACAAACAAAAAGGGTTTGTGTGACAAGATGAAAAGAAGAGAATTACAGCCGCTAACATTGGGTTTTTTGTTGTGTTGGGCTGACGAACAAAGGCTTATCTTTAGTTTTTCAATTGGGCCTTTGGTTGCGGGTTGGGCGGACGTTCCTAAATTCCTATTCCATCGCAAAGCCCTGTACGTTGTCAATAAAATCTTCTAATACCCAACAGACCAAACCTTCCGCCCGTTAACCACCCCCTCCCCTCCACGGCACAAAATCACAACATACCAGACCGAAATTTAAGATTACGGTAATCTGCGGGGGTGTAGTTTTGGGGGTTTAATCTTGTTAACTCCCTTCGCTATGAAGTCTCTACTCGCGGCCCTCACGCTCTGCACCCTACTGGCATTCCTGCCACCCAATCTCAATACGCTGAAAATCAATCAGATACAGTGCATTGGCTCGCACAACAGCTACAAACAGGCCATTGACCCGGCCCTGTTTTCGATGCTGACTAAACTTGATTCTACGCGGTTCAAAGCCATTGAATACAGCCATAGTTCACTGACTGAGCAGTTGAATCTGGGGTTGCAAAACCTCGAAATTGATATTTATGCCGATACCAAAGGTGGTAAATACGCCAAGCCGATGGGTCTGAGTCTGGCAAAAGGGCAAGCCCCGTTCGATTCGGCGGGCGTGATGACCGAGCCAGGGTTCAAAATCCTCCACATTCAGGATATTGATTTCAGGAGCAACTGCCTCACCTTCCGCCAGTGCTTGCAGGAACTCCGTCGCTGGTCAGAGAGCCATCCGAATCATTATCCTGTGTTCGTGACGATGAACGCCAAAAACGACACCATCCGCCGACCCGGTTTCACGATTCCCGAACCCTTTACGGCCCCGGTCCTGGCCCAGTTGGATAGTACGCTGCTGGCAACGCTGGGCCGAAATCACCTGATTATTCCTGACGATGTGCGGGGTAAAGCTGCCACCCTCGAAGCGGCAGTGCTGGCTGGAAACTGGCCCACCATGAAGTCAGCGCAGGGGAAGTTTATGTTTGTGCTGGACGAAACCGGCAAAACGCGGGCGACTTATCTGGCCGGGCATCCGTCGCTGGCGGGCCGGGTGTTGTTCACCAACGCCGAGCCGGGAACGCCCGATGCCGCCGTCGTGATTTTGAACAATGCCATCGGTGACAGCGCTAAAATCCGGACGTATGTGCAGCGCGGCTATCTCGTCAGAACCCGCGCCGACTCCGACACCAAACAAGCCCGCGCTAACGATTACCGCTCTTTTGACGCTGCCCAACGCGCCGGGGCGCAGATTATCACAACCGATTACTACGCTAAAAGCCAATTTTTTCCGTCGAATTATGTAATTCGGTTTCCTGATGGTGGGTATATTCGGCAGAATCCGGTAGTTGGGGTAAAGACAAAGAAATAATTATTGAGTGACAAGATGGGTTATTTTAGTTTCTAACTATCTGAAAATCAAACTCTTACTTCTGGAAGGGCATCGGCTCTGCGGTTTGCTTTTACCTCTAATTCCTCTTCCTGTACAACGGTCTCTTCCTGTAATTCTTTGTTATCGCGCTCGAAAACGTTCATCAGAACGATGAAATAAGACAGGAGCAGCGGCCCGATTACCAGACCCAAAATCCCGAAAAGCGGCAGACCCAGAATAATTCCGGTTAGGGTGATAAACGGGTGAATATCGCCCATTTTCTTGGCGAGCATCATCCGCAACACGTTGTCAATGTTTACGATAACGACTGCCCCGACGATTAAAATGCCGATTCCCTGCGTCGTATCGCCTTCGGAGAGTTTGATTAACCCTGCCGGAACCCACACAAACGGCGACCCAAGTATAGGGACAAATGAGAAAAAGAAGGTGACCACACCCCAGAAAGCGGCATCGGGAACGCCAAAAATCCAGAGCGTAAGTCCCGTAATAAAGGCCTGCACTGCCGACACCGTCGCCTGACCCAGCACGTTGGCATTCACGTTGTTTTGCAGCGACTCGCTCAGTTCGTCGAGGGTGTCGGGTTTAAAGGGTAGATACCGGCGTACCCCTTTTCGGAAGCTGGTTTCGTCGGCAAACATAAAAAACAGCGCGAAGTACATCAGGCCCAGCACGATAGTAAAGTCGAGGGTGCTACCGAGCAGACTCGGAAATTGGCGGCTGGCAAAGGCCGTTCCCTGATTGATAAGGTTAGAGACGGTTTTGGGGTCGGTCACTTTATAGCCTGTCAGCTCTTCTGCTTTGTGAATCAGGTCAAGAATCTGGCCGTAGTTCTGGCTGTAATATTGAATCCGGCCAACGAGTAGCAGACTCAGCGCGGCAAATGGCAGGATGATCACCAGCAGTGATGTCAGCATAATCAGGCTTGTAGTCAGTCGGCGGTTCCAGCCGCATTTCAGCACCAGATACCGAAACAAAGGCCGGAAAATCACGTACAGAATACCCGCGCCCAGAAAGCCGGTCAGGTAGCCCCAAAGCCCGTATAGAATAAAACCACCAATCAGTAATAAACTGGCAATGAGGAGGGTACGCTGCTGGCGGGGCGTATAAATATTTGTCATGGTACAAAAGTGGTGATATTGTTTTGTGCAAATAGAACGCAGAGGGCGCGAATTTGATGGATTTACGCCGATTTTTTTGATTCAATGGCTACTTTTGCTCAATAGTATGCGTGCATAACAATTTCAACCCTAAACTAAGCCAATCAGTATGGCAGAAGCCTTCATTTACGATGCCGTTCGCACCCCACGCGGGCGTGGAAAATCAGACGGATCGCTGCACGAGGTGCAACCCATTTCGCTCTTAACCACCGTATTGCGTCACCTTCAGCAGCGCAACAATCTGGACACCCGGCTCGTCGAAGACGTGATTATGGGTTGCGTGGCCCCCGTTGGCGAGCAAGGAGCCGACATCGCCCGCACCGCCGTTCTCGAAGCGGGCTACGCCCAAACAGCCGCCGGAGTGCAACTCAACCGCTTCTGCTCGTCGGGTCTCGAAGCCATCAACATGGCCGCTGCTTATGTGATGTCGGGCCAAATGGACTTGATTATCGCCGGGGGGGTGGAGAGTATGTCGCGGGTGCCGATGGGTTCCGACGGCGGGGCAATGGCCTTTAGCCCCGAAATCGTGTCGCGCCATAGCCTGGTGCCACAGGGTATTTCTGCCGACTTGATTGCCACCAAGTACGGCTATTCGCGCAATGACGTGGACACGTTCGCGGCAGAATCGTATCGGCGGGCCGTTGACGCTCAGGCTAATAACCGCTTTGTGAAATCTATCGCGCCCGTTGTTGACGACCTCGGTATCGAACTCCTCGGCCACGACGAAGGCGTTCGGCCCGGCACAACCGTCGAGGGTCTGGGCAAACTCAAACCCGCTTTCGAGATGATGGGCAGCATGGGGTTAGACGCGCTGGCGTTGATGAAATACGCTGATTTAGACAGGATTAACCACGTTCACCATGCCGGCAACTCGTCGCAAATTGTGGACGGAGCCGCCGGGGTGCTGATCGGCTCGAAAGAAATGGGCGAAAAACTCGGTCTGAAACCCCGCGCCCGGTTGCGCTCCCTCGCCATTGTCGGTACCGAACCCACCATCATGCTTACCGGGCCGGTGCCTGCCGCTCAGAAAGCCCTTAAAAAAGCGGGCATGAGCATTGCCGATATTGACCTTTTTGAGGTGAACGAAGCCTTTGCCGCCGTACCAATGTTTTTTATGGAACAGTTGGGCGTTGATTTCTCGAAGGTGAACCCCAACGGCGGGTCAATCGCCCTGGGCCACCCGCTGGGAGCCACCGGAGCCATCCTGACGGCCACCCTGATTGACGAACTCGAACGCACCGGCAAAGGCACCGGATTGGTTACGCTCTGCATCGGGGGCGGCATGGGTATCGCCACCATTTTTGAACGCATTAATTAACGCGGCAAATCGGCGATTCGTTGAACTAAGGGTTTGTTTTCCTTTTGACAGGCATCTGCAAAATCAGCGTCGTAACTGGCCATTATCCGAATGTCATGGTGTTTGCAGATTGCCAAAATCAGGGCATCATTTGGCATCAGATTATAGGCCTCCACAAAATGCAGACAAACAGGGATTATTTCAGAGACGTCGGCCAGAAAAGTCAGTTTTTAAAGAAATAAAGCTGGGTTATGCTGGGCGATAATTGCGGGAATACTTCCGTCGCGTTTCAGCGTGACGGGCGCCTTTCCCCCTTCAATAGCCAACAGGTAAAACGTGAACTCGCTCAGTGTTATCTGACTGATACACAGCTCATAATTACTGGCAATGAGGTAATCGAACAACTCAGTTTGGGTTCCTTTGGCTTTTTCGACCAAAACAGAACTGTCCAAGAAAATCCTATTGCTCATAGACATTGAAATCATCTTCGGCAAAATTCGTCCGCTTACGGTTCAGGCTGTTAAAAAATTCATCCGCCAAAATCGCGCGAATTGTGTGCGGCTCTTGCTGCAACGGCTTGAATTCAGTCAGCAATGGCTCGTCGCGCAGGGCTGCTGGCACTGCAAACGTAATGACCCCATTTTCAGGGGTTTGTATCAATCGTATCGCTTCCATAGAACCACGTGTTTTTTGTAAAACTACAATATACCCCGTATGATTTCATACAATCTTGATAACGCCATTGCCGTCATCCGCTGGAACATGACGACCGTTCCGCTGAATGTGCTGAACAACGATTCAATCCCTGAATTTGTGGAAGCCCTCGACCGGGCCTACGCCGACGAAGCCGTTTCGGGTATCATCATCACCTCTGACAAAGCCGAGTTTGTGGTTGGGGCCGACCTGAAAATGATGCTCCGCAACATCAACCTGCCTAAGCCGGACGTATTCCAACGGTCGAAGCAACTGAGCCAGATTTTCCGCAAGATGGAAACCTGCGGCAAGCCCGTTGTAGCGGCCATCAACGGCACGGCCCTCGGTGGTGGACTCGAAATCACGCTGGCCTGTCATTACCGGGTGGCCCTCAACAATCCAAAAACTAAGCTGGGCCTGCCCGAAGTAAAGGTTGGTTTGCTGCCGGGCGCGGGCGGCACCCAACGGTTGCCCCGCATGATTGGGATGCAGGCTGCGCTGCCGCTCATGGTAGAAGGCAAAGATTTATCGGTGCAGGAAGCCCTCAGCATGGGTATTATTGATGCCATTGCTGCCACGCCCGACGAGATGATGGAAAAGGCCCGGAATTATATCGCGGCTAACCCGAAACCCGTGAAATCGTGGGACGAGATTGACCGTAAAACGGGTAAAATCAAGGCTAAAGACAACGCCAAAATCCCGAACGGAGCCGTGTATAGTCCCATCGGAGCGCAGGTTTTTTCGGGTGGAACAGCCATGATGATGGACAAAACCAAAGGCAACTACCCCGCCCCGACCCACATTATGGAAGCCGTGTATGAAGGATTGCTGGTGAATATTGATCGTGGTTTAGACATTGAGGTGCGGCATTTTACGCAACTTGCCACGTCCAAAGAAGCCGGAAACCTCATCCGCACTATGTTTCTGGGCCTGAACGAAGCCAACAAAGGAGCCAGCCGCCCCAAAGACCACGCCGGACGCGGCACCGCCAAAACCGACGTTAAAAAACTGGGTATCCTCGGCGCGGGCATGATGGGCGCGGGCATCGCCTACGTGTCGGCCCTGGCGGGTATCGAAGTCGTGCTGAAAGACGTAACTGCCGACGGTGCCGAACGCGGTAAAGACTACTCACGCGGGCTGCTCAAGAAGGCTGCCGACCGGGGCAAGATGAACCCACTGGCGATTGACGGTATTCTGAACCTCATCAAAACCACTGCCGATGCCGCCGATTTGCAGGGTTGTGATTTGATTATCGAAGCCGTTTTTGAGAAGCAGGAACTCAAAGCAACCGTTACGAAAGAAGCCGAACCGATGCTGATTACCAACGGCGTATTTGGCTCCAACACGTCCACACTGCCGATTTCGGGGCTGGCGCAGGCATCGGTAAACCCGGCTAATTTTATCGGGATTCACTTCTTCTCGCCGGTTGATAAAATGCAGTTGGTCGAAATCATCATGGGCGAGCAAACAACGGATTACGCCTTAGCCGTTGCCATTGATTACACCCGGAAAATCAAAAAAACGCCGATTGTCGTCAACGATTCACGCGGGTTTTATACCTCGCGTTGCTTTGGCACCTACACCGCCGAGGGTATGGAATTGCTGAAAGACGGTGTGAACCCAATTTTGATCGAGAACGCCGGTAAACTCGCCGGGATGCCCGTTGGCCCATTGGCCGTTCACGACGAAGTGGCCCTGGATTTGAGCCTGAAAGTAATGACCGAATCCATCCGGGCCGGGGTTATGAGCGAATCAGAACCGACGTATCAGATGGTGAAGCAGTTTAACGAGATGGGACGCATCGGCAAAAAAGCCAAAGCCGGTTTTTATGATTACCCCACCGACGGATCACCAAAACACCTCTGGCCGGGCCTGGCCGAGCATTTTCCGGTTGCCGCTGAGCAGCCCGCACTGGCCGAAGTCAAAACGCGCTTGCTGTATCGGCAGGCCATCGAAGCCGTTCGCTGTTTTGAGGAGGGCGTGATTCGCACTACACTTGATGCTGATCTGGGGTCAATTCTGGCCTGGGGTTTTCCGGCCTACACCGGCGGTGCGCTGTCGTTTGTGGAGTATGTGGGCGTTGACACTTTCGTTTCGGAGTGTGACCGTTTAGCCGACCACTATGGCGAGCGGTTCCGGCCAACGGCGGGGCTGCGGGCGCGGGTGAAGACTGTGAGCGGGTTGCAGACGGCATAATAGTAAGGAGGCAAACAAAAACGGTCGTCTTCTACTCCTATCAGGATAGTGAGACAACCGTTTTTGTTTACGACTTAAAACCTGTTCCCGATTTTGGGAGCAGTATGATCACACCGCGTCTGATAAACTCGTGAATGTGAACTCCCTGATTTTCAACGCGGGGAGCAGGTGGCTTTGGTTCGATTCGGTGCTTAACGCCCGCTCTGGGCGGCCCAGGGCTTCGAGGTTGTTGAGCATGATAACCGGGCTTTCGTTAAAGCGAAAGTTCTTGATGGCGTTTTTGATTTTGCCGTTTTCAATGTAAAACGTTCCGTCGCGGGTCAGGCCGGTGTAGAGCAACGTCTGCGGGTCAACTTCCCGGATATACCAGAGTTTGGTCACCAAAATGCCGCGTGTCGTACCTTTAATAAGGTCTTCGAGCGAAGCCGTACCACCCGCCATAATCACGTTACCGGGGCCGGGGGTGGCTTTTACGCCTTTTTTCTGCGCCCAGAACCGCGAATAACTCAGGTTTTTAACCACGCCTTTCTCAATCCAGTTGGTGCGTTCCTGCGCCCGTCCGTCACCGGCCCAGGGCGACGCGGGCAAGTCGGCGTTAGTCGGGTCCGAGAAAATAGTTACGCGCTCATCAACGATTTTTTCGCCCAGCCGGGTTTTACCGCCGGTCTTCGAGAAGTACGACCGCCCTTCGTCGGCAGAGCGGGCATCCATGCCAAACACCAATTGCTCCAGCAGTACGGCTACGGCGGTCGGTTCGAGAATAACGGTGTATTTGCCGGGTTCGAGGGCCACTGCGCTCTGCGAGGCTGCGGCTTTTTGGGCGGCAATGCGGGTGGCGGCTGCGGTGTCTAACTTAGAAAAATCGCTGTATCCCCGCGCCACGTAACCCGATCCTTTACCGTCGGGTGTGCGGACGGTGAGCGAGAAGTTGACGTTTGTGCTGGGGTAATACGCAAACAGCCCTTTCGAGTTCATCATGGCCGAATAGCCGTGCTGGTCTTCAAGAAATCCGGCGGCTGTCAGGTTCTGGGCGCGGGTCAGCGCCAAACTTTTGGCAACGGCTTCGGCGCGGACATCGGGCGTTAGCTTGGCAATATTATCAAAATAGCCGTTGGTTTTCAGGTACGTCTGCGGTCCTAAAACGCCCACGTGTTCGGGATTTTCGGGTGCGAGTCGGGCGAGTTCTTCGGCCCGGCGCACCACTTTTTCGAGCGACGCATCGTCAAATTCATCAACCGTTGCCACGCCGACTTTCTTGCCGAACGACGACTGTACGGCGAGGTTTTGATTAATGAGCGAGCCGCTTGTGCTGACTTCGTTACGGGCGTAGCGGATATTACCCCCCGCCGAACCGGATAGGTTTACCTCGCACTCCTCCGCCTTTGAGAAGGCCAATACTTTGGTTAGCAGGGCTTTGGCTTCTGCTTCTGTGAGAATTGTTGCCATGATTAGTATGATTTGGTTGGGCCACAGAGATGCACCAAGACGCACGGACTTACACAGAGAAAGAGCAAAAAATCTTGGTGTAACTCCGTGCGTCTTGGTGCATCTCTGTGGCCTATTTTGCGGTTAGTTCCGTTTTAAATTGGTGCTCAAATTCGGCCATTATCAGTCGCTCTACTTTGGGGAAACCAATTTGTTGCAAGACCTCAAAATGACCATCATTGGAGACCAAGTAGTGGGCATTGGCCGAAATTGCACAGTTAACGAATTTGTTGTCGTCAGAATCATCCGTAATGAACGTGAACGTGTAGAATACCTCAACGCGCTCGGTAGTTGGCATCACCGTAATAAAGTTCACAACATTTTCGGTCACAGCTTCCCCATTTTTCTGTTCCATGATTTCACGATACTCCAGCATGATTTCAGTCGTGACACAAAGCGCGATTTTTTCATCAATTATTGCATCAAAAATCCAACGAAAGGGTGATTTCCGCTCAATAATCGCGACTAAAATATGCGTGTCAAGAACGATACGAAGCGACTCGGTTATGTTCATTCGTCCAGTTGATCATATCCTGCTCGGTTAGCCCGCGTTCTTGCCATCTGCTATCCATAGCCTCGGTTGCTTTTTGAGCGAAGTAACGGGCTAATAGTAGTTTGACTTCCCGAAGTTGCTCATCGGGCAAGTTATTGGCATAGAGTTTCAACAACTCGATTTGAAGGTTACTGAGCGATTTTTCGTGTACCATTTTTTGGTTGACTTATCGTTAGACCTTTCGGGCCGTGTTGATCACATTCACCCCATTAAACCGGGCCGTTGACGAGCCGTGTGAGACCGCACTGCTCTGGCTGGGCTGGCCTTTGCCGTCGAAAAACGAGCCGCCGAGCCGGTAATCCCGGTCGTCGCAGATGGCCGTGCAAGAGTTCCAAAATTCGAGGGTGTTGGCCTGATACGCCACGTCTTTGAGCATCCCGACAATCTGCCCGTCTTTGATTTCGTAGAACAACTGCCCGCCAAACTGGAAGTTATAGCGTTGCTGGTCAATGGAAAACGAGCCGTCGCCGATGATGTAAATACCCTTTTTCACGTCTTTAATCATGTCCTGCACCGACAGGGGCGTTTTGCCCGCTTCGAGCGATACGTTGGGCATCCGCTGAAACTGTACCGAACTCCACGAATCGGCGTAGCAGCAGCCGTGTGATTCTTTTTCGCCGATGATTGCCACCTGATCGCGGATTGCCTGGTAGTTCACCAACGTGCCGTCTTTTACCAAATTCCAGCGTTTGGTGCCAACGCCTTCGTCGTCGTAACCCACCGCGCCCAACGATCCGGGTTGTAATTTGTCGGCTACGAGGTTTACTAACTTGCTGCCATACTGGAAGTTGCCTGATTTAAGTTTATCCAACGTGGCGAAACTCGTACCGGCAAAATTGGCTTCGTAGCCCAGCACTCGGTCGAGTTCGAGCGGGTGGCCGACGGATTCGTGAATCGTGAGCCAGAGGTGCGACGGATCCAGCACGAGGTCATATTTGCCGGCCTCTACCGATTTGGCCATGAGTTTCTGTTTAGCCTGCTGCGCGGCTGATATGGCATCTTCGAGCATATCGTAGCCTTTATTGTAGCGCGTGGTTACGCCCGTCACTTTGTCGGCGGGGTTAGTTTGCAGGTACTCATAGCCCATGCCGACGGGTGCGCTCAACGCCTGCCGCGTCTCGAACTTGCCCGATTTTGGGTCAATACACGTGACGCTGAAAATGGGCCAAATCCGGTGAATGTCCTGGTCAATATACGAGCCGTCGGTGCTGGCGAAGTACTTCTGCTCGTTTACCATAAACAGCACCGAGTTTACATAGTTGGCTCCGTTTTTCTGGGCAGCCGCATTCACGCCAAGCAGCAGATCAGCTTTTTCTTTGATGGGTATCTCAAAAGCGTTTTTCTGGATTGGCGCTTGCCACGATACCTCACCGTAGCCTTTTTGGGGCGCGAGCTGCACGGGTTCTTTCAGCAGCCGGGCGTTGGCTTTGGCGATGGCAACGGCGGTTTGGGCGGCTTTGGCGGTGGCGGCTTCGTCTTTGGCATCCACAACGGCAGCAAAACCCCAGCAGCCATCGGCAATCACCCGAACACCCACGCCATAGCTTTCGGTGTTCACGATGTTCTGCACTTTGTCTTCGCGCGTCACCACAAACTGATTCAGGTAACGGCCAATCCGCACGTCGGCGTAGGTCGCGCCTTTGGTTTTGGCGGCATTGAGAGCCGCGTCGGCAAGCCGTTTTTTCAGGGCCACGTCCACGTAACTATCAAGCAGGGCTTCGGGGGCAATCTGCCGCGTAAAAGCCGGTAATGTGGGGAGCATCAGGCCGGCGGCCCCGGTTCCCAGGAGTTGGTTAAAATATCGGCGGTTCATTTTTTTTTTGGGCCACAAAGATGCACCAAGACGCGCGGAGATACACAGAGGTTTTTTTATTATTTCTTGGTGTAACTCTGCGCGTCTTGGTGCATCTCTGTGGCGGAACATTGTTTTGACTCATATAGAAAAATTTGAGTATCGTTCGATACCACCGTTTTTCAGCATTTTAACACGGAAATTAATAAGTAAGCCCAAGCGATAGTTGCCAAATTTAAGGTACGTCAGAATTTGCGCCATATGTAGCCTGAAGTTCATAAAAAAGACATTGCTGATAAGCCGATTCGAGCAAGCCTGGCCCTAAAGCACGATGCACCTCAATTGCTTTACCAATTGTGATGGTCGCCAACTGATCTTCTGTGTATTTCCGTGAAGCTTGGAGCATTGGTTTTATGATTTTAGGCCACAGAGATGCACCAAGACGCACGGAGTTACACAGAGAAATTGAAAAAACTTGGTGTGTCCCCGTGCGTCTTGGCGCATCTCTGTGGCGAAAATGCATCGCTGTGGCGAAACGTTATACTGCGTCTGATAAACTTGTGAACGTAAAATCCCGGATTTTCATCGGCGGAATCAGGTTGCCGTTGGCCCGCACGGGCTTGCCGAGGGCTTCGAGGTTGTTAAGCATAATCACCGGGCTTTCGTTAAACCGAAAGTTCTTGACCGGGAATTTAATTTGTCCGTTTTCAATGTAAAACGTTCCGTCTCGTGTCAGGCCGGTGTAGAGCAGCGTTTGCGGGTCAACGGCCCGGATATACCAGAACCGCGTTACCAGAATGCCTTTGGCGGTGCTTTTAATGAGGTCGGCGAGGGATTCTGTGCCGCCCGTCATAATCACGCTCGATGGCGGTGCAATCGCTTTTACGCCTTTTTTGTCGGCCCAAAACCGCGAATAGTACATATTGGAGACCACGCCCTTGTCAACCCAAGTAACCCGTTCCTGCGGGCGACCGTCGGAGCCGCCACCGCCAAACCGACCACCCCCGCCCCCAAACGGCGAGCCTGGGATTTCGATGTTCATCGGGTCTGAATAAATTGTGACGCGCTCATCGAAGAGTTTTTCACCTAAGCGCGTTCCTCCGCCTTTCTTGCCCAGAAACGACCGGCCTTCGTCGGCGTTGCGGGCATCCATGTTACCCATCATGTTTTGCAGTAATTCAACTGACGCGGTGGGTTCCAGAATAACCGTGTATTTGCCGGGTTCCAACGCCCGCGCATTCACCGACGCTGCTGCTTTCTGCATCGCGATTTCGGTGGCGGCTTTGGCGTTGAACGTCTTGATGTCGGTATAATCGCGGGCCACGTAGCCGGAGCCGGTTCCGTCTGCCGACCGCACCGTTACCGAAAAATCAACGCTTGTGGCGCGGTTATACCCAAACAGGCCTTTGCTGTTGGCAATGGTGGCAAAGCCGGTGGTGTCTTCGAGGTAGCCAGCCGCCGTGAGATTCTTTTTCTGGCAGGGGTCAATGCTGTCAAACGCCACCTGAGCGCGGTAATCGGGGTTGATACCCGCCGTGCTGTCGGCGTAGGTATTGGGCTGGAGGTACGTCTGTGGCCCCAGCATCGGCACGTATTCGGGGTTTTCGGGCGCAAGCCGGGCAATTTCTTCGGCCCGGCGCACCGTTTTTTCGAGCGACGCATCATCAAACTCGTTGATGGTGGCCGTACCCGACCGTTTGCCAAACACGGCATTAACGGCCAGCGACATGTTGTTCGATTCGCCACTGGTCGAAACCGTGTTGCGGGCGTAGCGGATGTTGCCCGTCTGGTCGCCGGAGAGACCAACGCTGGTTTCGTCGGCTTTTGAGAACGCTAATACCTTGTCGGTGATGCGTTTTGCTTCGTCTTTTGAGAGCATACTGTTTAGGTTTTTTTTGGGTCACAGAGATGCACCAAGATGCACAGAGTTACACGGAGGAATTGAAAAAATCTTGGTGTATCTCCGTGCATCTTGGTGTATCTCTGTGGCGAAAGTGCATCTCTGTGGCCCTTATTTTGCTTATATTTTCCGTCCGGTATTAATCACATTTACGCCGTTGAACCGCGTGGTGGGGCAGCCGTGCGAGACCGCACTGACCTGGCTGGGCTGGCCCTTGCCATCGAAAAACGAGCCGAAGGTGCGGTAATCATCCTGGTCGCAGAGTTGGGCGCACGAGTTCCAGAACTCCTGGGTGTTGGCCTGATAGGCCACGTCTTCGAGCATCCCAACGATCTCTCCACCTTTGATTTCGTAGAACAACTGCCCGCCAAACTGGAAGTTATAGCGTTGCTGATCAATAGAATACGAACCCCGACCGATGATGTAAATGCCTTTCTCAACGCCCCGAATCATGTCCTGCACCGAGCGTTTTTCCGTCCCGGCTTTGAGCGACACGTTGGGCATCCGCTGAAACTGCACCGAGTTCCAGTTGTCGGCGTAGCAGCAGCCATTCGAGGCCGTTTCGCCGAGAATGGCCGCCTGATCGCGGATGGCCTGATAGTTGACCAGAATACCGTCTTTAATCAGGTTCCATTCTTTGCACGGCACCCCTTCGTCGTCATAACCCACCGTGCCGAGGGTGTTGGGCTGGGTTTTGTCGGCTACGATATTGACGAGTTTGCTGCCGTATTGAAACGACTTGGTTTTCCACTTGTCCAACGTGGCGAAACTCGTACCGGCGTAGTTGGCTTCGTAGCCCAGCACCCGGTCGAGTTCGGTGGGGTGGCCGACGGATTCGTGGATCGTCAGGCCGAGGTGGTTGGGGTCAAGCACGAGGTCATACTTGCCGGGCTGCACGGTTTTGGCCGTGAGTTTTTCTTTGGCTTGTTTGGCCGCCAGCGTTGCGTCCTCTACCATGTCGTAGGCGTTGCGGTAGCCAACCAAGCCGTTCGGAGCCAGGATTTTCTCGCTTGCCGTGCCGTCCAAATATTCGTAACCCATGCCCATCGGTGAGGAGAGCGCGTCGCGGGTTTTGAATTTACCAGCCGCCCGATCAACCGCCGAGACCGTAAACGTGGGCCAGATGCGGTGAATATCCTGGTCAATATACGAGCCGTCGGTGCTGGCAAAATACTTCTGCTCGTTCACCAAGAACAGGTTGGATGTCACGAAGGCCGCGCCGTTTTTCAGGGCCGCGCCGTTTACGTTCATCAGCAAGTCAATTTTTTCCTGCGTTGGCACGGCAAAAGCGTTTTTTTTGATCGGCGTTTTCCACGATACCTCACCCACCCCGGCCTGCGGAGCCAGTTGTACGGGTTCTTTCTGGAGCCGGGCGTTGGCCTTGGCGATGGCAACGGCGGTTTCGGCGCAGCGGGTAATGGCTTCGGGTGTCACGTCGGAAGTGGCGGCAAAGCCCCAGGTTCCGTTGGCAATCACCCGGATACCAACGCCGTAGCTTTCGGCATTCACGATGTTTTGCACGCGGGTTTCGCGGGTGAAAACGTACTGTTGCAGATACCGGCCAATTCTGACATCGGTGTAGGTGGCACCTTTGGCTTTGGCCGCGTTGAGGGCCACGTCGGCCAGTTTTTTCTTGGTGGCAACGTCGGTACGCGGTTCCAGAAAACTTTCCGGGGCAACTGTATTGCCAAAAATTGGGATGGCGGGCAGCATCAGACCGCCCGCAGCTAAACTGGTTTGTTGAATAAAGTCTCTTCGGTTCATGAAAATTTGGCCAGAACGCTGTTTAAGGTTGTAAGATGGGTCAAAATGCCAAAACCGCCAAACGAATCAGGTTTGACACCGCCAGCCCAAAAACCATTGAATCAGTTAGTGAGCGTTTTAGAAACAGCCGTGTTCACCCTGTGCAGTCAGATGGCTGCAACCAATCTAACGAACACGTATCATGGCAAACGACCCCAAAACCGGCAAAAAAGCAGCGACGAAACCCGCCAAATCTGCCCATACGCACAAAGTGCCAAAATACGCTCAGAACGAAGCCGTGGCCCCGATAGCTCCCAAGCCCGCGCTCAAAGGCGGCAAGTAAGTTGGCTGGCTCAGGCGGGGTTAGCCTTAATCAACGCTACCGTTGCCCGCGCCCAGGCGTCGCCCACGTCTTCCTGCAAAAAATGCCCCCCGCCAACCAGCGTCTGGTGCGGCTGATGGTTGGCCCCCGGCACTAATTTCTGAAACACCGCATCGGCCCCTTTCGTAACGGGGTCCTGATCTGAAAAACACGTCAGAAACGGCTTTTGCCACTGCATCAGCGCGGCCCACGCCCGGCGATTGGCTTCGGCAGCCGGGTCGTCGGGCGAGATCGGCACCAGTACCGGAAACATCCGGGCGGCAGCTTTGTAGGTTTCGTCGGGAAACGGCGCGTCGTAGGCCGCAATCTCGGTAGCAGTCAGGGTACGGACAGTAGCCCCCTGAATAATGAACCCGGTTGGGAATTCAGGCACGGCCTGCGAGAAGGCCCGCCACTGCATAAACGCTTCGGACGGCGGTTGGTCTCCGGTGGGCAGGCCCGTGTTGGCAATGCTGACGCGGGCAAACCGGCTCTCGTTTTCGGCCAGAACGCGCAACCCCAGCAACCCGCCCCAGTCCTGAGCCACCAGTGTAACAGCTTGTAAATCAAGAGCATTAACAAACTGCGTGAGCCACAGCACGTGCTGATTGTAGGAGTACGCTTCTTTTTCGAGAATCTTGTCTGACTTGCCAAAGCCAACTAAATCCGGTGCAACGGCCCGGTAGCCGGCAGCCACAAAAATTGGAATCATCCGGCGGTACAGGTATGACCACGACGGTTCGCCGTGCAACAGTAGCACAATTGGCGCGGCAGGGTCGCCTTCGTCCACGTAGTGCATTCGGAGTGGTTGCGCGGCATCGCCCACCAGCACATAATTCGGAGCGAAGGCGTAATCGGGCAAGTTCAGGAAACGATCTGCCGGGGTTTGGAGAATAGTCATCGGGTTTGGTTTTGTGCTGGCATTTTTTCGTCTGCAAGGTAAGATTCCTGCTCGAATCACCAGTCTCCCTTTCTTCCCATTTTTCCCCCTTCTCCCTTTCTTCGTACCTTTGTATCCACAGAACTACATAGTCTAATGGCCGACTCAACCCACACAACGCACGGCGAATCCGCTGCTGCCGAACTCGATTCTCCCGTCAAATCGCTGAATTTTATTGAGCAGGTTGTTGAGCAGGACCTCGCCGACGGCAAAAACGGGGGCCGGGTGCATACCCGTTTCCCGCCCGAACCCAACGGCTACCTGCACCTCGGCCACGCCAAATCAATCTGCCTTAATTTTGGCCTTGCCGACGAATATGGCGGCCAAACCAACCTTCGGTTTGATGATACCAACCCCGTTACCGAAGACACCGAATACGTGGATTCCATCAAACAGGACCTGCGTTGGTTAGGCTTTGACTGGGAAAACGAACGGTATGCGTCTGACTACTTTGAGCAGCTTTATACGTTTGCCGAAACTCTGATTCAGAAGGGGTTAGCATACATAGATGACTCAACTGCCGAGCAGATTGCCGCCCAAAAAGGTACTCCCACCGAACCCGGCCAAAACAGCCCGTTCCGTGACCGGAGCGTTGACCAAAACCTCGCGCTGTTCCGCCAGATGCGGGCCGGTGATTTTGCCGATGGTGCCAACGTACTGCGGGCTAAAATGGACATGGCCTCGCCCAATATGCACTTCCGCGACCCGGTCATGTACCGCATCAAACATGCCCGGCACCACCGCACCGGCGATGCGTGGTGCATTTACCCGATGTATGATTTTGCACACGGACAGTCTGACTCCATCGAAGGCATTACGCACTCGCTTTGCACGCTCGAATTTGAAGTGCATCGGCCTGTGTATGACTGGTATATCGAGCAACTCGGCATTTTTCCGTCACGTCAGATCGAGTTCGCCCGGCTCAACCTGACCTACACCGTAATGAGCAAACGGAAGCTCAAAACGCTGGTTGAAGACGGCATCGTGCGCGGTTGGGACGACCCCCGGATGCCCACACTGGCGGGGCTTCGGCGACGGGGTTACACGCCCGCCAGTGTCCGCAACTTTTGCGACCGGATTGGCGTTGCCCGGCGCGATAACCTGATTGATGTGGGACTGCTGGAGTTTTGTATCCGGGAAGAACTCAACAAAACCACCCACCGCGTGATGGCCGTTGTGGCGGGTGGCCGCCCCAACGAAGTACCGCTAAAACTCGTGCTGACCAACTATCCCGACGGGCAGGAAGATGCATTGCCCATCGAGAATAACCCCGAAGACCCCGCATCGGGCGAGCGGATGGTGCCGTTTGGCCGTGAAATTCTAATCGAACGGGACGATTTCATGGAAAACCCGCCCAGAAAATTCTTCCGGCTGGCCCCCGGTCAGTTCGTACGACTCAAAGGAGCTTACATTGTGCGGTGTGATGACGTCCTGAAAAACGATGCGGGCGAGATTCTGGAACTGCGCTGCACCTACATTCCCGAAAGCAAAAGCGGTCACGATACGTCGGGCCTGAAAGTGCAGGGAACCATTCACTGGGTATCTGCCGCCCACGCCCTGCCTGCCGAGGTCAGGCTTTACGACCGGCTGTTCCGCGTTGAAAACCCGGCTGGGGAAGACGCGGGGGGCAGCCCCACCGATTTTAAGGAATTGCTCAACCCGGAATCGTTGGTGGTGGTGCGGGCGATGGTCGAGCCAGGCTTGGCTGGGTTAGCCGTTGGTGAGCGGGTGCAGTTTATGCGGAAAGGCTACTTCTGCGTTGATGCCGATAGTACGCCCGGCTCGTTGGTCTTCAACCGCACCGTAACGCTCAAAGATGGCTGGGCAAAAGAGCAGAAACGGGGGTAAGACGATAGCAAGGCAATTACCAAAAACGCGCAGCAGCCAGGTGGCCGCTGCGCGTTTTTTAGTGGGGCGTAATTGCTTAGAAAACCCGCTCAAAGCGCCACAGCTTCGGGCGTGACGGTCTTTTTGAGGTTGTTGAGTGCGCCAAAAATCAGGTTATACACCGACTGAATGTTAATCTGCATCAGCGTTGAGATTTCTTCGTTACTCATGTTCTGAAAATACCGCAGATAAACGGCCTCGCGCTGACGGCGGGGCAGTTGCTCAAGAGCCTGATGCAAAAAGCCATGCCGGTGCGTTTCTTCTTCCTGAGCAATGAGCGTGGCTTCGTGGGCAGGGGCGCAACCGGGTAGCAGGTCGGTTTGTACGTCGTCGTGACTGCTGATTTTCTGCTCGGCGGTAATGTGCCGAACGAGTTTGCGCTTGATAGAAGCCATCAGATAAAACCGCACCGAAGTAGTTGGGCCAATGTTTTGCCGATGCCGCCATAGTTCGGCAAACAGGTCATGGATGCAGTCTTTGATCAAGGCTCTGTCCTGGGCAAAGTGGGTGCAATAATGATACAGCACCTGCACGTACTCCTGATACAAACAGGCGAAAGAGGCTTCGTTACCGCTGCGGAATTGATCCCAGAGCAGTTCTTCGTTCAAACCGGAGGTAGCACGACGACGAGACATAGTGAGTTAGGAGGTATAGAAATTGGTTAGGCAGTGGCGTAAACATACTCATAATAAATTGAAGAATAAAAGGATTTAATCAAAAAATAATAAGCGGCCTGCTTTTACACCGATAATGGCGAAAAAGTAAACCGTTGGCCGTCGAAAAGTCCTTTATCACTCAGCTTTAGAGCAGGTATCACCAGCAGTGCCATAAAGGAAAGCGTCATAAACGGCGCGGCTAATGAACTCCCCAACTCGTTTTTTACGAACCGATCCAGTGCCGAATACGCCGATGCAACCGCATACCCATCGCCATCAGTCATCAGACCGGCAATGGGCAACTTTAGCAGTGAACAGGTATCAGTGAGCAATGAGCCGTTGTTAGTCGTCGGTTCATCGCTCACTGATACCTGTTCATTGTTTATTGAGCCAACGGCGCACAGCCCACCCCGCGCTGCAATCACGGCGTTGATGGCCCGACACAGGCTGTCATCGTCACAACCAACGGCAATGATATTGTGCGAATCATGCGCCACCGACGAGGCAATGGCTCCGTGTTTCAACCCGAAATTTTTGATGAATGCAACGGCGGGCGGGGCCGGTTGGTAGCGGTTCACGACCACGAGTTTCAGAATGTCGCGGGCGGGGTCGGCAACGGGTTGGCCGTGTTCGTTCAGGGTGGGGGCGAGGTGTAACTCATTGGTGATGAGCTGCCCGTCGAGGGCTTCGATGACCCGAAGCAGCGTGGCGTTGCCAGCCCCGGCCTGCAAATCATTAGTCATTATGGGGGCCGACAACGCCACGCTGCTCACCGGCTGGCAGTCAAATTTATTGATCCACTCGCTGCGTAAGTCCGGGATGTGGGTTTGCCCGGCTTCGGCAACCGTTGCGCCGTTGATAACCGTTTGCTGAACCTGAAAATCGGTCAGGTTATCCACGACAATAAAATCGGCGGGATCACCGTCGCGGAGCAGACCAACCGGCAGGCCGTAGTGCAGTACCGGATTCAGGCAGGCCGCCCGCAACACGGCCCAACGGTCATAACCGGCGGTAACGGCCCGCGTCACCAACTGATTAATATGGCCCTCAACGAGCGTGTCGGGGTGTTTATCATCCGAGCAGAACATGACCTGAGCCGGAAATTCGGCAATAATCGGAATCAGCGCGTCGAAGTTACGGGCCGCGCTGCCCTCCCGAATCAGGATGTGCATCCCGCGTTGAGCTTTGTCGCGGGCTTCGTCGCGGGTAAAACATTCATGATCGGTGCTGATACCGGCATCAATGTAGCGTTGGGCATCGTCTCCGCGCAGGCCGGGCGCGTGGCCGTCAACGGGTTTGCCAGCGGCCCGTGCCAGCGCAATTTTGTGCATCATGTCGGGGTCCTGGTGCAGCACACCCGGAAAATTCATGACCTCGGCTAAGTAGCCAATTTCGGGCATCGCCAGCAGGGTTTCGACATCGGCCCCGGTGATTTTGGCGCCGGCGGTCTCAAACGGTGTGGCCGGTACGCACGATGGCGCACCGAAACAGAACTTGAATGGCACCCGCTTTCCGTCCTGAATCATGTATTCTACTCCTCTGATGCCCAGCACATTGCCAATTTCGTGCGGGTCAGAAACCGTTGCAACGGTGCCATGCACCACCGCGAGCCGGGCAAACTGGGCCGGGGTCAGCAGCGAACTTTCGACATGAACGTGAGCATCCACAAAGCCGGGCAGGATGTACGGCTCGTTGGGGCGTTCGGGGCCGAGAGATTCAATTCGGGTAAGGCGGTTGCCATCAAGGTGCAGGGTTCCGTAGTGGATTTCACGGTTGAAGAGGTCGAGAACGTTGGCCGTTGTTGTCATCAGTAAAAGTCAGTATTCGATCAAAGATAGCCCCGCTTAGGTGTTATTTTTGCCACCATGACTCCTCAACTATCCCGCCCGTTGCCTGATACTGGGTTTGCCCCGCACTGGCTCGTCAAACTCGATACGCTCTTATTCTTTTTCACGTTGGCCTTGTTGTTGGCCTATTGGCTCTCGGTTGTGTTTGGTAGTTCGGTGTTTTTGTTTGAATTATTCACCCATTTTCAGGTTCAGTTTTTAGTGCTGGGTGGGCTGTTGGCGATTTACTTTTTCATTAGCTCGTTGCTGATTCGGACAAAGGTGCTGGCCTTGCCGGATTCATTTTCTGTCGGCCTATTTTTCGCTCCCCGCACAACGGCGGTGTTTATGGCCCTCATTGTATCAATTATGAGTGGATACGAAATCAAGTGGTGGCTCAACCAAAAGCCAGAAACGCTGCCAACGGGTTACCATGATACGTTGCGGGTTTTTCACGCCAATGTGCTATACACCCGTACCGAATACGGCAGCACCATTACGCTCATCAAACAGCAAACCCCCGATTTTTACGTATTGCAGGAGATGACCCCGGCCAGTATTCGGCAGGTTATCCCGCAGTTAAAAAACCAATTTCCGTACTGGTTTGCGTGCTGGTCAAAGGGGCCGTGCTGGATTTTGGTTGGCAGCCGAACGCCTATTGCCATAGACAAAAAGCTGGCTCGCCAGAAACGCATTATCAAGCTCCACACCCGCGTTCGGGGCCGGGCCATGTCGCTCATCACGGTGCATCCGCGAACGCCGGTTTTGCCATCGTGGTTTGCCGAACGGAATGAACAACTCCAACTGGCAGCCCGCCAAACTGCCGACAATCCTTTGCCAACGGTGCTACTTGGTGATTTTAACATCAGTGTTTTTTCGCCGGTTTTTAAGGCTATTTTCAACGATGGCTCAACGCCACGATCTTGCCGGGCCGGTTTTGGTCTGCAACCAACGTGGCCGCGTTTTATACCACTCCTAATGATCCCGATTGACCATGCGTTTGTGAACCGGGGCTTTCGGCCCAGGCGGTTTTGCACCCTCGATCAGCCCGGCTCTGACCACCGGGCTATCGTAGCCGATGTTGATTTTGTGAAGTGATATATACCACGAACTCGATTAGATACTTTTTTCTGAACAGCAGAAGCCCGAATTTTGTACGTCTTTATAACATAAGTCACGTTTGATTCTGATGAATAAGAAATCATTTCTCTACGCGCTGCCGGTTTTGTGCTTGGTAGCCTGCGGATCGCCCAATACCGACGATGCCAATGATGCTGCCGGTACAGCCAGCCCGTATCTGGCAAAAGAGGTTGTGGGTGTGCATAGCCTCAGCACTGATGTTCGCTACAACGAAACCTGTGATTACCTCGGCGAAGAAATTATCAACGCCACCTTCATGATCAAAGAAGGCACGGAGTTAATGGTGCATGACGAGCCACACGGTTGCGAATACCACTGGGGTAAAAACCACGTCTCGATTACTATGACCGGCGAACGCCCGTTCGCATCAATTTTTAAGGCCGAATACGTCTTTAACAAGATGCTCCAGGGCGGTGGCCCTGCTGATACCCACGGCGATGAAGCACACGGCGCTGATTTACACGGGCAGGCTTCGGAAGGCGAAACAAGGAGCAAAGAGGCCGAGCAAAAAGCCAAAACCGGCGAAAAAGCCGCTAACGACACCGCCACAACCATATCGGGCGTTACCAGCGTAGCCGCCAAACTCACCGAACCGGCCCACAATACTGAAACCGGAAAAGCCGTTGCCGGCATTGGTGACAAAGCAATCTGGGAACCCGCCAAACATACCCTCCACGTGCTGAACAACAACCACATTATGCACGTAACGATTGGCACCGCCGACAGCGAGAAGGTGAAGATCAGCCGGGCCGTTCTGCTGGCTAAAGTTGCCTTTGACCGGATCAGCCACCAATTGCCCAACTGAAATAGCACCGGCAAGATTGCCGGAATTACACCACAACAAAGCCCGACGGATACACCGTCGGGCTTTTTTGTGGGCATCAAATTCGTTCATTAATACTCCACCATAGTGGGCAGTTCTTTGGCCTGCGCCACAAACTCGGCCACCTGATCTACCGACGGGGGCCGCTGCGTGAGTTGTCGTTTGGCATTAATCTCGACCAATTTGGCGTGCAGGTTTGCCGGAACGCGCTGGGCGAGTTCTTTCACCGTGTCCACACCAGCTTCTTCCATCAGATCACTATATACGCGGCCAATGCCTTTCACCCGCGCCAGGTCGGCCCGGTTCACGAGTTCAAGAATGACGGCAGCATCAACGGCAGCCGCTTTGGCGAGGTCTTTACGACCCTGTGGCGTTTTGGCTGCTTCGAGCAGTGATTCACTGTCGCCAAAACCTTTGGCTTTCAGTGTGTTCAGAACGGCATCACTAATACCGCGCAGTTCGCTAATGTGAACGCTCATGTTAGAATACGGAGTTAGATTAATATATAGGAACAAATTTGTTGATAGGTTACACCTATAACACTCTCTCCCTAACGAAGAAGATACTTTCTTCTGGTATTGTTGAGTAGGAATTTTTTTTGAGCGGTAAAACTATCTGGGTGTAATTGCTCAAAAAGCTGCTTCCATTCGGCAAACTGCGCCGGTTCTGCTTCCTGAAACCGGTGACTATCAACCTTTTTTTTGATTAAGTATTCATCAAACGTCATTACTTTCCTGACATTCTGGCCGATTATAAAACTGGCCGACGGTTTGGTTATAAACTTGTTATCGGCGGGCTACGCAACAAATGAACACGCAATTTATCACGTATGCCGACGTGCCAACGCAACCCGGCAATACCCCCCAAACCGACGGCCCATTGCCCGATGCCCGCTCGAACACGGTGGTAAAGGTAACCCATCGGTTGTGCAGATTCGCGTCGGCGGGTGTGCTGTCACTTCTCCTGCCGGTGTGCCAGCCGTAGTCAGTTTGTCTGACCGTGTCGGTGCGGCCATAAACGGGAGAGATGAATTGGATACGAAGCAGCTGATAGACAGGACGTTGACGATTGAGGTAGGGGAGTGCAGCTATAACGATCCCGAAACCGGAAGCGAGCACACGTTGAAACAGGCGGTTGATTTTTTGGCGAGTTAAGCCCATTTTTAAGCAGTATGGGGCGGTTTGTGGTTATACCAGAAACCGCCCCTTGTTTTGGTAGCACCCGTCACTCTTCAACGATTCAATGGCACCGACCTCCTTGCCAATCAGCCTGATTTACTGGCCGTTGAAGAACCACTCGAAATCCGGCTGGGTTTTGGCCCGCGTCAAAACCGGCAGCAGCGCGGCCTGGCCGTAACGATGCGAACGCCCGGCGTGGGTGCGTCAGAACACGATCAGGAACTGGCCCTTGGCTTTTTGTTTACCGAAGGCATTATCCGTCACCGCACTGATGTGCTTTCGTGCCGGCATTGCGTGCAGGACTCCACCAAACAGGGCAACATAATTAGGGTTGAACTGGCTGACGATGTGGTGGTTGACTGGGCACGGTTAGAACGCAATGTCTACACCGCGTCGAGTTGCGGCATCTGCGGCAAGGCTAGCATCGAGGCTGTGCAGGCACTCACGCCGGGGCCGTTGTCGGGTGGTTTTTCGGTCGAGCCAACCGTGATTCAGGCACTGCCCGACAAACTGCGGGCGTTTCAGAAAACCTTTGCCTACACGGGCGGCCTTCATGCTGCGGCCCTGTTCGACGAATCGGGGCAGATTCTGCTGGTTCGCGAAGATATTGGGCGGCACAATGCGTTGGACAAAATTATTGGAGCCGCGTTCTGGCAGGGCAAATTGCCGTTGGGTCAGTGCGGTATTTTGGTGAGCGGGCGTGTGGCGTTCGAACTCGTGCAAAAATGCTGGATGGCGGGCGTTCCGTTGCTGGCTGCGGTCGGTGCACCGTCGAGTTTAGCCGTCGAAACTGCCCGCCAAGCCAATATTACGCTGTTGGGGTTTGTCCGCGACGGACGGCATAACAGTTATCAATTAACAGTTATCAATTATCAATAACCTGTTCATTGCTCACTGCTCACTGATAACTGCTCACTGATTATGAAACTCACAAAACCAAAAGACGAAGCGGCCGGGATGCCCGCCATCACCACATCACTTGAACACATTGTACGCGGCACCGACCTGGCTCGTGGCTTGGTGGCGCTCGGCAAACTCAACCAGAAAGATGGGTACGATTGCCCGTCCTGCGCCTGGCCCGACCCCGATCATCACCGTTCGCCCGTGGCCGAATACTGCGAAAGCGGGGCCAAAGCCGTTGCCGACGAAATCATGACGCGCCACACCGCCGGGCCAGCCCTGTTTCAGCGGTATTCGGTGGCCGACCTGCTCCAGAAAGACGATCTCTGGCTCGGTCAGCAGGGCCGACTGACGCAGCCAATGGTGATTCGGGAGGGGCAAACGCACTACGAAGCTATCGGCTGGGACGAAGCGTTTACCCTTATCAGTCAGCATCTTAACGCATTGGCCTCGCCCAACGAAGCCGTGTTCTACACCTCCGGGCGGGCCAGCAACGAGTCAGCGTTTTTGTATCAGTTGTTCGTCAGAATGTTTGGCACCAACAATATGCCCGACTGCTCGAATATGTGCCACGAATCAACCACGGTAGCCCTGACCGACACCATTGGCTTGGGCAAAGCCAGTATTGTCTATGACGATTTTGAGCAGGCCGAGGTGATTATCATCATGGGCCAAAACCCCGGCACCAATGCTCCCCGAATGCTGACCGTGCTGGAAGAAGCCAAGCGGAAAGGGGCCAAAATCATTGCCGTAAACCCGATTTTTGAGACCGGATTAAAGGCGTTCCGGTATCCGCAAAGCCCGCGTGATATGCTGCTCGGCCCCGAAAAAATCACCGATTTATTTCTGCAAGTTCGCATTAACGCCGACATGAGTTTGCTGAAGGCGATGTGCAAACTGCTGATTGACGAAGAAAAAAAGACACTGGTAAAGGTGCTTGATCGCGCCTTTATTGAGCAATATACCACTGGTTATGAGCAGTTTATAAATAGTTTAGACCATTACAATGTTGGCCAATTAGCCGGGCAGTGCGGGTTGTCTATCGCGCAAATTCAGGAAGCGGTGGATATGATAAAGCATAAACAGCGCATCATCATCTGCTGGGCAATGGGCCTGACCCAGCACCGGAACGCCGTAGCCACGATTCAGGAAGTGATTAACCTGCTGTTGCTGAAAGGAGCCATTGGCAAACCCGGCGCGGGCGCGGCCCCGATTCGCGGTCATAGCAACGTACAGGGCGACCGCACGATGGGCATCTGGGAAAAACCCAAACCTGAATTCCTGGATAAACTCGGCGAGGTGTTTGGCTTTGACCCACCCCGGCAGCACGGGTTCGATGTTGTAGCCGCAACCCAGGCCATGCACGAGGGCCGGGCCAAGGTCTTCATGGGCTTAGGCGGCAATTTTGTGATGGCCGTTTCAGACACCAACTATACCACCGAAGCCCTGCAACGCTGTGACCTGACGGTGCAAATCTCGACCAAACTTAACCGCAGCCACCTTCTGCACGGCAAAACTGCCCTGATTCTGCCCACCCTCGGCCACTCCGATATTGACCTTCAGGCCACCGGCGAGCAGTTTGTAACGATGGAAGGCACAACGGGCGTGGTGCAGATGTCGAAAGGGCCGATGGAACCCGTTTCGCCGTTGATGCGCTCCGAACCGGCCATTGTTGCGGGCATAGCGAAGGCTACGCTGGGCAACCGGCAGTCGGTAGCTGACTGGGATATGCTGACGGCCAATTATGACCTGATTCGGGAGGGCATTGCCCGCGTGGTGCCGGGCTTCACCGATTTTAACGTGAAAGTCAGGAAGCCGGGCGGGTTTTATTTGCCCAACGGCCCGCGCAACCGCGAGTTCAAAACGAAGGATGGAAAGGCGCATTTCACCATCAATGCCCCCAGTCCGCACGACCTCGCGCCGGGTGAGCTGTTGCTGATGACGGTGCGGAGCCACGACCAGTTTAACACCACCGTTTATGGCCTTGACGACCGTTACCGGGGCATCTACGGCGAACGGCGCGTGATTATGCTCCACCCCGACGACATGGCGCAGCGCGGCCTGGTGACGGGTTCGGTCGTGAATTTACACAGCCATTATCAGGGCAAGACCCGCACGGCAGAGCGATTTATTGCCGTGCCGCACGACCTGCCACGCGGCAACGCAGCGGCCTATTTCCCCGAAACGAACGTGCTGGTGCCGATAGACAGCATCGCCGAGGGCAGCAAAACGCCTACCTCCAAATCCATCGTGATTACGCTTGAGGTGGTGAAAGATGCAGAAAGGCAACCGGAGCGGGTGATGGTGGAGGAGGCATAGGCTAAGTTTTTCGGGACATTTCGTCCGGTTTCGCGTTCATCCGCTACTATGAAAAACATCCTGTTCCCAACCGATTTTACTACTGCCACCGACCCCGCCCTCGGCTGGCTCCGGCTATTCGCCAACCACAATCCCGGTACGGCTATCACGTTACTGCACGTGTTTGAACCACCCTTGCCCGACGGTAGTTTTCTGACCTTTGGCGATATGGGCGCGGGTGTAGAAGCCACCGCTGCACTCGAACACCTGAGCCGCCAACGGCTGGATATGCTGGCCGACGAACTCCGCACCGACGGGCTAAGCGTGACAACCGACTGGCGAATGGGCAACGTGGAAGACACCATTCGGGAGGTAGCCCGCAGCACCGGAACTGATCTGATTATTGCCGGTCGCACCGATGTAGCCACGTTTTTTGAGCGGTTGGCGGGCAGTGCTGCCAACGATATTGCTGCCGACGCGCCCTGCCCGGTGCTGGTGATACCGGTGCCAGACCATGATGCCGTGAATGGCCCGGCTCAACTCAAAAACGTGGTGTATGTGATGCAGCAGGACGCTACCCGTGCCGACGTGAACAAGCAAACCGAGGCCCTCGCCGATACTTTTGATTTTGTCCTGCAATTTGTGACGGTGGACAAACTTGACGGCGTACTTGCCGACCTGCTCATCGTGGCCGATTACAAGCGGGGCGGGTTGTTTGCGGCCAATCCGGTGCGGCAGGTGCTGGCTCAAAACCAGATTCCGGTGCTGGTCTATCACGATAAACCGGAGTGAACGGGAAGAAGGCGGAAGATTCCGGCGAAACTTTTTACTTTTACGACCGTCTAAGTTCCTTGTCAGGTGGCTGACACAAACCAACAAAACCAACTTTATATCATGTTAGAAACCTTAATGAACCTCGTGCGCCAGCAATCGGGCGATGCTATCATCAACAACCCCGCCATCCCGAATCAGCACAACGAAACGGCCATGCAAGCCGTAACGAGCGGTATTTTCGGCGGCCTTCAGCAGCAGGCGCAGGGGGGTGGTATTGGCAACCTCCTCGGTATGGTGATGGGGCAGGGCGGCAGTGTGCAGGACAGCCCCGTAACGTCGGGTGTGCAGCAGAACGTGCAGCAAAGCCTGATGGAAAAATTAGGTATTTCGCCCGCCGTAGCCATGTCAATTGCCGGTTCGTTGGTGCCAATGGTATTGGGTAAGCTCATGAACAAGGCGCAAGACCCCACCGACAGCAGCATTGACCAGAATGGCCTGATGAACATGATAGCCGGTCAGCAGGGTGGCGGTGGTGTAAACTGGATGGGCGCGGCCTCGTCGGCCATGGCCGATGGCAAACTTGATATGAGCGACCTGATGCGGGTTGGCGGTGGCCTGATGGG
>JBBRUV010000014.1:0-28400 GCA_038247465.1 Cytophagales bacterium
CTGACTCAACCACCCGCCACCGGGCAGGTTCAGCAACCCACCGAAGACGGACAAAGCGGCCAGAACCATCAACGGAACCGTCATCGTCAGTGGCGATTCGTGAAGGTGGTGTTTTTGTTTGTCGGTCCCCCGGAACTCGCCGAAGAACGTTAGAAACAACAGCCGGAACATATAGAAACTCGTCATTGCTGAACCCAGCAGACCCAGGGCATACAAGAACTTATTGTGTTCAAAAACGTGGTACAGGATTTCGTCTTTCGAGAAGAACCCGGCGAACGGCGGAATTCCGGCAATGGCAATTGTACCAAGCAGAAACGTGATGAACGTAATGGGCAGAAACTTCCGCAAACCGCCCATATTTCGGATGTCCTGTTCATTGCTCATGGCATGAATCACGCTACCCGCGCCGAGGAAAAGCAGCGCCTTGAAAAAAGCGTGGGTAATAACGTGGAACATCCCCGCCGTGAAACCCATCACGCTCAAGCCCAGAAACATATAGCCCAATTGCGAGACCGTTGAGTAGGCCAGAACCTTCTTGATGTCGTTTTGCAACAAGCCAATCGAAGCCGTAAGCAACAGCGTGGCAGCGGCAATACCACCGATAATCTCCATCGTAATCGGGGCCAGTGTGTACAGCACATTGGACCGAACGACCATGTAAATACCGGCAGTGACCATCGTTGCCGCGTGAATCAGGGCCGACACGGGCGTTGGGCCAGCCATGGCATCGGGCAGCCACGTAAAGAGCGGAATCTGCGCCGATTTTCCCATCGCGCCAACAAACAATAGCATCGTAATGGCAACAATGGTTGGGTTTCCAACGGCGAAACCCGTTGCCCGCTCGAAAACAGTTGTGAATTCAGTTGTGCCGAAGGTGTTGATAATGAGGAAGATGCCGAGCAAATAACCCAAATCCCCGATGCGGTTCATGACGAAGGCTTTGCGGGCGGCATTGTTATAATTGGTGTTTTTGTTCCAGAAGCCGATGAGCAGGTACGAACACAACCCCACGCCCTCCCAACCGATAAACATAATGACGTAGTTTGACCCCATCACCAGCAAGAGCATGAAAAACAGGAACAGGTTCAGGAAGGCCATAAACTTGCCGTATCCTTCGTCGTGGTTCATGTATCCGATACTGTACAAATGAATCAGCGAGCCAACGCCAGTCACAATCAGCAGCATCAGCAGGGATAACTGGTCAATCTGAAACGAGAAATTGATGTGCAGCTGGCCGACCGAAATCCAGTCGAACAGCACGGCCTTTAGCGGCTCAGCATCACCAACCTGCAATTCATTTTTAGCAAGGAAGTAGCCAAAAAGATAGAGAGTTATTAGAAACGAAGCAAATGAAGCCCCCACTGCAATTGGACCGACCAAACTAATTGGCACACGCCGGAAACCAATACCATTGATAATGAACCCGATAAGCGGGAAAAGAGGAATTAACGCGCAGAGTAGTTCTAAGTTCATAAAACGAGTTCGTGGTTCGTGGTTTGTAGTTGGCTGACGCGAACATAAATAGGCGGTAGCCGACTACAAACCACGAACTGATTTTACCATTTCAGTTTGTTCAAAAGCCCCACATCAATCGAGCGGATGTTGCGGTAAATCATTACGATGATGGCAAGGCCAACGGCTACTTCGGCAGCGGCAACGGCCATAATAAAGAACACAAAAACCTGCCCGGCAGAGTCAGAACGATACGACGAAAACGCGATGAGCATCAGATTCACCGCATTCAGCATGAGTTCGATAGACATGAAAATGATGATGGCGTTGCGCCGGGTCAGCACACCGATAATGCCGATTACGAACAGCGCGGTGCTGATAATGAGGTAGAAATTGAGCGGAATGGACTCGATAACGCCGGGAATAGCGGTGGTTGCATCCGTTGGTTGCATAGAGAGTTGGTCAGTCAGGACGCGCAAAGATAAACGAAGTTATTGGACGGTAGCCGTTGCTGTTTCAAATTGCCCTTACCGCTTACCTAATATAAAGGTAGCCAAACGCAACTTTTCCGTAACTTCCTGCATCTTTCTCAAAAACTCGTTTCGTCATGCAACCAACCGCCGATTATTTCGTCTCCCGCCCGGCTGCGGTGAGCCAAACCCGCCAAACCGACTGGCAACTGGGGATTCCCCTCTACGTTTATGCCGTTGTCCTGTCGTCGCTGTGCGTGGTGGTGGGCCTGCTCTGGGACATTATGTGGCACATGAGCATCGGGCGCGACGGCCTGTTTTCGGCCCCGCACCTTGTTATCTACGTCGGCGCGGTGGTATCGGGTCTGTTTTCGGGCTACCAGATTCTGAGCCTGACCTTCCGGCGCAACCACCCCGATAGGCCCGCATCGGTTAAATTCTGGGGCGTTTTTTACGGCTCGCTCGGCGCGATGTTCTGCGTTTGGGGAGCCATTGCCATGCTGACTTCGGCACCATTTGACGATTGGTGGCACAACGCCTACGGCCTCGATGTGCAGATTCTGACTCCGCCCCACACCATTTTGGCCCTCGGTATTATGATGGTGCAGTTTGGAGCCATGATTGGTGTATTGGCCCTACAAAACCGGAGTGCCGCCAGTGCGGTTCAGCAGCAGATGACTCCCGAACTGGCGGCCCAACAGGCCAATCGGCTGAAAATGCTGTTTGCCATTGCTGCTGGGCTGTTGCTGGCGGTGCTGTTTACGCTGGTTTCTGAGAATGTTGCCAACTACGCGGCTCACAACTCATCCTATTATCTGTTTGCCGCGATTGTTTTTCCGGTCTATCTGCTGGCCGTTGGGCGGGCTTCGTTGCTGCGGTATCCGCTCACCACCATTGCCCTCGTTTATATGCTTACGATGTTGGTGCCAAGTTGGGTGATTCAGTTTTTTCCGGCAACGCCCAAGTTGGGGCCGGTGCTAAACCCCATCACTACTTATCAGCCGTTTGTGTTTCCGCTGCTGCTCGTGATTCCGGGCTTTGTACTGGACAAACTCACCCATCGGTTTGCGGGTAAACTCAATGATTGGGTGTTATCGGTGGTGTTGGCCGTGGCATTCATGGCAGTCTTGCTGGTAGTGCAGTGGCCGTTTGAGGAGTTTACGCTCACATCTCCCCTCGCCCGGAACTACTTCTTCATGTCTTATTCTTGGGTTTATGCCCAGGACCCAAACTGGGAATACCGCTACGCGTTTGCCCCCTGGATGCAGCAAACGCCCGTTCAGTTCGCGCAGGGATTTGGCGTTGCACTACTGGCAGCTACTGCTTCGGCCCGCGTGGGGTTGTGGTGGGGAAGCTGGATGAAACGGGTTATGCGATAGGCAATTATGATTAACCAATAACCAGTTATCAATGAAAAATCTTCGCTTTCAAACGCTTCTGTTCGTTCTCGTTTTTTGTTCGCTCAACACCTTCGCGCACATCGGTAGTCCTGGTGTGCTGGTGCAACAACAGGCAGGCAAGTACCAACTGTTGGTCAGCATTGAGCCGCCTGATGTGGTTCCTGGCACGGCCAAAATCACAGTTTTTGTGGAGCGCGGAAGCCCGAACACCATTCTGGCCCGGCCTATTTATTTTTTGTCGGGCGATGAGGGCGCACCCACGCACGACGCACTATTGCCCGTTGCCGGAAAGCCAGGGCAGTTTGCCGGTATTGTCTGGATGATGTCGAGCGGGTCATCGAGCGTTGAACTGCAACTCGACGGGCCGGATGGTTCGGCAAAAACCATCGTGCCGGTGGTGGCCGTTTCAACCGCGCAACGACCGCTTCCTGCCGAAACCGGCTGGATTCTGGCCGGGTTGGGGCTATTGCTCGTCGTGCTGATGATTACCGTTATCGGGTCGAGTGTGTCAGACGGTACGCTGGCTCCCGGTCAGCCAAAACCCAAAACGGTAGGCCGCAAACGGCTCGTCGGGATGAGCGTGGCCGGTGTAGTGCTGATTCTGATTCTGTCGGGATGGCGGTTTTGGTGGACAAGTTGGGCCGATAATTATCAGAACAACCAACTGTATCGCGCTTTGCCCCTCAAAACAAAAGTCGTGGCCCAGCCTGGGAATCCTCCCGCGCTGACGATGAAACTCGACACGGGCAGTAGCGGGCGTGGCTACCGTCGCCGTCCGTTAAGTTTTATCCTGCCCGATCATGGTAAACTCATGCACGTTTTTCTGGTGAAGATACCCGGTTTAGATGCTTTCGCCCACCTGCACCCGATGCGGCAAGACACAGCTACTTACCGAACCAACTTGCCGAATCTGCCCGCTGGCAAGTATTTAGTCTATGCCGATGTGGTCTATCGCTCCGGTTTTGCCGAAACTATGACCGATACGCTCGACATGCCGGCTTTTGCGGCCACAACACCCGCCAAACTTGCCGATGCGGACGACAGCTATCAAACTACGAACGCGATTGGCAAACAAGATAACAAGCTGAATACGTTGCAGTTAGATGCAGCAATGGCGAGTTGTGGCAAACCCGGAGCCAGTGTGCCGCTCGGAGACGGTTCGGTGATGGTCTGGACGGATAAACCCGCGCCCGTTCTGGAAGCCGCCACGCCTTACGTGCTGAAATTTGCCGTTGCCGATGCTGTCGGGAAACCTGCCGCCCTGGAGCCGTATCTGGGTATGGGTGGTCACGCTGTGATTGTGCGCGAAGACGGTTCGGTTTACGTGCATCTGCACCCCGTTGGCACGGCTTCGATGGCGGCAGAAACGGCCCTTGTCAGCCGTATTGCCGACACCAGCCGGACGTTTAAATACCCCGCACCCGCACCCTTCCGCGACAGTATTGACCGCTACGTCACCCGCCTGCGTCAACTCCCCGAAGCCGAAAAAAACAAGTTGTTGCTGGCCCAAATGCCACCCATGAACCATGCTATTGACGTGCCAAACATGGTTGAGTTTCCGTACTCGTTTCCGCGAGCCGGGCAATACCGGCTTTGGGTACAGGTAAAACGGAATGGTCAGGTACTGACGGGCGTTTTTGATGTGATGGTGACCGAGTCTGGTCTGCAATAAAACCGCCTATTTTCGTAAGTATCCTCAAATGCAGAATCCGACTGGTTTTAGTTGTACCAATCGGATTCTGCATTTGAGGATACGTTTATTATTACTGACAATGTTGGTTTTTAGTCAGGAAATAGCGTTTTCCGTTCAGGTTCACTTCGCCCTGAGCGCGATAGGCAATAACCCGCACCGTTGGCGATTCATCGCGGGGTGTAAGCACTAAATAAGCCGTATTGCCTTCTGTCTGAACACGCCATGTTCCGCTTGCGCCATCGGCAGAAACCGCCGAAAAATCCGGACTCGAATAGCTGTTATCGGAGCCATAACTATACGTACCATTGCTGCACAGGTCATAATACCACTTGTCGGCCATGCCGTTGCCCGTGTAGAGATACAGCAACCGCCGACCCCGAATCAGTTGCGTCCATTCACCCGCCAATCCCGATGTCGGCTGTTGTTTTTGAACGGGTGCTGCGCTTGCCGCCTGATTGCCGTTGCTCCGTGTGTACTGACCCTGCAACACGGCCTGACCGTTGTAGCCAATAACTACGTCTAATTGCCCGCCGTTGAGCAGCATCTCGAACACAAAACCCGGCTGCCCGTTTAACTTGACCGTACCCGTAGCCGCATTGCCATTTTGTTCGCCAGTCAGGTAGTGCGTTTCAGACGCACCATTTTGGGTGAATACCAGCGTACCCGACAACGCATTGCCCGATGCCCCGAGCGTGAGGGTGCTGGGCAAGCTGCCGCCCTGACCGCCCATCTGCCCCTGCCAGCGCCCAACTAAGCCCTGCGCCTGTGTTAGTAGTAGCGAGAGGCCGATTAACGAGAATATCAGCAGTGTTTTCATTGCGCTTGTGGTGGTGAAACGAGTCTGATTAACGCCTGTAAATATAGGCTCTGATTAGTAGCCAATACCAACCAGTTTCGTTTCCCGCAACACTGTCTCAGCCCGCCGACGGGCAACGGCTACCCGGTCGCCGTTGGTGAGCCGTTGCCAGTATTCGTCGGGCTGGTTAGTAGCTACATAGCCCCGATTCACGAGGTGCTTGCGGTGCAGCCGCAGAAACGCGCCGGGCGGCATCGGGTCGTGGAACCGTTTGATGGTCAGGGCCACCAACAGCCGCGAGCCCGTACTAAGTATCTAATAAATACTGTATTTATTACTGCCCCAGGCGCAACTTCCCACTTGTTGATCCAGCGCAACGTGTAGGTAAAGGCATCTTTGAGGGTAAGCAGGTTGGTTTTCATTGGGATATTTGGTTGGTTATATTTGTTGAAACTTGACAGAAACATGGAGACACTCACTATTGAGCTGACACACGAAAAGGCGTTCGACTTGCTGAAAGACCTTGAATCAATGGAGATCATTGGCTTCGTAAAACCAGCCGAATCCGTTTCGCAAGGCGTTCGGTTAGGCAGTTTAGCGGGTCAGTACAGCATTCCAGATGATTTTAACGCACCCCTTGACGAACTCAACGACTATCAGTAATGGACTATCTCGTTGATACTCAAATTCTGATTTGGAGCCTTGTTGGTCCCGAAAAACTGTCGGTATCCACGCAAACTCTCCTCAAAAACAACCGGATTCTGGTCAGTCAGGTCAGCCTGTACGAAATAGCCGTCAAGCAGAAAATCGGTAAGCTCCCTAAACTTGGCTTGCCGACTGAAGCCTTACTGAAACAGGCCCAAGCCGATGGTTTTCGCCTGTTGCCCATCAAAAACGCACACATTGCGGCTTACAACGATGTCCCCCTGTTTCCAGAACACCGTGATCCTTTTGATAGGCTTATCTTAGCTACGGCCCTCAGTGAAACCATGCCGGTTGTTTCTGCCGATGGAAACTTCAGGCTCTATGCTGCTCATATTCAGTTGATCGAAAACTGACTTGAAACAAGCAGTTCAGTACTCCGTCTGTCTCAGGGCGTAAATCACAATTGGCCGCATCCTGTCGCCCAAAACCTTTGCTGAGTTAGTTGGGCTGGTTTGAACTGAGCAAACTACTTGTATTTCAGCTTGGTAAGATAAATACCTATTTCTCCTTTTTGGTCTCCACCCAGAAATTACTGACCATCTTCCACTGCCCCCCTTCCTTTTCCATATAGTTGGCTTTGTTCGAGGTTCGGCTGACCGCGCCATCGGGCTTTGTGTAGGATTCGACGTGGGTTACAAAGGCCGAGCTACCCATGATTCGATAGCGGTAATCATCGGTCGTGAGCTTCTCATCGCTTTTTGCGCCTGTCATACCCTTTCGGTAGGCATTGGCCACGTCCTCGAAGCCGCGTATATATCCCCCGCCGGGTGTCTGATACAGGATAGCCGTGTTGGGCGAGTTGGCGAAGTAGTTGATAGCTTGCTCGACATCCCGGTTCAGAACGGCTTGTGAGTGGCCCTCCAGCACGGTGCGGACAGCAGCTTCGTCTGTACCAGCGACCTGAGCGACCTGTACTGAGGTTTGTTGTGAGGCCACAAACAGCCACTTATCCTGCCTTCTCTGAAATGTGTAGGTACGGGCCACCTGCCCCATAACCGGGTTGCCGTCCTTTCCAACGCGCTCTACTTTGTGGATGCCACTCACCACAGCCAAATCGCCTGTTTGAAAAATTACTGGCTCAGCAATCTCGGTCTTCAGGATTTTTTGGGCATCACCCGCCACCACATCACTTCGGTTCTAATAAACTCCTTTCGTAGTCGTATACCTGAAATCAGCCGATAAACGGTTCGTAGAGAAAGCTTTGGAGTTGGCCTTGTATTCTATTCAACCAGAATTTCATTCAGGGTTGCCTGCGTAAAGGCAGTCTGGGCCATTGCGCCCGCGCTCATCAGCAGCAGGGCGAGGGTAAAAAGGTTGGTTTTCATTGGGAATCTGGTTTTGGGGAATAGATTGACTAAATTTTGTTAGCTTTGGTAAACAACACGTCAAATGGACACGCTCACGATTGAAATTCGTAATCCTAAAGTCCGGGAACTGCTTGATAATCTCGCCAGTTTAGACCTAATTTCGATTGTGCCGAAACAACTCTCCTGGCGCGAACGCTGGCAAAACCTCTCCGCTTCGCTCCCCAACGCGCCCGACATTTCCGAACAGGACATTCTCGCCGAAATTCAGGCTGTGCGTGAGACCCGCAACAATCGGCCATGAGGGTTGTCATCGACACAAACCTGTTCATCAGTGCGGCTATCAACGCACATTCCCGGCAGCGACTCGATGCCATTTTACTGAATAATACCCTGACCGTCTTACTCGACAATACCCTGTTAGCTGAACTTGACGAGGTTATTCATCGCCCCAAATTCCGTCGATATATCACAGAGGATCAGGCCGATAACTTTCTTGATTTGCTCGCTGAACGCTGTACGTTCGTCCATACAACGACTATTATCAAAGCCAGCCCAGATCCGAAGGACGATTTTCTGCTTGCCCTTTGCCTTGACAACCAAGCCGGTTATCTGCTGACGGGTAACAAACTGGATTTGCTGGCTCTCAAAACGTTCGGTAACACGCAAATCCTGACGCTGACGGAGTTTCTGGCACACTTTCCGGGCTGATTTCAAGTTAACCTTACTTGTATTCCAGTTTAGTATGGTGCAGGTTGGTGAACATCCAGCGGGATGCCGGGACATTGTTACACCAGCACCGGCGACTCCGACCCGGCCAGCTTGCTTTCGCGGTTGTAGAAATACAGGAACCCCAGCCCCAGAGCCAGCCGGAACAATGAATCGCCCACGAAAAAAGCACTGGTGGGTACGTTCAGCACATACACATGATAGACACCCAGCACTACCCCGGCCAAAATGTACAGGGCCTGTGCCAACAGCAGTGTCCGCAGTGTGTAGGTGTTGGGAGCGTTTCGATTGAGTACCAGCAAAAGTGCGAGAGCGCCCGTACTAATGCCCAGAAATTGCATCAACGACAGATGGTTCAGGTCTACATTGGGCACTCCATAGTTCTGGAGCGTGGGGGTGGTTGCGAATACCATCGCAAGAAACAGCAGGATGCCGCAGGCACCCGAAACGAGTAAGAATAGAGAACGACTCATAATCAGATAGTTGGTTTAGGTTTGAAATATATACACGCGGATTCACTTCATAGCCTGCTGGCCCATAAACACGATTTCCCACCCCGCCGTCTCGCGTTCCAACACCCGGACTTCCCGTTGTTTGCGCGTTACGGCTCCAGCTTTGTCAAGTGTCTCCTGTGTGTAGGTAGCCCAGGCCATTGCGCCTAAAATATGCACATCGTAGTCGCTGACGCGGGTGGTAAGACCCGATGGTTTCAGGGTTTTCATGTACGAATCAGCAAATGATGCGAGCTTATCGCCCTTCACGTAGAGTACACCCATGGCAGGCTCCAGGCTGGCGTGTTACCGCTCGGCATAGGGTTTGGTTGACCACTGGGCCCGTAGCAGGTTGCCGTTGGCTTCGTGGAAAGCGAGAGTCTCGGTGTCGAGAGTGTTACGAACAGCCGAAACGTCGGACCGCGCTTCGTCGGCGGCTGTCTGGGCAAAGGCGCCCGCGCTCATCAGCAGCAGGGCCAAGGTACAGAGTTTGGTTTTCATGGTACAAAAACTGGGATTATATGGTAATTTTGAGTGAAAATAAATAGACAGTATGGCGTACTCTGACTTCACACTGATTGAACTGAAAGAACAATTTAGTCTGACCGATATAGTTGGTTCGCTCTTCGGTGAACTCCCCGCTTTTGAGCCAGGCGAGGTGTTGACAACACAACTCAGCCGCGCCCTCAAACTGCCCCTGCGGAACGAAAAAGCTAAATCCGAACTCATTGTCAGCCCCATTTTGCTTGAACTCATCGACCGTAACAGCGACTTTTTCACGTTCTACTCCGGCGAAAACCTCCCCGCCGACAGGTCAAAAGGGCTCACCGGCGAATGCGATTTTTTCATTAGCCGCAACACGGGCAGTTTCGCCATGAATATGCCAATCCTGTCAATCATCGAAGCGAAACGAGATAACCTCGAATCGGGCGTTGACCAGTGTGCGGCCCAACTCTACGGGGCCTCGCTTGTTAATCAGGGTTTGGGCCATCCGGTGCCGATTTATTACGGTTGCGTAACGAATGGCCGTGACTGGCTTTTCCTGAAATTCCAACACAACCACTACACCATCGACAACCGACGCTACCAACTCGACCGGCTACCCGAACTGCTTGGCGTGTTTCAGCACATTCTCGATTTCTACCGGGTACTGTTGGCCGATGTTCCGGCCTGATTTTCAGCTTATTTCTCCTTTTTGGTCTCCATCCAGAAATTACTGACCATCTTCCACTGCCCCCCTTCCTTTTCCATACAGTTGGCTTTGTTCGAGGTTCGGCTGACCGCGTCATTAGGCCTTGTGTAGGTTTCGATGTAGGTCACAAAAGCCGAGCTACCCATGATTCGGTAGCGGTAATCAGCCGTCATTAATTTCTCATCGCTCTTTGCGCCTGTGACAGCCTTGCGGTAGGCGTTAGCTACCTCGTCGTAGCCGCGTATGTAACCCCCTCTGGGTGGCTGATACAGAATAGCCGTGTTGGGTGGGTTGGCCGAAGTAGCTGATAGCTTGCTCGACATCCCGGTTCAGAACGGCTTGTGAGTGGCCCTCCAGCACGGCGCGGATAGCGGCTTCATTCTCCGCTACGGTTCCAACCGGAGCCGTGCTATGTTGAGCCGATACCATCTGCCATTGCCCCGGCTTCGCGCTGTTGAAGACATAGGTAAATAACTCGCGGTAAGTCAGCGGCCGGCCCGAACTTTTGCTGGTGTAGCGGTGGATAACGATGCCCGTTGCCACGCCTGTGCTGCCGTACTGCCGAACGGTTACGTCTTCGTAGCTGCGGCCCGTCTGCGTGAGCCGGTCATACACACTGGCCGTTTGCGACAGACTGTTCGGTTTCCCATCAGACCCGGCCAGCACAAAATCGGGGGCGGTTTCGGATTTAAGAAACTTGACCGGGTCTTGGGCGTAGCGGTTCATCAGCGCGTCGAACGTTGACCGATTAAAGGCAGTTTGGGCAAATGCGCCCGTGCTCATCAGCAGCAGGGCGAGGGTAAAAAGGTTGGTTTTCATTGGGGTATTTGGGGTTTGTTTGCTTGTGGTTATTGTTTTCTGCGTGAACTATTTACTTTCATGGCTCCTGAAATCGTGTTAGCTTTGTAACATACGTTACTCTCATGCACCCATGTCAACCTTAGTACTAACGGTGAACACCGAGCAGGAAAAAGTTCTGGAATCCTTGCTTCAGTACATGAATGTGTCTTTTGAAAAGGTTGTATCGACCGATGATTTCTGGGATACCCTTTCGCCCTCCACCCAGGAACGCATTCAGCAGGGATTGGCCGATGCCGAAGCAGCCCGTTTTTCATCCGCACAACTCTTTCTGAATTCTCTGAAATGAGACAAACCGTTCTGACCGATACCGCTAAAGCGGATATTGAACAGATTGCCCATTTCGTAGGGGAGAACGTCTCGCAAAAAGCCAAAATCAACTTCCTGACTGCTTTTACCGAACGACTCCTCTTGATTGAGAAGATGCCTTTCATGTATCAGGCATCTGAGAAAAACCCCGGTGTCCGTCGCTGTCTGGTTCATAAACACGTCGCTTGCTATTACAAGGTTACGGATGAACTCATTCTGATACTGGCGGTTGTTGATACCCGAATCAATCCTGACAATAGTCCTTATTAATACGCTCCTCCTGTCAGGTCAATAGTCCGTCTGTTTCAGGGCGTGGACCACAACGGACCGGGCCAGAAATACCTGGTACTGAGTTGCATACATTGTTCCCTTTTCATCGCCGTATTCCGGCTTCATCACCATTCGTCAGCCTAAAGACGAATGAAGGCTATGGCTTATTCTGTATGGGATGCATCCGCTCCGTGGCATTCAGAAGCTTTTCACCAAGTGGAACAACCCCCTTTAGACGCAGATAGATGGTCGTTTGGCCCCGGTGGTGCGTCAGGCGTTCAAACCCCTTTCGGAAAATCATTTCCTTTGTGGTGTCCCATTTGTAGTACGCTGCTTTTTCCTGCCCCTGTGTTGTGGTTAAGTTTTTAAGCGCATTGATAACCGCATCATAGCTCTCCATAGTCACTTTCGTCACGGCGGTTTTGGACTGCATTTCTTTCAGGGTTTCCAGATCATCGCCAGGGTAAGGGTTGGCCTGTCCTGTGGCAAAGTTGACGTAGCGGTAATTGACGGCTGCCACGTGCAGATACTACTGCGCGAAGTTCCGAATGTCGGGCGTTGGCCGGAAACCGTAGCCATCTTCAGGCATGGCATCCAAGTACTCTTTCGTGTAGGCTTTGGCCCGTTCCCAATCTTCAATCATAGTTTGATCTGGGGCCGCAGCTTTCGTCTCTGGCATCCAAAAGTTGCCAATCATTTTCCATTGGCCGTTTTCCTTTTCGAGGTAATTGGCCTTGTCATAAGTTTTTGCAGTTCCGTCGGGCCGGGTCATGATTTCGCGGTAGGTGACGAAGGCCGTGTTGCCAGCTACCCGGAACCGATACCCGTCGGTTGTGAGCCGACTGTTGTCTTTGGGAATGCTGCCCAGCGATTTTCGGTACGCTTCTGCCACTGCATCGTAGCCACGTGGAAAGCCCGGTTCGGCCAATGCGACAGCCAAATCGGACGAGTGGGCGAGGTAGCTGAGTGCTTTGGTCAGGTCTCGATCTATGGTAGCCGTTGTGTGACCTTCCAGCACTGCCTTCATAGCAGTTTCATCAGCAGTTTGGGCAAATGCACCCGCGCTCATCAGCAGCAGGGCGAGGGACAAGAGTTTGGTTTTGTTTGGTTTATCGGTTACTCAGGTCAGTCAATCGAAAAAATCGCACGGCGTTGTTGTAGAAAATATCCCGTTTCTGCTCTTTGGTTAGAAATGGAGCCGTTTCGATAGCCTGTATCGAAGCCCCGATTGCCTGCGGCTATTCCATTTGGTCAAAGCCATACACAATCCGTTTCGAGAACCCCGCATCGGTCAGGCGTTTCAGGTAGGTGTAGAATTCGGGTTTGGGAATGTTATAGTCAGCCAGTGCTTTCAGGCTTTGTTGCCAGAGGGCCTCTGTGGTTGCTGGTCGCCCAAACGCTTTGGGATACCAGGTCGTGTCCGGGCGCGGGCCCCAACGGTCGTAACAATGCAGGTGAACGTCAATGATTGGTTTTCTCTACTGGCCGAGAGCAGCAAAGGAATAAACAAGGAATGGCATTAGAAAAAACGCGCTGGTCTTCATCGGCAATGCAGGGTTGAGGTTGGTGCATAATAGCCACGTGGCTTGTCACGCACTAAAAGTAAAGGGTCTGATTATCAATCAGATTCCTGGTTTATTAAGCGGCTTCATTGCGATGTTAATGTGTTTCGACCTGTCATTCCCGGCCTAATTGCCGGTCAACTGCTTCACAAAACTGTTGTGATCCCAGTTTACGCTGACGTGGGTGATTTTGTCGTCGTCGTCAAACCGGAACACAAACACGTGATCGGAGTTGAACCGCAACCCCTGATTGGCAATGCCGACACATTCTTTGGCCTGTGTCCCGAAGATTACCACCCGACAAGTCACATCGTCGCCGTCAGTGGTGAGGGTATCAACGGTGTTGTCAATGTCGGGAAAGCAGTCCATGAAATACGCCCAGGTATTCAGGCCGAGTTCGTAGTAAGCACCATTGCCTGCCTCGCCGAGGGGCAGAAACGATACCATTGCATCGGGCGTGGCAAGGCCCGCCATACGGTCGGTTTCGAGGTCTTGATAGGCCGAGAAAAACTCAAGGCAGGTGCCTTTGCGGGTCAAATCAGTGAGGGATTCTTGTTGGATGGTTTCCATGATTATCAGGGCTTTAAGCGTTAAGATTATTTGTTTGTGTTGGCTTTTGCATACACTTCACGCAGCTTACCTTCCCAGCCTTCCTGCACGAATTGGCCGTTCTGAACCGTCATCCTGAACCGTTCGACATTGCCCTTGCGGGAGCCATCGGCTCGCCACGACCAGAATTCGTTGGTTTCGGTCAGCGTCTGGCCATCGAACTGATACCGGGCCGCGCCCGCCCCGTCGAAGCGTTTGGTTTTGGGGTAATAGTAGGCGTACATCACCACCGGGTAGCTGAAAATCTTGACCACCTGCGCGTCTTTGTATTTGCCCTCGCCAAACCGGTTGGCCCCACCCCAGTAGCCTTCTTTCATGAACCAAACGCCTTCCAATCCGTTGTTTTTCAGGGGTTCGGTAGCCGTAACGCGTTCCGAAACTTTATTGATGGGGTAATTTTTGTACTTCTCTGAGTTCATCACGCCGAATTGCTCATACTGTTTGTCGCTGATTTTATAGTCGAACGAAAACTCGTTGCCCACCGCCGTCGAATCCCACGAATAGAAGCCAACTTTTTCAATGTATTTGCTGCCTTTGAACTGATACGTACCACCACAGGCCCCGTTGAACGAGGGCCGCCCAGCGCGTTTGTCGTCGTAAAAAGCCCCGATCCAGTAGCCATCCCGGAACACTTTCACCACCGTCACCGAGTCGCGGGGTTTCCAGTCGGTCATGTTGCCGTATTTGTTTTTAGTTTGCCGGAAGGCTCCATTGAGCTTGCTCACGGGTTCGTCGGCTACGAACGCGGCCAGAAAGAGTGTGAATAGAAGCGGAATTGTCAGGGCTTTCATCGTCAGAGTGTTGTTTGGTTGACGATGCAAAGGTGGCGGGTCAAAATCGGGCGTGATTGTAAAAATGAGACATTGTGTCAAGCCCGGAGAAACTGGGTCAGCTCGGTATTGATTTTAAGATAAACCGACGGATTTTTCCCCGTAAACTCGGTAAACTCTTTGATGAAGTGCGATTGGTCGTAATAACCCGCCCGGTGAATCACGTCCTGCCAGTCGGCCACGTTCCAGCGTTGATTGGCCAGCACCGAACACAGATACCCCACGCGCCGGATTCGGGCATAAAACTTAGGACTCACGCCCACGCGCTGCAAAAACTTCCGGTCAAATTGCCGCTTGCACAAAAAAGAACCATCGGCTAACTCATTGATACTGACAATGCCACGCCGGGCTACAATCAAATTGGCGGTGTGGTCTATCCGGTCAGGTGTTAGGTTATGTCGAAGCAGTTGACGTGATAAAAACCCTTCCAATACGGCCACTTTTGCCGAAGGAGATGGCGTTTCGGCGAGTTGTTCGGCCAGCAGATTAGTGTGTTGGCCCAGCACGGCGGTCAGGTCAATCCGTTCGTCGGCAAACTCGATCATCGGCAGGCCGAACAAACTACCCAAGCCTGCCGGGCGAAACACAGCGGCTACCACCCGCACCGGCCCTGTGAGATGGAGTTTGTATTGCCGGGTTGACTGCCCGGATAAGAACAGCGTTGGCACTGGAATTAACCCGCGTTTCGTCGTTTCGACGGCGTAGGGTTCGCCTAAGTTCGCAACCAACGACCCAAATCCGCTCGGTGGCGATTCAATGATTAACGGCTGTGTAGGCAAGATTGGCTGTCGGCTTTCCCAAACGAAGTAGCACTCTACGAAAGGCGCGAGGTGTGGAGCCGGGCTAAATTTTTGGTAGAACATCGTTGTGAACCGGATTAAGGTATGGACAAACGATGTGCAAACTAAGCAATCAGTGTGAAGAAAGAAATCGAGATTTACTAAACGGCTATAGTGCTGATAATAAGGCGGTTTGTCTTCTCAAAATACGCCTTCATCAATCTCGGATACTGTCAACGTAACATTCAGCGACGACACCACAACCGTATCCGTCAATTCGGTGTAATAGGCATAAAGCCATTTTTTAGCATCGGCAGTGCGTTCATAGACTTCCACTAAGGGTTCCGATTGGGAGATAATCAGGTAACACTGCAACGAATCTACTGATTTCAACCAAAAAATCAGGCACAATCCTTGCGCTAAACAAAATCAATGCTGTTATTTACAGCGACATTCCACTATTAGCGAAATTTCGCTGGATTTAAAAATGACAACAACCGACACAACTGCCCTCAACCGATTCAGCCAGACGCTTACTCAGCAGATGGACAACCCAGCGGCCAAAGCTATGCTCTACGGCGTGGGCCTGACTGAAGCCGACATGCAAAAACCGCAAATCGGCATCGCCAGCACAGGTTATGAGGGCAACACCTGCAATATGCACCTCAACGGCCTATCGGTTTACGTGAAACAGGGCATCACGGCCAATGGACTGGTCGGGTTGATTTTCAACACCATTGGCGTATCTGACGGCATGACCAACGGCAACGACGGGATGCGCTACTCGCTGCCGAGCCGCGACCTGATCGCCGACAGCATCGAATCGGTCGTAGCCGCGCAATGGTACGACGGCGTGGTGACGGTGGTTGGTTGCGACAAAAATATGCCCGGCGCGGTGATAGCAATGGCCCGATTAGATAGGCCCGGCATCATGGTTTATGGCGGTACGATTCGCTCCGGGCATTATAAAGGCCAGAAACTCGACATTGTGTCGGCCTTTGAAGCGTTGGGAAAAAAGTATGCCAACAACATTTCCGACGAAGATTACGAAGGCGTTATCCGCAATGCTATTCCCGGCGCGGGGGCCTGCGGGGGCATGTACACGGCCAACACCATGGCCGCGAGCATCGAAGCGATGGGCCTGAGTTTGCCGTTCAGCAGCAGCTACCCCGCCACGCACGAGGGCAAGCAGGAAGAATGTAAAAAAATCGGGGCGGCCATGCGCATTCTGCTCGAACGGAATATCACGCCGAAAGACATTATCACGAAGGAATCTCTGGAAAACGCCATAACCGTCGTAATGGCCCTCGGTGGCTCAACCAACGCCGTGCTGCACTACCTCGCCATTGCGCGGGCAGCAGACCTGACGCTCTCGCTTGATGATATTCAGGCCATCAGCGACCGCGTTCCGTTTCTGGCCGACCTGAAACCGAGCGGCAAGTATTATATGGAAGATATGCTCGCCATTGGGGGCGTGCCGGCGGTGATGAAATACCTTTGGCAAAACGGTCTCCTGCACGGCGATTGCATGACCGTGACGGGCCGCACTATTGCCGAAAACCTTGCCGACGCACCGGATTTGGACTTTGAGACCCAAACCATTGTTCGTCCGTTGAGCAACCCGATCAAGAAAACAGGCCATATCCAGATTTTACGCGGCAACCTCGCGCCATCGGGTTCGGTGGCAAAAATCACCGGCAAAGAGGGCGAACGGTTTGAGGGCATCGCCAAGGTTTGCGAACACGAAAGCGAAGTGACGGCGGCTTTATCGAAGGGCGAAATCCTGCCCGGCATGGTACTTGTGATCAGAAACAGCGGCCCGAAAGGTGGCCCCGGCATGAGCGAAATGCTGAAACCAACGTCGGCCATTATGGGCGCGGGCCTCGGCAACAAAGTTGCGCTGATAACAGACGGGCGGTTTTCGGGCGGCACACACGGCTTTGTAGTCGGTCATGTTACGCCCGAAGCCTTCGACGGCGGCCCGATTGCCCTCGTCCAAAACGGCGACCGCATCACTCTCGATACCGTTGGCCGCGAGTTGACGCTACACATCTCCGACGAAGAAATGGCCGACCGCCGAAGCCGCTGGACCCAACCCGAACCGCGCTTCACAAAGGGCGTGTTGGGGAAATACATCAGGAGTGTGAAAAGCGCGAGTGAAGGGTGTGTGACGGATGAAGAATGAACTAGACTGCTAATCCTACGGCGTACCTATTCGACTGAATGCTGAACGTTGGATGCACATTACGATGGGTCATCCTGAAATAGCCGACTACTATTTTGAGATGTTGCAAACGCTCGAATCCCCGGATGCCGTTTATGCAGGTGGTCGCGGTGAATTATTAGCTGTTCGGGCTTTGCCTGATAGTAATGGGAAGAACCTGATTGTAGTTTATAAAGAAGTAAGTCAACAAGATGGATTCGTTATAACGGCTTATCTGAGTAGCAAAACACACGAACGTCAAAAACGAACTATTGTATGGCAACGGCAGAATTAGGTGAATTGCGGGCTGTAATGCCTTACATGATGAAGCACAAAAATTTGTGGGCCAATTATGACGAAGAGGCTGACGTGCTGTATCTGCATTTTAAAAAGCCAAATCACGCAGACGACTCACAAATGACGAGTGACGATATAATTATCCGCTACGAAAACGGCGAAGTAATTGGGATAAATATTCTGAATGCCAGTCAAAGCGGATTTGTGGCATAAACTCAACAAACGCTATGAACGTCATTGAACAAACTATCGAACCCAAAAACGGGGCCATTGATTTGCATATGGATATTCCCGGAGAATGGGAAGGGTATGTGTTGAAAGTGACCGTAGAACGCACAGAAGCTAAAGCCGAGAAACCCAAAGGAACAGGCATGAGTCGGTTTCGAGGTATTCTCAAGGATATGTCGCCCGAAGAGAAGGCAGATATGGATAAACAGCTGACTGAACTTAGAAACGAATGGGAGCGAGATATTTGATTGACACGAGCGTAATATCGAAGTATTTCAACGAGGAATTATCTGATAAAGCGCTGACCTTATTAGATTCTGTCATAGAAAATGAGATACCTCAAATGTCAATCATCACCCGTATTGAATTGAAGGTTTACAAGCCGGCATTAGCCACTCGTGAATCACAAATTCAATCATTCATTGATGGTTCAGAAATTTATGGTTTGACAGAGCCAATCATCCTTCAAACAGTCTGAATCCGGCGGCAACATAAAATAAAACTGCCTGATGCCATTATTGCGGCAACGGCAATGGTCAACAGCTTTACGTTACTGTAACCAACGACGGTGATTTTAAGAAAATAACGGGCTTGAATTACCAAAGTCTGAACGCATAATAACAACCTAAATACGACACCAAAACACGCAACGCCATGCTACAAACAGTCAGCGTTCTTTCCGAAATAGATACCGTTGTAGAGACGCAGTATGTTGCGGCTCCTACGACGCACCAACCAGAACCACGGCCTGTAACGCACATCTCCGGCGCACAAGCCCTGATGCGGTGTTTAGTGGCCGAAAACGTAGATACCATTTTTGGCTATCCCGGCGGAGCGATTATGCCGGTATATGACGCACTCTACGATTTTCAAGAGCAGGTCAATCATATTCTCGTGCGCCACGAGCAGGGCGCGGGCCATGCCGCGCAGGGCTATGCGCGGGTGCAGGGCCGCGCCGGGGTTTGTCTCGTTACGTCGGGGCCGGGCGCCACCAACCTGGTCACGGCCATCGCCGATGCCCTGCTCGATTCCACACCGATGGTCTGTATTGTGGGGCAGGTCGGCACTAAACTTCTCGGCACCGATGCGTTTCAGGAAGCTGACGTGATGGGCATAACAATGCCGATTACAAAATGGAACTTCCAGATTACGAATGCCGATGAGGTGCCGGAAGCTATTGCTAAAGCGTTCTATATCGCCAACGTCGGCAGGCCGGGGCCGGTGCTGATTGACATCACCAAATCGGCGCAGTTAGAACTGATGACGAAGCCGTTTCTGTACGAACCCTGCCGCCACATTGTTAGCTACCGTCCGCGCACGAACCCGAAACCGGAACAGGTCGAAACGGCCGCTAAACTGATTAACTCGGCCAAACGACCCTATATTTTTGCCGGTCACGGGGTGCAGATTGCCCACGCCGAAGCCGATTTGCTGGCCTTTGCCGAAAAAACGGGCATTCCCGTCGCCACCACGCTCCTCGGCCAATCCACCATTTCGACCGACCACCCGCTGTATGTGGGCTGGTTGGGGATGCACGGCAACTATGGCCCCAACGTTTTAACCGATCGGGCCGACGTGATTATCGCCATCGGGATGCGCTTTGACGACCGCGTTACGGGCGATGCCACCAAGTTTGTCACCCAGGCTAAAATCGTGCATATCGAGATTGACCCGGCAGAGATTGACAAGATCAAAAAGGCCCACGCACCCGTAGTCGGCGATGCAAAAGCCGCGTTACAAGCCTTGCTGCCATTAGTTCACAAGAATAACCACAGCGTCTGGCGGAATGAGTTCAGGAAATATGATGTGATTGAAAATGAGCAGATTACGATGCCAAGCCTGTCGGGCGATTCTGAAAAAACGCAGATGGGCGAGGTAATTGATATGCTCTCGCGCAAAACCAACGGGGAGGCCGTGCTGGTGACGGATGTTGGTCAGCACCAGATGATGGCTTCGCGGTATTACCAGTTTCGGCGGCCCAACAGTTTGGTCACCTCGGGCGGAATGGGAACAATGGGCTTTGCCTTGCCAGCCGCGTTTGGCGCTCAGGTCGGCGCACCCGACCGGACGGTGGTCGCCATTATCGGTGATGGTTGCTTTCAGATGACGTTGCAGGAACTCGGAACCATCGTACAGAACAAACAACCCGTAAAAGCGATCATCCTGAATAACAACTTCTTAGGTATGGTGCGGCAATGGCAGCAGCTATTTCATAGTCGGCGGTATTCATTTGTGGAGTTGCAGAACCCCGATTTTATCACCATCGCCAAAGGCTTCGGTATGGCGGGCCATACCTGCAACGACCGCTCTACCCTCAGCGAATCGCTCGATACAATGCTGGCCCATGACGGCCCGTATTTGCTGGAAGTGATTGTAGAAAAAGAAGAGAACGTGTTCCCGATGGTTCCTGCCGGGGCCAGCGTGGCGCAAATCAGACTATCTTAACTGTGATTACACTGATTTGATGATTAACTACGATTATCGGTCAGCGCAATCAATTCATCAACGTAATCATAGTTCTGATGACTTATACAATCTGTGTTTTCACGGCCAATACCATCGGCTTGCTAAACCGCATCACCATAGTTTTTACGCGCCGACGCATCAACATTGAGAGCCTGACTGTGTGCGAAACCGAACGACCGGGCGTGTCGCGGTTTACGATTGTGATTAAGCACGAAGTGCGGGATGAGGTCGAAAAACTCGTCCGGCAAATTCGCAAAATCGTGGAGGTGCTGGCCGTTTTTGGCTACCTCGATAATGAAATTGTGTTCAACGAAATTGCGCTCTTCAAGGTCGCTACGCCGTTGGGTGGCAGGCGGTTAGATGTCGAACTGCTCAACAAGCAATTCAAAGCGTGGGTGGTTTATTGGGGATTAGATTACGTAGTAATTGAAAAAACCGGCACCCAAACCGAGATTCAAACCCTGTTCGCCTATCTGGAACCGTATGAAATTCTGGAATTTGTTCGCTCTGGGCGGGTGGCAGTCGGCAAAACCGAGCAGGGGTTGGTTGAGTACCTTCCCGAAGCCGAGGAGTGGGAGTACACGGTATAGTCACCTGTTTATGAGTCAATTTTCTAAACTTCTGCTGAAACTCCTTCTTGGAAAGTCAGACGTTAATTTCAGTTTTGGTGAAGTGCGAAACTTGTTATTGCGTTTAGATTTTGACGAGCGAATCAAAGGCCGTCACCACATATTTTTTCGGAAAGACGTTGACGAAATTATCAATATTCAGGCAAGGCCAAGCGAAACCATATCAGGTAAAACAAATCAGAAACTTGATTGTGAAGTATGGATTAGACGCTGAAGACAACGAAACCCCAGAAAGCGATGAAGCCCCCCCCAAGGTATGAACTGATAATTTATTGGAGCGAGCAGGATAAAGCCTTCTTTGCCGACGTACCAGAATTGCCCGGCTGCATGGCCGATGGTGAGACCTATCAACAGGCAGCTCAATGCCGAAGCCGTGATTCATGAGTGGATCGAAATGGTCCAATCGTTGGGCCGAGCCATTCCAACGCCTAAAGGTCGGCTGTTGTTTGCCTGACAATTTGGTAGTATCACAATCTGTGACACCACCAGCACGAAGCATTACGTAGGTTATCATAACTTGCAATAACCTTGCATAACTCCCTCTCAATCAAGATAATAACCTGAATACATTTACCAAAACAAAGTACCCAAATGGCACAAATTAACTTCGGCGGAGTCGTCGAGAACGTAGTAACGCGGGATGAGTTTCCGCTCGAAAAAGCCCTCGAAACCCTCAAAAACGAGACCATCGCTGTCATCGGATACGGTGTGCAAGGTCCCGGTCAATCGCTCAACATGCGCGATAACGGCTTCAACGTAATTGTGGGGCAGCGCAAAGGCAAAACCTACGACAAAGCCATTGCCCAGGGCTGGGTTCCCGGCCAGACCCTGTTTGAGATTGACGAAGCCCTTGCCAAAGGGACAATCATCTGCTTTTTGCTGTCAGACGCGGCTCAGATCGAACTGTGGCCGACGGTAAAAGCCGCCCTCACGCCCGGCAAAGCCCTGTATTTTTCGCACGGCTTTGGCATTACCTACAAAGAAAAAACGGGTATTGTGCCGCCCGGCGATGTGGATGTGTTTCTGGTGGCTCCGAAAGGCTCCGGCACGTCGCTCCGACGGATGTTTGTAGAAGGTAAAGGCTTAAATTCCAGTTTTGCTATCTATCAGGACGCATCAGGTCAGGCTCGTGATAAAGCCATTGCGATGGGTATCGGCGTGGGTTCGGGCTATTTGTTCGAGACCGATTTTTACCGCGAAGTAACCTCCGATCTGACCGGAGAACGCGGGACATTAATGGGCGCGATTCAGGGCATTTTTGCCGCTCAGTACGACGTGCTTCGGGCCAACGGACACAGCCCGTCAGAAGCGTTTAACGAAACGGTTGAAGAACTGACGCAATCACTCATGCCGCTGGTGGCCGAAAACGGTATGGACTGGATGTATGCCAACTGCTCCACAACGGCCCAACGCGGTGCGCTCGACTGGTGGAAACCCTTCCGCGATGCCACCAAGCCCGTTTTTGAACAACTCTATGACTCGGTGAAAAGCCAGGAGCAGGCCGAAATCAGCATCACCCGCAACTCGCAACCCGATTACCGCGAAAAATTAGAAGTTGAACTCGCCGAACTGCGTGATTCAGAAATGTGGCAGGCCGGAGCCGCCGTGCGGGGCCTGCGCCCGGAACGGAATTGATTTTTGTTTAAACACCGAGGTCACCGGGATTTACACAGAGATCGCTAAGAATCTCGGTGTTCTTCGCGTAAATCTCAGTGACCTCGGTGTTTAAAAAGTATGATAGCGACAGCCCTTAAAACCCCCGATCTCGACAACATCTACCGCGCTGCTGAACGCCTGCGCGGTGTGGCAACGCATACGCCGTTGCAGGAAAATTTGAATTTGTCGGATAAATACGGGGCCGCTATTTTCCTGAAACGGGAGGATTTGCAAGTCGTCCGGTCGTACAAAATCCGGGGAGCTTACAACAAGATGGCGAGTCTTTCGGCAGACGAGTTAGCGAAGGGCGTGGTTTGTGCCAGTGCGGGCAATCATGCTCAGGGATTGGCCTACGCCTGCCGCAAAATGGGTGTTCGCGGTACGGTGTTTATGCCCACCACCACACCCGCCCAGAAAGTGAAACAGGTTGGTATGTTCGGCAAAGAATTCGTGGAAGTTGTGCTGACGGGCGATACCTACGACGATGCCTACCACGCGGCTATGCAGTTTGTGAATACGCATGAGAGTACGTTCGTGCATCCGTTTGATGATGTGCTGGTGATGGAAGGGCAGGGAACGGTTGGGCTGGAAATTTTTCGGGATGCCGATTTTAAGATTGATTACCTACTAATGGCAATTGGTGGGGGCGGATTGGCATCGGGCGTGTCAACGGTGTTTAAGCAACTCAGCCCGCGTACCAAACTCATTGGTGTTGAGCCGCTTGGTTCGCCCTCGATGCAGGTTTCGATAGAGCAGGGTGAAGTCGTTACGCTCGACAAGATTGATAAATTTGTGGACGGAGCCGCCGTAAAACGCGTTGGTGACATCACATTTGATGTCTGCCGACAGAATTTAGACCGGGTGATTCTGGTGCCGGAGGGCAAAGTTTGTACCACCATTCTGCAACTCTACAACGAGGAAGCCATCGTAGCCGAGCCAGCCGGCGCTTTGACCATTGCCGCGCTTGATTTTCTGGCCGACGAAATCCGGGGTAAAAACGTGGTGTGCTTAGTCGGTGGCGGCAACAACGACATCACCCGGACGGAGGAAATCAAAGAACGGTCACTGCTATACGAGGGCCTGAAGCATTATTTCATCATCCGGTTTCCGCAGCGGGCCGGGGCCTTCCGCGACTTTCTGAACGTGCTTGGCCCCGATGATGACATAAGCCGGTTTGAGTACGTCAAGAAAACCAGCCGCGATACCGGCCCGGCAGTAGTGGGCATAGAGCTAAAACACCGCGAGGATTTTGAGCCGCTCATCGCCCGGATGACGGCCCAAAATATTGTGTTTGAATACGTGAATGACCAGCCGAATTTGTTTCAGTTTTTGATTTGATTCTTTATGACAACTGCCGTTCAGAATAAACAACAGGCTTTCGAGCGCATTGCTGCCCACCAATCGGCGTTGCGGCAGTTTGGCGCGGCCCGGCTGGGCTTGTTCGGCTCGTTTGTGCGGGGCGAGCAAACCGACGAAAGCGACGTAGATGTAGTGGTAGATTTTGAGCCGGGCAAAAAAAAGTTGCACAACCTGCTTGATTTAGCCGATTATTTAGAGACAATTATGGCGCGTCGGGTTGACTTACTAACATGGGAAGGGATGGCTGGATTTGTACAAAAACACGTAGCAAATGAAATCGAGTACCACTCCCTTATTGATTGATTTTTTAACGCATATTCAAACTGAACTGGATTTCATCTTCCATACTACACGCACAATAGACGTGGATACTTTTCTGAACGATGAAATGAGGACAAGAGCCGTGATTCGCAGTTTTGAAATCATTGGTGAAGCCTGCAAAAATATCCCTGATGCGTTTCGGCAAAAACACCCGGAGTTTGACTGGCGAGGCTTTGCGGGTATTCGAGACCGGCTTATTCACCGATACTGGAGTGTGGACGAAACGATTTTGTGGGAAGCCATTTCTGTGGATGTGCCGACGAACAAAAAATGGCTTAACCAATTAATTGAGAACGAAATAAAGACTGTGCAGCAACCATGAACCCACAACAACAACCTACTACCCTCTTCGATAAAGTCTGGGATGCCCACGTGGTGCGGCACATCGCCGACGGCCCCGACGTGTTTTTTATTGACCGGCATTTTATCCACGAAGTCACCAGCCCGGTGGCGTTTCTGGGTCTCGAAGGGCGCAACGCATCCGTGCTGTTTGCGGGCCGCACCTTCGCCACCGCCGACCACAATACGCCGACCCTCAACCAGCACCTGCCCGTTGCCGACGTGCTGTCGGCCAATCAATTAGCGGCTCTGGAACGAAACACTACCCGGCACGGCATCTCGTTTTGGGGCCTCGGCCACCACAAAAACGGTATCGTTCACGTGATTGGGCCAGAAAACGGCATTACCCTCCCCGGCATGACCATCGTCTGTGGCGATTCGCACACCTCAACGCACGGCGCGTTCGGGGCTATTGCCTTTGGCATCGGCACGTCGGAAGTTGAGATGGTGCTGGCAACGCAGTGCATTATGCAGCCCAAACCGCAAAAAATGCGGATCACCGTCAATGGCACACTCGGCAAAGCGGTGTTGCCAAAAGACGTGGCGTTATATATCATCTCGCAGATTTCGGCCAGCGGTGCCACCGGCTATTTTGTGGAATACGCCGGGGAGGTGTTCCGAAACATGAGCATGGAAGGCCGCATGACAGTCTGCAACATGAGCATCGAAATGGGCGCACGGGGCGGCATGATTGCCCCCGACCAGACCACGCTCAACTACTTGAATGGGAGAGAATTAGCCCCGAAAGGCGATGCCTGGGACGCGCTCATTCCGTATTGGGAATCACTCAAAACCGACAACGGTGCCACGTTTGACCGTGACCTGACCTTTGACGCAGCTACTATTGAACCCCAAATTACCTACGGCACCAACCCCGGCATGGGAACGGGCGTGACGCAGCAGATTCCGATGGCCGAAGACGTGACAGATGGAGCTGTCAGCTACCAGAAGTCGCTGACCTACATGGGTTTTGCCGAAAATGAATCCATGCTCGGCAAACCGATTGATTTTGTGTTTCTGGGCAGTTGTACCAATGGCCGCATCGAAGATTTTCGGGCGTTTGCGTCGGTGGTGAAGGGCCGCCAAAAAGCTGACACCGTAACGGCGTGGCTCGTGCCGGGGTCGCACGTGGTGGAACGGCAAATCCAGGAAGAAGGTCTGCTCGATATCCTGACCGAAGCCGGTTTCGCGCTTCGTCAGCCCGGTTGCTCGGCTTGTTTAGCCATGAATGACGACAAGATTCCGACGGGCAAGTACGCCGTTTCGACCTCCAACCGCAACTTTGAGGGGCGGCAAGGGCCAGGGGCACGCACGTTGCTTGCCAGCCCGCTCGTGGCAGCCGCAGCCGCCGTGACCGGCGTAGTCACCGACCCAAGACAATTTATGTAATCATGGCATACGACAATTTTACCACCCTCCGCAGCACCACCGTTCCGATGACTATCGAAAACGTGGATACTGACCAGATTATCCCGGCCCGGTTTCTGAAAGCCACCGAGCGCACCGGCTTCGGCGATAACCTCTTCCGCGACTGGCGGTACACTAACGATGGCTCCCCAAAAACCGATTTCGTGCTCAACAACCCAATATATACCGACAACGGGCTACCGCGCAAAATTTTGGTGGGCGGCAAGAATTTTGGCAGTGGCTCCAGCCGCGAACACGCAGCCTGGGCTATTTATGACTACGGTTTCCGGTGCGTAGTGTCAAGTTTTTTTGCCGACATTTTCAAAGGCAACTGCCTGAACGTCGGCATCTTACCCGTAACGGTTAGCCCCGAATTTGCCGATAAAATCGTTGCCGCCATCGAAGCTGACCCCAACGCCGAACTCGAAGTAAATCTCCCCGAACAGACCATTATGCTGGTGGCAACGGGCGACAGCGAGCATTTCGACATCACCGAATACAAAAAACATAACCTCGTCAATGGCTACGACGACATTGATTACCTGCTCTCGATGAAGCCGGAGATTGAGGTTTTCGCCCAAACGCGGCCCTTCTGAAATGCAGAAACGCCGGTACATTGAAATTATGGATACAACACTCCGCGACGGTGAACAAACCAGCGGAGTGTCGTTTTCAGCGTCCGAAAAATTAGCGTTGGCCCAACTGCTACTGACCGAGGTTCGTGTTGACCGGGTAGAGGTGGCTTCGGCGCGGGTGTCGGCGGGTGAGTTAGAGGCCGTGCAGCAAATTACGCGCTGGGCGGCTGGTGCGGGCGTTCTTGACCGAGTGGAAGTACTGACATTTGTGGACGGGCAAGCCTCACTCGACTGGATGCGGGCATCGGGCGCGGTGGTCATGAACCTGCTGACCAAAGGTTCGCTCAATCACCTTGCCCACCAACTTAAGAAGACACCCGACGAACATTTTACCGACATTCAACAACTACTCGCCCACGCACAAACCAGTGGTATTCAGAGTAATGTGTATCTCGAAGACTGGAGTAACGGGATGAGAAACTCGCCCAGATACGTGTTGCAATTTCTGGATTTCTTACAAACGCAACCCATCCGTCGGGTGCTACTACCGGATACGCTCGGTGTGCTGACTCCCGCCGAAAGCTATACGTTTGTGAGTCAGTTGGTGGGCCGGTATCCAACGCTCCACTTCGATTTTCACGCCCACAACGATTATGACCTCAGTGTTGCCAACGTGATGGAAGCCATTCGGGCGGGCGCACACGGTATTCATCTGACGGTGAATGGGCTGGGAGAACGAGCGGGTAACGCGCCGATGGCAAGCACGATTGCCGTACTGCGCGATTTTATGCCTGACGTGCGTATGGGCGTGGTCGAAAAATCATTGTACCAGGTCAGTAAGATCGTCGAAACGTTTTCAGGATTACGGATTCCTGATAACAAACCCGTTGTGGGCGATAACGTGTTTACACAAACGGCCGGGATTCATGCCGACGGTGACAAGAAAAATAACCTGTATTTCAACGCCTTACTGCCCGAACGATTTGGTCGGCGACGGAGCTATGCCCTCGGAAAAATGTCGGGTAAGGCCAATATCGAGAATAACCTCCGCGAACTCGGTATTCAATTAGCCGACGGTGATTTGAAAAAAATTACCCAGCGCGTAATCGAACTCGGCGATTTGAAGGAGGTTGTAACCCGCGAAGATTTGCCCTACATCATTGCCGACGTGTTGCACGCCGACACGCTCACGGCCCGGATTGAGGTGTTGAACTACGTGCTGACTCACTCCAAAGACCTGAAACCATCGGCCACGCTCCGGGTCAGGATTGACAACGAGCAATTTGAAGAAAACGCGCAGGGCGACGGCCAATACGATGCGTTTATGAACGCGCTGAAAAAGATTTACAGCCGCAAAAAACGCACCCTTCCCGAACTGACCGACTATGCCGTGCGGATTCCAACCGGCGGACGGACGGACGCGCTCTGCGAAACGATTATCACCTGGAAAAGCAAAAGCCACGAATTTAAA
>JBBRUV010000015.1:0-27088 GCA_038247465.1 Cytophagales bacterium
ATGTAAACCCGGTACCGCATTGGTTATGCTGATTTATCTCGGCCTTACCGCATCGCTTTCCAGGAATTTATCAGCCCATTCGTGCTGCTGTCGTGGTTCGTAACGGGCTCATCATCACCAAGTTCCGGCAAAATCTGGCTGGCGAGTTGCTTACCAAGTTCAACGCCCCACTGGTCAAAACTGAAAATGTTCCAGATCACGCCCTGCACAAAAATCTTGTGTTCATACATGGCAATCAATTGGCCGAGTGTCCGGGGCGTAATTTGCTTCACCAAAATTGAGTTGGTGGGCCGGTTGCCCGAAAACGCCTTGAACGGAGCCAGAAACGCGATTTCTTCTTCCGATTTCCCGACCTTGCGGAGTTCATCGGCGGCCTGAGCTTCGGTTTTCCCGTTCATCAAAGCTTCGGTCTGGGCAAAAAAGTTAGAGAGCAGCAGCGTGTGGTGGTTACCGAGGGGCCGGTGACTGATGGCGGGGGCAATAAAATCGCAGGGAATGAGCTTACTACCCTGGTGAATCAACTGATAAAAAGCGTGTTGGCCGTTGGTGCCGGGTTCGCCCCAGATAATCGGGCCGGTCTGATAATCAACAGGTTTGCCATCCCGCCCGACGGTTTTGCCGTTACTCTCCATGTCGCCCTGCTGAAAGTAGGCCGCAAATCGGTGCAGATACTGGTCGTAGGGCAAAATGGCCTGCGTCGAAGCCCCGAAGAAATTGTTGTACCAGATACCGAGCAGGGCCAGCATCACGGGCATATTGGCCTCGAAGCGCGTGGTGCGAAAATGCTCGTCCATGTCATGCCCACCGGCCAGGAGTTCCTCAAAATTCTCGAAGCCGATATACAGCGCAATCGAAAGTCCGATGGCCGACCACAGCGAATACCGCCCGCCAACCCAATCCCAGAAACCGAACATAGTAGCCGGATCAATGCCAAAGGCTGCGACCGCTTTTTGGTTGGTTGAGAGGGCTGCGAAATGCTTGGCGATGTCAGTTTCGGTGCCGCCGTTGTCCAAAAACCACTGCCGGGCAGTCTGGGCGTTAGTCATCGTCTCCTGGGTGGTGAAGGTCTTGGAGGCAATCAGAAACAGCGTTGTTTCGGGCTTCACGACTTGCAGGGCTTCGTAGATGTGCGCCCCGTCCACGTTCGAGACGAAGTGTACGCGCAGTTTTGTGTCGTCGCCGTAGGGTTTCAGGGCTTCCGTCACCATAACGGGGCCGAGGTCAGAGCCGCCAATACCGATGTTCACAATATCGGTGATAGGTTGGCCGGTGTAACCCGTCCACTCGCCCGACCGGACGCGATTGGTGAATGCTTTCATCCGGGCCAAAACCGCGTTTATTTCAGGCATAACATCCTGACCATCAATCAGAACGGGGGTGTTTCTGCGGTTGCGGAGGGCGGTGTGCAGCACGGCCCGGTTTTCGGTGGCGTTAATGGCATCGCCCGAAAACAATTGGTTGATGGCATCGCGGAGGTTGGCCTGTTCGGGCAGTTTCAGCAGCAGCCGCAGGGTTTCATGGGTGATACGGTTCTTGGAATAATCGAGCAGAATATCCTGGAAGCGAATCGTGAACTGCTTAAAGCGGTTCGGCTGGGGGGTATAGGTAATGGGATTTTTAGGCTGAAATAAATCGCGAAGGTGGGCGCGTTCCATATACCCGAAATGTTCTTTGAGTTCGGCGTAGGCCGGGAGGTCGGTAAAACGATGCGTGGCAAGCATGGGGTTGGGGTTGAACTGGAGTTGGTTGTGATTCGGGGATTCGTGAACCGTAATGATGTTCTGTCGAAAATTGAGGCAAATTTCGGTATCGGCCAAAAATCCAACCCGGTAATGCCTTTAACGTTATCCTGCGGATCATCGAAAAAATAGGCGAAGACCTCAAAATCAGTCCGTTCGATGCCCACACAGCGCAGATATCTAACAACAAACGTGTTGGCCTGCAAAATCAGGTCGTCGTGGGATCGGTCAAACGAATAGCTCTCAGCCATTTACGGGTGTGGTTTTTAGGCTCTCCGGTAAAAACTATACTGCTGTTCGCAACGGTTTTGGTCAGGTCTCGGCTTTGATAGCAGAGTTCTAAATAATCCCGATTGCGCGCCAATAACTGCCCCTGAGTAGGGTGAGCATTTACAAACTCCGGGTTGCCCAACAGCACCCATTCGTCAGGAAAACGTGCTTTTATCTCGCTGAAAGTCAGTTGGTCAGTCATATTATTACGTCGGAATTAGCTACGGGAAAGCACTGGCATTAACCGCTAAGTCGCACCTGATCGCTCAAAACCCAATGTCTATCACCAACGGCTGCACCAGAAACTGCCCCGTTGCGGCAATGTAAATCGTGCGAACACCCACCTCAAACGGATACCGCAGCCGCAGCGCGTTGAACACGAATGACAGATCGGCCCCGACTGATTCCTGCCGCCGGCTGACGGTACCGAACCCCCGCAACCGGCCATACACGTCGCGCACGGGCCGGGTGCTGCTGCCATCGGCGAGGTCATAAAACCCGGCCATTTTTACCCGTTGCACATACAACCACCGCCCAATGGACAAATGCGTATCAAACAACGGCAGTTTATACTCGATACTGGCCGTGCGAAGGTTATCCTGACTGACGTAACTCTGCCCGCGCGGGTAAAACAAGGGCGTGGCAAACTGATAAACGTTGGCCGTTGCCGCGGCACCGATGGCGGGCTGGGTCTGGATACCACCCCGAAACCGCAGGCTGTGGTGCCGCCCGATGCCGGGCAACAACACCCCACCCTGCACGGCCCACAACTGCCCGGTCAGCACCCCGCCGGGCAATGTCTGCCGCCCCGACGCGGCTAAGGTGAGACCAAAACGCGGGGCTACGTCGCGCTTGCGTTGTTTAAGCAGAGCCGCATAACTCAGGTTGTAACTCATGGCCTGGAGTGTGCCACTATTGCCGACTTCGGTCAGCGAGAGCCGGGGAATGTCAAACCCGCTGACCTGCAAATAGTTGTAATAAGCCGAAACGGTCAGGTTCTGGCTGTATTTCGAGCGGGTCAGGTTAAACGGCAACCGCAGTCCGGTGGTGAGCTGGTTGTAATTCCAGCGGTCAGTAACAAGGCTATCCAACGGAAACCGCTCGTCGAGATAAACCGACGTTTTGCGTTGCCCCCGCGCCACACTCACGTCAATAATCGGGTACAACCCCTGATAACTCACCGTAGCAAACGCATTACCCACGTTTTCGGCCTGGTTGTAGATATAGCCGACGCTGGCCTGGGTGGTGGATAAAATATCCTGCGATTGCAGCCCGACTGTCAGCGTTTGGCCCATTGAACTGATGGTTGACCCCCAGCCGTAGAGGTTCAGCGCGTGGCCCAGCCGCGAATACCGACGAGCCTGATAATCAGCCATTTTGGGGAGCGTATCGGTCAGTACCAAACTCGGTTCTGTAGGATTGTCGGCAGCAGGGGGCGGCCCAACGCGGCTGGACGCAGCCCGGCCCGGCCCAAAATACCGAATGGCGTTATCGCGAACGGTTTCGGCAGGTGTCCACGTGGCCGGGTTCATCGCCATCTCAACCGCCCGGAAGCCATCTGCCATAAAATCCTGAAACGCCAGCCGTCTCCCATCCGGCGACACAGCCGCGTGATAGGCGCCAACGGGCCGCGACGTAACCTGAAACGACTGCCCCGCTGTGGTATCAACGGCATAGATATTGTCAATGCCCGACCGGGGCGAATTATACAGCACGTATTGACCCCAGGGTTGCGGGTGGCTGATGTTTTCGTTGGCGGGGGCCAACAAATCGTGCGCTTGGCCGGTTTGGGTGTTGATGCGCCGGAGGGTTTTCTGCCCGTTTTTCAAGGCCACCACCACCACCGAACGCCCATCGGCAAACCAGCGCGGGTGCAGAAAAAACGCATTTTCGGGGTTGGGTAATGCCCGGATCAGCCCGCCCGTTTCGGCATCCAACAACACGAGCCGGGTGCGGGCTTCGGGCAGGTTCTCAACCGCCACCACCGTCATGCCATCGGGCGCGAGTGCGGCAACCGTGTAGCGTTGGTGGCGCGTGAGCCGGGTCAGTTGCCGGGTGTTCGTGTCATAGACTCGAATGTCAGAATACACTCGTGTCCGCCAGCGCGGGTCATAACTGTGTTCGATCCAGGCGATTCTCCCCCCGCCCGCCGAGAGCATATCGGGGTCATTGGTAAAACCCTGCACGAAGATTGTGCGCTCCCGGCTGCCCGATTTCGCGGATTTGTTCAGGATTACGAGTTGAGAAATATGGCCCAGGCCGCTCTTGACCACCACCACCGTGCTGTCGGTGAGGTATTGCGGATACTGGTAATTGGTAAATATCAGGCGGGTTTTTCCGGCGGGTTTTCGAGTCTGATTATCAACCGATTGCATCAAAAACGACGTAGCCGGTGTGATGGTCAGGGCCAGTTGTTGCTGCCGGAAGGTTTCGGCAAGGTCGGTCATGGTGCGGGCATATAACCCTTCGACGCGCAGACCAGTCTGCTTTTTTAGCCCCCCCGAAAACGAAAACGGCAGCGGCAGCCGGTTCATATACGCCGTCAGAATGGCTCCCCAGGCGTCGGGGCCGTTGGTGCGTTTGAGGTTGGTGGTCAGGTAATAACCCAGCGTGTAATGATCGGGTACGTTATCCCGAAATGAGCCGCCAACGGCTTTTGGGTAATCAAACAGTCTGCCAGCCAGCAGGTTAGCCCGCAGACCGAGGTCAAAATTCGGAATCCGGCCCCGGCCACTGCCGGTCAGCACGGTTTCGGCACCCACCGCGTCGCCTTCCATAAACCAGTCGGGCGTGCCGATGCGCGGCAGTTGCAAGCCGTTGTTACCCAGCACAGCATAAACGTATTTGCCGTATCCGTCGAGAAACTTATCGAACTGCACCACGTGCCGAAACTCATGCACGGCCAGCAAATCGAGCCAGTTGTTGGTGCCGGCCAAACCGGGGTCTTGCGGGGGCGTGGTAAAAAACTCCGACCGGCGGGGTGTAACCGTCACAAATCCGTTGCTGACCGTTGTCTGGTTTTGAATCAGGATGGATAACCGGCGCGGTTGCCGGCCCAGCCCCGCGCTGACGGGCGCGTAGACCTGTTCGAGCCGGTGGGCGGTTTGCTGCGCCACCGAGTCGGTTCCTGCCGGATACAACAGCCGAAAATGGGGCGTGTTGAGTTGGTAGAATTTAATACGGGTTGGGTTCGGGCCGAGAGTAGTGAACCCCTGGGCAACGGTTGTCAGCGAGAGCAAACAGCAGGCAAAAAGCAGAATAGCGGGGCGCATTGGCGGTTGGTTGGGTACTATTTTCCTGAAAAATAAAGCCCTGCCACGACAATACCGCACACGCTTTATCTTTGGCCGAAACAAAGCCCACCCCCGATGCCGATACCGACACTGCCAGTCCTGTTTTTGCCCCGCTATTGGCTCACTCGTTTACCGCGCTGTTGCTGCCGGTGGTGGCCCGTTAGCCTGACAACACTGATGACGGTGCTGCTGCCGGGTTGCCAGGTGATGGAGGAGGGCAGCACACTCGCGCCGGGGTTTTACAGGTTGCGCCGGGCTTCGGCCTACGCCCTGCCTCCTCAATCGCTCTACGTGACCGACGCGGCTGATACGCTCCGGTTGCGCGTTCCTGAAACCACCACCATCCGCACCTTACTGCCAACAGCATACGACGGGCTGACGCTCTACCGGAAACATGTCGATGTGGATGTGTTCACGATTCCGTTCAAGGTGCGCCCGGCACAGGCCGGGATTCCGGCCCAGCTCAACTCAAATTTCAACGCAGCGTTATATCTGGGCCGTCGGATTGACTTTTATCAATTTAGTAATCAGCGCGTTACGCCTGATTTCCAGACCCGTCGGCTGCGGTCACGCGGGTTTGGCTACGGGGTGTTTGCGGGCATCGGCTCGGCAGTAATTAATGACCTGGTGCTGCCCACCCGCAAACCGGGTTTCGAGTATGAAGGCGTGGTAATTGACCTCGGCGCGGCCCTGATTTACGATGCGCGGCTGTTTAACGTTGGGCTGGCCGTCGGTGCCGACCACCTGCTCGATGCCAACCGGCACTACTGGGTGTATCAGCAACGGCCCTGGTTCGGGATTCTGTTCGGGCTGAACCTGAACTGATGCAGCCGCCTGTCATGGGCGTTTGGGTGTTGTTAATTCAGCAGGCCGTCGTCGGCTTTTTTGTGAGTTTCTTTTTCCCGGCGTTTCAGCTCGCGCCGTTCCTGCCGCAACTGCCGGGGCGTTTTGGTGGTGTCGGCGGGTTGCGTACCGTCAGCGTTGGCGTTGGTTGTGCCCGATTCGGGGCGGGTAGCATCGGTGGCGGCATCGGGCCGACGTTTGCGCTTGCCAGGAAACAAATCCCGGAAAAAATTACCCACGCCCGTACCGCCTTCGTCCAGCTCCACTTCGTCGGGGTCGAGTTGGTTGCCGGGCAACACCATCAAACTATCATCGGGATAATAATCCAATGAATCCACGTATTCGACTTGCCGGCGCAGGGCGGGCCGAAGCCGCACGTTATAAAACCCATACGCGCCGGAGTCGGGGGCGGTCAGGCCGCGCCGGGCCATAATACGGCCAATAATCCGAAAATAACCCCGCACATTCCGGGTCTGCAGCGAGCCGTCGGGCAAAAACCAGTCTAAAGCGCGTTTGGGACTTGGCACCACAAAGGCCAGGAATATGCTCTCGCCGAGTTCGAGTTGGCCGGGTGTTTTGTCGAAATAATACCGGGCCGCTTCGCCGATGCCGTACACATTCCGGCCCCACTCGATGATGTTTAGGTAGACCTCGTACATCCGCTCTTTCGGCACGAGCCGCTGATTCTCGATGAGCCACACAATGAGGACTTCTTCGACCTTGCGGGATAGGGTTTTATTACGGCTCAGGAACACGTTTTTCACCAACTGCATCGAAATCGTACTGGCCCCGCGCTTAAACGCTTTTTCTTTGAAATTGGTGGCTATCGAAACCCGGAACGCCTTCTCGTTGAACCCTTTATGGGTAAAAAAGCTGTAATCTTCGGAGGTCAGAACGGCATTACGGAGGTTAGGCGAGATACTACTTAACGGTGTAAAGTCGGGGTTTTCGGGGCCAACCACAATGTCGCGCATGGGCTTCCCTTTTTCGTAAGGCGTGTAAATAAATGAGTTGTTGATCCTGCCGAAATCAATACCACCGAATTGTAGAATCCTGAAATTTTCGGGTGTCAGTCCCGAATCGAATTGCACCGAATCGGGCAGGGCGGTGTCTAAGTGCAGGGCCAGATCATATTTGAGTTTGCCCGACACGCGCATTCCCTGAACGGACTCGAACAGACCCTGCGGAAACGAGTTAAACAACGCCTGCGCGTCCATCTGATCGGTATGCAGTTGAAAATCGTAAATCGTACCGGCCTTCATCGGGACGTAGGTATCTGCTGATGATTCGCCCCCGGCGGCATCGGCACGGGCGGTTTTGCGGACCGACGACTCCGCCGTTGCCGGGTCGGGCAGGGTATATTTCAAAAAAGGCCGCGCGGCAATCTCGCCGAGGTGAATGACCGACGACGAATCAACGCCCACGTAATTTTCGCCCACAAACAGCCGGGCATCCATCGAAGCCGTTGGCACCACCACGTCCGTCCGGGCAATGGCCGGGTGATTAATCACTAAGTTTCGCACCGAACCAGCCCCGTCGAGCCGGAACTCCCCGCCTTCGCGGTCAACGTCGTTAAGCCGGAACCGCAACGTATCGGCCTGGAGTTTGAGGTTGTAGCGGGTTTCGAGGTATTTCAGTTCAATGGGTTTCGGGCGACCCTGCTGCCCTTCGGCAAACAGGGCCAGGTCATACTCGCGGCTGGCGGGGTCGGCCTGCCCGGTGATATGCCACGTAGCCTCGGTGCCGTTGATCCGAAACGTGGACAACACGGCCTGATTGTCAATCACGGCGCGTTCGGTCAGCACCGTTACTGACCGAACGCTGTCGGCAGCAGAGGTCAGGGTTGGGTTGTTGGCCGCAGCAATCCGGCGCGATTTACGGGCGGGCTGTGCGGTAGCAATGTCAGTGAGTCTAAATTCAAGGTTTTTGATGTCGAGATTATTGGGTATTTTCGACAGTAGTTCGTCAATCAGGTTGTCGGCTACGTTGGCCAGGTTCAGTCGTTTGGGCGCGTCAGTGGTAGTTGTTTTGGTCGAATCGGTTTTGCGCCGTTTCAGAATCGTGTCTAAATTACTGAGCGAATCGCGCTTGACGACCTGCACCAAGCCGTTTTCGAGGCTTAAATCAGACAGGGCAATCTTGCCGAACAGCAACGGCCACACGTTTATGCTGACTTCGGTTCGGGCAATTCGGGCAATGGTGTCGCGAGCCTCCGGCACGATGGCAATCTGCTCGAAACCCACCGACCGCCAGCCCGTGAAGCGGACCTTGCCGATGGTTACGTTGAGTTTATAATCCCGTTTGGCTTTGCGGGTAGCGCGGTCGAGGGCGGTTTTAAGAAGTTTCTCACGCTGGGAGAAAGCGATTGCCCCGCCGATACCGGCCAGAACAAACAAACCCAGGAATGAGAAAGCGACAATGCGGATAATTTTTTTTTGACGGTCGGTCATGCGTGATGTCAGATTCTGGTAGGGCAAAGATACGGGGGTTTGTAGTTTGTGGTTTGTGGTTCGTAGTTTGCGGTTCAGAATTAGGTGTCATACTACGAACTACGAACCACAAACCACAAACTACTATGCAAACCATTTGGGGTATTGACCTCGGCGGCACCAAAATCGAAGGCGTAATTTTATCCGCGCCCTCGCCCGATGCCGTTGTTATCCGGCACCGCATTGACACCGAGGCCCACCTCGGCTACGACCACATTATCAGCCGGATCGCGGTGTTGATTGACCACCTCAAAGCCGAAACCGGCTACGCGCCCGACCGCGTTGGGTTCTCGACACCCGGCGCGTTTGATCCGGCTCGGCAGGTGATGAAAAACTGCAACACTACCGTGCTGAACGGCCAACCGATGCCGCAGGATATTGCCAAACGGCTGGGTGTGCCAATCGAAATTGCCAATGATGCCAACTGTTTTGCCTTAGCCGAGGCCACGCTGGGGGCCGTGCCGGACGTGCTGCCCGATTTTCGGTGCGTGTTTGGCGTGATTATGGGAACCGGCGTTGGCGGGGGCGTGGTGCTCAAGGCCCCGCCCGTAAATGGCCTGTTGGGCAGCCCGTTTGTGCTGGGCGGGCATCATGGCATCGGGGGCGAGTGGGGCCACAACATCCTCGAAGAAAACGGCTACCCCTGCTACTGCGGCAAAAGCGGCTGCACCGAACAGGTCATCTCCGGCACCGCTCTCGAACGGTTTTACCGCGAACACAGTGGCCAAAGCCGGCGACTGAAAGAGATTGTGCAACGCCACCGCGACGGTGTTGACCCCATTGCCAGCGAGACCTTCGACCGGCTACTGGAACGCTTCGGACGCGGCATCTCGGTGATTCTGAACTTCTTAGACCCCGATGCCATTGTGCTGGGCGGGGGCGTAGGCAATATTCCTGAACTCTACACCGAAGGCGTAGAACGCGCCAAAAAATACATCTTCAACGAGCGCGTGATTACCACGCCCTTCCTGAAACCCAAACTCGGCGACAGCGCGGGCGTGTTCGGCGCGGCCATGCTGGTGGCATAACGCAGTGCGGGTGGAAACCCACCCGCACTGCGTTAAATTTGAGAAAAAACGACAGCCATGGCATACAGCGATTTTTCGGCCCGCGATCTCATGCAGCGGTTTAAAGTTAAATTCAAAGCAGCTACGCTCTTCACCGATAGCCAACCAATTGACCCCAGTTTGTGGTTGCTTGAAGCCCTGACACGCGGGCAGGAATTAGGCTTCGGCAGCGAAAAATCTCGTTCAGAGCGGTTGGTTACCCCCATTCTTCTGGAGCTCAGCAACCTCAATCAGCATTCGTTTTCGATTTATTCGGGCATGAACCTCGACGTTGACGAAGCCGCCGGACTCGAAGGGGAATGTGATTTTATTTTCTCATTCAGCCGGATTCAGGATTTCGTGACCGCCCCAATCTTTTGCATCGCCGAAGCCAAAAAACAGGATTTAGGGCAGGGAACGGTGCAGGTAGCGGCCCAGCTATTGGGCGCAAAACGGCTGAACGATGCCGAAGGGAACCAGTTTCAGACGCTCTACGCCTGCTGCACAACGGGCATTGAATGGCGGTTTTTGCAGTACCACCCCAACGAGATTACCATTGATGAGAAACGGTATCTGCTCTCCGATTTGCCCGTTTTGCTGGGCGTGTTGCAACGCATTGTCGGGCTGGCAAAGGCGCAGACAACGTAGTGTGGGTGGAAACCCGCATCGGCTGTAAAATACCTTAGGGGCCGATGCGGGTTTCCACCCGCACTACACCTTACATCACCTTGCCTTAAATTTCCTTAAATTAAACCACCTAAACCGATTTGTTCGTTCACTCTTTATAGTGTGTCGGGCGCGACAACCAACCCACGCCCGGCCAACCCCCTCAACAGCAATGCAAAATTATTCGATACTCTGGGCCGACGATGAAATTGACCTCCTCAAACCCCACCTGATTTTCCTGAAAGCCAAAGGCTACACCGTTACGCCCGTCAACTCCGGAGCCGACGCGCTCGATGAAGTCGAAAAACACACCTTCGACATTGTGCTTTTAGATGAGATGATGCCCGGCATGACCGGCCTCGAAACCCTCGCCCAAATCAAGCAACTGCGGCCCAACCTGCCCGTTGTGATGATCACCAAAAGCGAAGAAGAGTACATTATGGAAGAGGCTATCGGGGCCAAAATTGCCGATTACCTTATCAAGCCCATCAACCCGAACCAACTGCTGCTCTCGCTCAAGAAAAACCTCGATAACAAACGGCTCATCACCGAGCGTACCAACATCAGCTACCAGCAGGATTTTCGGAATATCTCCATGCAGTTTAACGACCGCATGAACCACGAAGAATGGGCCGATGTCTATAAAAAACTGATTTACTGGGAGTTAGAACTCGATGCGTCGCAGGATAAGAGCATGACTGAGGTACTCAATATGCAGAAAGCCGAGGCCAACACCAACTTCTGCAATTTTATCGAAGACAACTACGAAGACTGGCTCAACGACCCAAAAGCCGACAAGCCAACGCTCTCGCACCAACTGATGCGAAAAAAAGTGTTTCCGCTGCTCGAACCCAACAACCCGGCGGCCAAGCCCGTGTTTTTTCTGCTGATTGATAACCTGCGCTACGATCAATGGAAGGTTTTTGAGCCGATTCTGAGCGAGTATTTCACCGTTGAGGAAGAAGATTCGTACTACTCCATTTTGCCGACAACCACCGCCTTTGCCCGGAACGCGATTTTCTCCGGCCTGATGCCCAGCGAAATGCAGAAACAGTACCCCGACCTGTGGGTCAACGACGACAACGAAGAAGAAGGACTGAACAACCACGAAGACGATTTTCTGCGGAAACAACTCGAACGGAGCCGGTTGAACGTGAAAATGTCGTACCACAAAATCCTGAACGTGAACCAGGGAAAATCACTGCTCGACAGCTTTAACAACCTGATGCAGAATCAGTTAAACGTAGTTGTGTATAATTTCGTGGATATGCTTTCGCACGCCCGGACGGATATGGCCATGATTAAAGAACTCGCCCCCAACGAATCGGCCTATCGGAGCATCACCCGCTCATGGTTGTTACACTCGCCGTTGTTCGAGTTTTTGAAGCGTGTGGCCGACAAAGGCGCGAAACTCGTGCTGACCACCGATCACGGTATGATTCGAGTGCAGAAACCGGCCAAAATCGTGGGCTATCGCGAGACCAACACCAACCTGCGCTACAAGCAGGGCAAAAACCTCGGTTTCGACGATAACCACCTTATGGTATCGCGCAAACCAGAACGGCTGTTTTTACCCAAACCGAACGTATCAACGGCGTATGTCTTCACCAAAGAAGACTACTTTTTCGCGTATCCCAACAACTACAACTACTACGTAAATTACTACCGAGATACGTTTCAGCACGGCGGGGTTTCGCTCGAAGAAATGATTATTCCGGTGGTACAGTTGAAGGCAAAGTAACGTGTCAGGAATTTCTCACGTGAAATAACACCCCCCGTCAATGACATTTGGCGGGGGTTATTCGTCGAGCAATTGCCGTGTTGTGACGAGTTCTGTATAACCCCGCGCCAGCAAGCCATCTGTCATCCGGCGATCTCCCGTCCATAGCTGCCCGTTCAGGTGAATGGCTACTGCTAAAAAGGGAACATCGTTTGGGTCAATGTCAGCGAACAACTGATGGGCACGTTGCCAGCAGGAAAACGGAATACAGGCTTCGTTTATAAACTCAATGCGGCTCATCAATTCGTAGAGCAGTTCCAGCAGGGCTTCGTTACCAAGGCCACTCAACTGCTGGATTCGTTCTTTGTGCCTGACGAGTTCAATCTGCAAAAAGTGACAACTGACTAAACGAACCGAGGCAGGCGGTTCAAGTAGGAACGTAACGGCCCGACTATTAGCAGAAATCAGCGCATTAAAAATAATATTGGTATCAACAACCAGCGTCTTTACGGTAAGACTTCCATATTTTTTTACCTTAGATTAATAAACTGATTGTTTTAATGTACCCCCAAAACGATAAAACCCGTTAGCCATTGCCAACGGGTTCTGAGGATAGGAGTGGCTTTTTTTATCCCCTAAACCGGAATATCCAGGCCGGAACGCCGGTTGTTTTGTGCAGGCTGTCGGCGGTGGCTACCGCTATGTTTTTGTCGGCAAGGCCCGTAGCAACCACTTTATATAACTTGCCCTGATAACCGGGCCGGATAATGTAGGCATCGCCATACCCAGCGGCTTCTAATTTATGCTCAAACCGCAGTGCATTTTTGCGATTAGCAAAGCTACCGGCCACCACCACAAAAATCGGCGCGTCGGCGGGCGGGGCGGCAACCGTAGCACCATCATTGGCCGGTGATTTATCGGCCAGAACCACCGTTTTTTTCGGCATAACCAATCTGCCGGCGGGCGCGGCCGGCGTTGAGGCAGTAGCTATTGATTTGGCAATCGGCGTGGCTTCAGTCACCGTTACCGTGGCAACAGGCGGTGCAACCGTTGGTATAACAACCGGCGCAACGTTTACGGGTTCAACAACGGCCACCGACATGGCTTTCAGCGCAAGTTGTTCTGCCTGTTTACGGGCTGGTACTGTCATAGTCGTTCGCAGGCTGTTCCATTCCTGAGTCAACCAGTCAATACGAATCAGGTTGGCCGGGTTCAGGCTGCTCTGGAGCGGTGCGCCAGGCTCAATCACGGTCACGTAACTCAACGCGCCCAGCGACCCGACCAGCAAAGCCGCAGCCGCCCACCGGACGTAACCCAGCAATTGCCGACGCTGCACCGGGTACAATGGCACAATCTGCGTATCGGTATCGCGCACCAGCACCGGGCCGAGAGCCAGTTGTGGGGTGTTATTACTTGTGTCATCCGCCGTTTCTGGTTCAGCTTCCACACTGATTACGGCAACCTCGGTGCGCTGCACACGCTCGGCCTGAATAGCCCCCAGTCCGTAGGCTTCGCCGTGAAAGTTATGCCGCAGTTCAGGGTCAAATTGTAGTTTACCTTCCTCGTTCGGCGAAAACAACCCAATGCCATCAACGGCAAAACAGCCCGCCTGTTTCACGGTCTGCCGCAGCTCGGCTACAAACGACGCAACGTGCCGCTGGGCTTCGTCGCGGTTGATGGCTTCGTGCAACATAAGGTAATTCACAACAATCCCGTCATCTAAGCGCAGAGCTTCGTTGAAAGCGAGTTTCCGGCGGGGCGGCAGGTATTGACCCGTTGTCTCCGAAAACGAAGCGGGGAGATAATGCGTCAGAAAACCGCCTAATTCCGGCACGACCACGCAGTCGTACTGATACAGCAGTTTTTTCAGGTAGGATGGGATTGGGATCATGTCAAAACGAATAACTTATTCCGGCCAGAAAATTAAGTCCCTGCGTCGGGTAATACAAGTATCGCTGGTAATTCTGCCCGAAAATGTTGTTCAACGAAACAAAAGCGGCAAACTGTTTCCCTAAAAAGTAGTCAATTTTCAGGTTTGCATCCACGATAACGGGTAATGTATAGGCCGTGTTGGTCACGAAGTTTTTCTGCTCGATGCCCTGATACGCATACACGTCAGCCGTGATAAACAGCTTTTTGTTCAGAATATAGGCATTGCTCCACGTTGCGGCTACTTTCGGGCGACCCCAGGCGGATTCCAGACGGTCGAGGTCGTAGCGGAATACATCCACTTTCAGGTTCGAGCGAAATTTATCTTTCAGCGAATACCCCACCTGCCCCGATAACGTCAGCACGTTGGCGCGGCCCCCGTCATACAGCACAAAAAACTTGGTGGTGTCGGGCCAGGTGTTGTTGAAGGCGTAAAAATTACGGTAGCTGGCGTAGGATGCTTTGCCCTCAAACGTAAATCCGCCCCCAATTTCGCCCTTCGCCCCGCCGTAAATATCCAGCCCTTTGATGGTGTTTGCCAGCACCACCTGCGGAGCCAGCCACCGGTTCTCGGTCAGCAGCGACCGTAGCGTATTCCGGCTGATGTCGCCGTCAACGCCCGCAAAAAAGTGAATATTGCCCGTTGGCACGATGTCAATATTTACCACCGGAAATGCCCGCGTCCGGTTGATACCCAGCCGTTTATCGGTTTCGTTCACGGCGTTTATGCCCACAATTGCCGTGATAAACGAACTCGTGTATTTAAATGTCGGCTTGACTCTGAACAAATTCCGGTTGTCAACAATACCCGCGTCCGTGCGTTGCGTGACGTAAGCGTCGGCAGCGACGAGCGCGGAAATAGTTTCTGAAATGCCCAGCGATCCGGTAAAATTGGTTCCCCAATCGGTTTCCGAAGCCGTGTACAAATCGCGCAGGGTGGTGAGGTTGGTTTTGAGCGAGTAGTCAACGGCGCGTTCGTTATCGGTGTTTTCGATGCCGAGCCGGATAGCGAAACTATTCAGCCGTTGCTTGATTTTTTCCGCATCAGGAACTTCTGTACCAGGCCGATAGCCGTAGAACCGATAGGTCTCGCGCCGGTAATCGGCTCCGGCCTCCACGTTCAGGCTTTGTGTTCCGTATTTGGCCGTTAGCCCGAATTTCGTGTCGCTTGTGGCCGAGTTTTTGCCATCTACCGGCCCGATGCCCGACGACAGATGCCGAACGTTACCCTCGACCGACAGGTTTTCGCCAACACTGGTGCCACCGAAGCCTTCGCCATAAAAAGTATTGAAGTTGCCCGCGCCAAGTTTCACGTAGTTGGTATAAACCGGCGATTGGTCGGGGTTGGCCGCGTTGGGGGGCAGCACGTTGGGCGTAATTTTGGGGTCGGCAACGGACAACGGGCGGTCGTCAAACTCGTATGTCAGTTTACGCGCTGACGCCGATTGTTTCACCGACGGTATCTTATTAAAGACCCGGTTGGCGGCTGGCAGTTCGATCCGTCGGCTTTTTTCAACGTTAATCTGCTGATTATCAATCTCCCCTTGCTTCGGCGGCTTTGCGGGCGACTGGGCCAGCGCAACAGCAGTGGTGAGGGCAGTGGCTATGGTCAGGAAGTGTTTCATGTTTTGGTTCGTAGTTCGTAGTTCGTGGTTCGTGGTTCGTGGTTCGTAGTTCGTAGTTCGTGGTTCGTAGTTCGTGGTTTGCCCCGAATGGTTGGTTACGCGTCAGCCAACTACAAACCACGAACCAGAAACCCAAAACTCATTCCTTCATCCCGGCCAGCTTTTTCTTGGCTTCGGCCACAATGGTTTCATTTTTTGAATTGTCAATCACGGATTGCAGCACGGCGCGGGCCTGGGTCAGTTCGCCGAGGGCCGCGTTGTTGTCGGCCACGAGCATAAACGCCCGGCCTTTCCAGTATTCAAACTCGTCAGAATCAAACAACTCGTTGAATTTCAGTAACGCAGTGGTTGATTCCTTGTATTTTTTCTGCCGGTTCAAAATGTCGCCAAGCAGGTATTGCGCTTCGGCTCCGTTCAGGTCTTTGGCTAAGGCAACCGTCCGGTCGAGTTCAATTTTAGCGTTGATGTAGTCGCCTTTGTTCACGGCTACCTTGCCGAGCGTGAGTTGCGCCCGGTTTTGCGCGCCCGGCACTACGTTTCCGGTGGTAATAATGTCGCGGGCTAAAACAGCCGCCGAATCGGGTTTGGCGGCCAGCAGATACACGTCCATCATACCCAATTGCGCCGACACCTGCCCGGCTTTGTCGGTGGCGCGGGACAGCACAAAGCGGTAGTTGGCAATGGCACGGGGAAAGTTTTTGGCCTTGGCTTCCAGGTCAGCCGCCCGCGTGGCCGCCCGCATCGAAAAGTCGGACGTATTATCGAGCATCACCAAGCCGTAATACCGCAGCGCGTTGGCCGCGTCGTTGGTCAGCCGGTACGATTCGCCGAGGTAAAACTGCGCTTCGTCGGTGTTGGGCGAGTTCGGGTATTCCTGCAAAAACGCCAGTAATGCCTCGGTTGCCTGCGGGTATTTGCCGTTGCCAAAAATATTTTTGGCGTTCTCGAACTCGGCCTTTTCGACCTCGGTGCTGCCGGGATTGGCTTTTTTGAAGCGGCCCAACTCGGCCTGAAAATCTTCGGGTCGTCCGGCATCGTTGAGGGCGTTTTGCAAACCAATCAGCGCACTTTGCGCCCGGTCGGAGCCGCCAAACTCGGCCAGAATCCGGCGATAATCGGCGATGGCGGCTTCGTAAAGTTCGAGGTTGGCGTTGGCAATAGCCCGTTTTTCGAGAGCCGCCGGAATCAGGTAACTCTTGGGTTTGTCCTGGATCAGCTTCGAATAACTGCGGATAGCCACCTGAAACGCGCCCTTTTCAAAGTCCACATTAGCGGCCTGAAACAGCGCGTCGTCCACGTAGCGCGAACCGGGAAACTGCCGCTGCAACTGATCAAACTGGGCTTTGGCTTCTGATTCGCGCCCGACGTAGGTCAAAATCACGCCTTTCTGGTAAGTAGCGTAGTCGCGGTCGCCCCGGTTCTGGGCAATGGCCTCGTCATACGCCCGTATCGCGTCGGTGTATTGTTTGGTGGCAAACAGACAATCGGCCAGCCGGACGCGGGCATCGTCGGTGGCGGTGCGGTCGGCGGGGTCGCCACCATTCTTCAAAAACTCGCGGAAAGCGGGCAGTGCCTGGGCGTATTTTTTCTGGTTGTAGTAGGCGTAACCGATGGCATACTGCGCCTTTGCGCCAAACTCCTCACTACCTGTTTTTACCACCTGGGCATACAACGGGATGGCCGCATCGTACTGTTTCTGCGCCGAAAAGGTCTCGGCTTTCCAGAACTGCGCGGCTTTTTGCAAGGCGTCGTCGGTCGGGTATTTCAGCGATTTATCGAAGTTGGCGAGGGCTGCGGGGTAGCGGTCGGCGTTGAAATCGTTCACGGCCTGGTTGTAGGTCAGCCGTTGGTACGTCGCGTTTATTTTCGGAGTCCGGCGTTTCAGCTTCTCGATATAGGCAATGGCAACGGGGTAGTTGTTGGACGCGAAATAGCTTTCAGTGAGGAGTTCGTTGGCTTCGTTTTCAAACTTGCTGTCGGGATATTGCTGCTGAAACGCGGTCAGTTCTTTCACCGCATCGCCCCCGTTATTCTGATCGAGTTGCAATTTGGCGTGCGTGAACCGGCTTTCTTCCTGAATACTTTTATCGAACGTCAACCGCCCGGCCTGGTCAAACGCCGTGAGTGCAAATGGCACATTATTGGCCTGTAACTGACTGATACCGAGTGAATAAGCTGCATACTGCGCCAGCGTGTCTTTGCCAGTGGCGAGGGGTTTTAGTTGCGTAATCGCATCGGCGTAGGCCCCGGTTTTGAACAGACTCTGCCCATATCGGAATTTTATTGCAGCCGGCGCACCCGCAAAGGCGGCTCCATTGGTGGCCGTTTTCCCGCCTAAGTACTGCCGGTAAAACGGAATGGCTTTGGCGTAATTGCCCTGCTGGTAATACACCTCGGCGGTAAACAGCGCGACTTCGGGCAGGCCGTTTCCGCGTTTCAGGAGCGGCTCGGTATAGGTTAAAAGTTCGTTGTATCGGCGTTGCTTGTAGAGGGCCTGGGCAATGAAATTCGGCACCTCGTTCTGGTAAGTCGGGTTGGCAGCAATGCGCTGAAAATCACTTACGGCCTCGCCGTAGTTGCCCTGCCGGAAGTTGATGACCCCGGCATAATACGAAGCCGCCGGTGCTACGTCAAGATCGGCATCCTGCTTGATGGCGTTCAGCAGCGGCAAGGCCCGTTTCAAATCCTGGGTGTTGAAATAAGCTAGGGCCAGCCGGTATTTATTCTGCGCCTGACCGTAGTAATTTCCGTTCTGGCCGACGGCTTTCTCCAAAAAACCAATGGCTTTGTTGTAGTCTTCCCGGTCGAAGTAATACTTCCCCAAGTCACCGTAGAGTTGCCCGGCTTTGGGGTGCTGACTGTGATTTTTCACGAAGCGGTCAACCTGCACTTCGGCACCGGGCGCGTCGGTGTAGAGACTCGTTAGGGCTAAGTAATACTCGGCTTCGACGGCGTTCTGGTCGGCGGCTGGTGTTCCGGGCGTATCGAGAGCGGGCGTTTGGCTGGCAAGTTGCCGCCGGTCGAGGTATTGCCGAAACTCGTAGCGGGCGGCTGCGTAGTTGTTTTTCTCGAAGAGTTCGATGCCGTTGCGGAAGTGCAAATCCGGCTCGGTGTAGGTCAATGTCCGCTGGGCCACGGTCGGCAGCAGCGCGGCTCCGGCGAGGGCAACGGTCAGCGCGAGGGCAATTCCGGCCTGTCGGATAGGATTTTGGGGCATAAAGGATTGGATAACGGGCAAACGCCTTGTATTTTCGCAGTTCTTTTTAGAATAGTTCGTAGTTTTTCGGTTTGTAGTTCATAGTTGGCTTGCGCAGAACTACGGGCTGATGCGTAAGCCAACTATGAACCAAAAACTACGAACTCAAAATTAACGCCCAACATCCCGTTTTCCGTATGAAATACCAAGTTCGGCTGGCTTTGATGCTCCTGATGCCGCTTTTCTCAGCCAACCGCCCGGTCTTCGCCGTTGCTGATTATCCCGCTATCAATGTCACCAACGACGACGAAGCCCCGCTGCCTGCCCCTACCCTTTCCTTCACGCTGGCGATGCCGCATCCAGAGACGCACTTTTTTGAGGTGACGATGCGGCTGACCAATTTCGCGGTGCCGACCAACGCTCGCAAAACCGGTTTCGTAGACCTCAAAATGCCCGTCTGGACTCCCGGTTCGTACCTGATTCGGGAATACGCCAAGAACGTCGAAGGATTCACCGCCACGCTGAACGGACAGCCGGTTGCCGCCGTGAAAAGCAAGAAAAACACGTGGCGAATTACGTCTCCCACCGAGTTAGCTGTGGGTTCTGAACTGCTGGTGCGTTACCGGGTCTATGCCAGTGAGTTAAGCGTCAGAACGAGTTTTGTGGACGATGAACACGGCTACGTAAATGGAGCCGGTATGTTTCTCTACCACGACGCGCTCAAAGCCATTCCGCACCGCCTGACGGTGTTGCCCCACGCTTCGTTCAAGAAAGTAAATACCTCGCTGCCAACCGTGAACAACGAGCCAGGTTTTGTGTTTGAGGCTCCTAATTTTGATATTCTTGTGGATTCGCCCATCGAAATTGGCAACCACCGGACGTTTACATTTACCGCATCGGGTGTGCCGCACACGGTAGCGCAGTTTGGTGCGGTTGATTACAACGAGCGCAAACTCGCGGCTGATTATCAGCGTATTTGCGAAGCGGCTGCGTCGGTTGTGGGCGAGCATCCGGGGCCAAACTACACCTTTCTCGTGCATCATCTGGCGCAGGGCGGGGGCGGTCTGGAACACCTCAACAGTACATCTCTGCAAACCGGGCGCAACACCTACGGTAGCGAAGCCGCCTACCGGGGTTTCCTGACGCTGGTGGCCCATGAATATTTTCACCTCTGGAACGTGAAGCGCATCCGGCCCGTCGCGCTCGGCCCGTTCGATTATGAGAACGAAAACTACACCCGGATGCTCTGGGAAGCCGAAGGATTTACCGCTTTTTATGAAGATTATATCGTGCGCCGGGCCGGGTTCACCACACCGGAACAGTACATCAGTATCGTGGCGGGCGACATTGGTACCGTCGAAAATCAGCCGGGAAACCGGGTGCAGTCAGTGGCCGATGCCAGTTTCGATGCCTGGATAAAGTTTTACCGCCCCAACGAAAACAGCCAAAACAGCACCATTTCGTACTACACCAAAGGCGCGGTTCTGGCCTCACTGCTCAACCTTGCCATCTTAGACGGCTCCGACGGGGCGCGGAATCTCGACGATGCGATGCGGTTTCTGTATCAGGAATACTACAAAAAACAGCAGCGCGGCTTTACCGATACCGAGTTTAAGCAGGCCTTAGAAACAGCCGCCGGGCGCAGTTTCGATGATTTCTTTGCTAAGTACGTGAACGCTACCGAAGCCATTGACTACAATACCTTCTTCGGCCCCGTTGGCCTGAAACTCACCACTGCACCCGTTAGCTCTACCGATGGTTTCTTGGGCGCAACCACCGTACCGACCAGCGGGCGGGCAACGGTAACGGCTGTCCGGCGCGACGGCCCCGCCTGGACCGATGGCCTAAACGCAGGCGACGAAATCATCGCCGTTGACAGTATCCGGGTGCTTGACGACCTAAACCGCTTATTGGTCGGTCGCAAACCCGGCGACGTGGTGCAGGTGCTGATAAACCGGGGCGGTCTCCTCCGCGAACTACCCATCCGATTAGCCGATAACCCGTTGATTGTCTATAAGTTGGAGCCTTTACCCAACCAAACCGACCGGCAAAAACGGCTGTATAACAAGTGGTTGTGGGTGAAGTGATGAGACGATGAGACCTAATTACCGGCTGCCACCTACGCTTGCCGGAGCGGGGTTGCTCATTTGCTGGGCCAACGTTGCCATTTTTTCACTCAGCGACGTAATGGCCTTGCGGTAGCGAGCTTCTAAATCGGGCAGGTTGGCCGTTGATTTCAGCGAGGCTTCGTACAGAAAACCCGGTAACATCCACGACGCATAGCCACTATACGGGTCAGACGACGCATACAACGACCGATACCAGTTGCCGAACGCCATGCCTTTCTGATCCACAAATGACTGTTCCAGCGCCCGCATCGTGCGGTTTAGCTCGGCAAGTTTATCGGTTTTGCCCGTCAACAAGTAGGTTTTGCTGGCGGCAGTGGCCGCTTCGGCGTTTTTTTGCATGGCGGCAACGTCGGCAATCAGCGGGTCAATCGAATACGTTGGGGCGTAGGCTTTGATGGCTTTTTCGGCGGCCCGAAGGTGAACCGTTAAATCAGTAGCATAGCGAACCATGTCGAACGGCAGCAGGTCGGCGTTGGCGAGCCGGAGGGTCAGCGTACCGACAACCTGCTCCATCATCGGCCCCATTTTGTAGGTCGGGTCGGCAAATTTGTCGTAGAAATACAGGTCGTCATATTGTGAGTGATACAGCGTCGGGCCTTCCATGCCGGCACTCATGGCGGGCATTCCGACGTGCATATACGGCCCGATGTGGTCAGAACCACCGCCGAGGTTGCCAATCGTTGGTTCGCCCGTGACCATTGCCGGCGCCGACGCCCCCGTGACCCGCGTGGGGTTGCCAGCCGCCTTGTTACCGAGCCAGTGTTCATACACGGTTTTGTTCGAGTCGGGGTACTGCACCGATTTGGTGGCTTCGATAATCAGTCCTTTCATAGACGGTGAAGCCGATGCGCCGAAGGTATGGCCCGACACGGCGGCATCGTAGTTCATGTAGGCAACGGCTTTTTTGACCAGTTCGTCGCGGAACTGTTCGCTCCATTCTGCCGAGCCAATCACGCCAAATTCTTCGGCATCCCAGTGGGCAATTTTAATGGTTCGGCGGGGGCGTTGGCCGCTTTTGGCGAGTTTCCCCAGCGATTCGGTCATGGCTAAGAGCATGGCCGTGCCGGAGTTGGGGTCGGTTGCGCCGAAACTCCAGGCATCGTAATGGCAACCGGCAATCACCCATTCGTCGGGAAATTCGCTGCCGGTGAGCGTTCCTACCACCTGATAAATGCGCTGAATCGCTTTTTCCTGCTTTACGCTCAGGCGCACTGTCAGCTCCGGCCCGCCTTCGAGCCGGTACGTCAGCGGAAGCCCGCCCTGCCAGCCCGCAGGCACAGCTTTGGGGCCGGTCATGCGTTTCAGAATCTCGACCGCCGAGCCGTAGGGCAAGGGCGTAACCGGAATTTTGGGCAGGTCAACGTCAGCCAGGGCCATTCGTTTGGGCGTATTTTTGGCATCCAGTGGCAGCGCGGCTTCTCCGGGCGTGAGCGGGTCACCAGTGTACGGCACGGTCAGCAGCGAGCCGCGCTGAATCACACTTTCACTGTAAAACGGGCCTTCGGGAAACGTCAGCCCGCGCACATAACCCGACTCGGCGGGGTCGGTAAAAATCAGCAGGCCAACGGCACCGGCAGCTTCGGCAAAGCGGGCTTTGTAACCCCGGAAATTACCGCCATACCGCGCCAATACCACTTTTCCGGCCACCGAAATGCCCATCGCGTTGAGTTGTTCAAAGTCTTCTTTGCGGCCATAGTTTGCGTAAACTACCTGCGCCGTTGCGTCGCCATTGCCTGAATACGCATTCCAACCGCTCATAATGCGGGGGTCGCTGGCGTATTTGTCTTCCTTGAAAATAAACTCTTTGGTGTTGATCGGCATCCGGGTTGGGGTCACAATCTCGACCGAGATGTCGCCGGGGCCTTTGGGCAGGTAAATATCATGGGGGTAAATGTCCACCTGCCAGCCTGCGTTCCGCATCGTTTCGGCAATGTAGTCGCGGACGCGCTCGTTTTCGGGCGACCCGGCCACGTGTGGCACGCTGCACAACCGGGTGAGGTGGTTTTTGAAGCGTTCCGATGCCGAGTGCGGCCCAACCTGTTGTTGCTTAAACTCGGTTTCGGCTTTGAGTTCGGTGGCCTGTTGTTTCGGGGTGAAACCAGTGAGCGAGGGCGGGGTGATGGTTTGCGCCGTTGCTGCCAGGGAAAACAGCACGGCCAACAACAGGAGTAAACGGTTCCGGCCTGTGAAGACAAAGACCGGGGAGATTGCACGTGATAGGTTATAGAACATAGTTGTCAGGTTGAAGAAAACGCCCTGAAACTATGGAAAACTATGGATTTTGACAAATTTTATTTCGACTTGCCGTTTTTAGCCCCAACTGAGCAATGATCTCGGCTTTGCGGTTGGCAATCGTCTTCTCACTTCTGCATAGTTTTTCACCAATCTGGGCATTGGTCAGGACTTGTGCCGTTAAACACAAAATGTTTCGGCGGTAGCTGTCTAAGCGTTCCCAGCCGGGGGGCGTGAGCGGACTTCCCCTACTCCACCAATTTCATCAACTCGTTCAACTTCAGCAAAGCCTCAATAGGCGTGAGCCGGTTTACGTCAATCTGGCGCAGCTTCTCTTTGATGGCCTCAGCCCTGGGGTCGCCCGCTTCGATGATGCGGAGAGCCAATTCCTTTTCGGGGAGGGCGCGTTGAATGGCGGCTGCATTGTCGTCGCGGCTGCGCGATGCTTCAAGTTGGGTCAGAATCTGGCTGGCCCGGCTCACAATCACGCCCGGCATCCCGGCCATCTGCGCCACGTGAATCCCGAAACTGTGTTCAGAGCCGCCTTCTTTCAGTTTCCGCAGGAAAATCACCTTGTTGCCGACCTCTTTTACCGACACGTTGAAGTTTTTGATGCGCGGATGGTCGGCGGCTAACTCGTTGAGTTCGTGGTAGTGGGTGGCAAACAGGGTTTTGGGGCGGCTGTTGTGGCGGTGCAGATACTCGGTGATGGCCCAGGCAATGCTCACGCCGTCGTAGGTGCTGGTGCCGCGCCCGATTTCGTCCATCAACACTAAGCTCCGGTCTGAGAGGTTGTTGAGGATACTGGCCGTTTCGGTCATCTCAACCATGAACGTGCTTTCGCCCCGCGAGAGGTTGTCCGACGCACCGACGCGGGTAAAAATCTTGTCGACTAAGCCGATTTCTGCCGCCGATGCCGGTACGAAACTGCCCGCCTGCGCCATCAGTACAATCAACGCCACCTGCCGCAGCAACGCCGATTTACCCGCCATATTCGGACCCGTGATGATGATAATCTGCTGGGTTTCGTCGTCTAAGAACACATCGTTCGGGATATACGGCTCGCCGGGCGGGAGTTGCTGCTCGATAACGGGATGCCGTCCGTCGTTGATTTTCAGGTCTTTACCCGCGCTGATGATGGGCCGGACGTAGTTATTTTTCTGGGCCACCCGCGCAAATGAAGCCAGTACATCCAGCACCGACACCACCCGGGCGTTTTGCTGAATGGCGGCTACATACTCCCCGGCTGCGGCCACGAGTTCGGAGAACAACCGGGCTTCAATGCTGAAAATCTGTTCTTCGGCGTTCAGGATTTTGTCTTCGTATTCTTTGAGTTCGGGTGTAATATACCGTTCGGCGTTGACCAGCGTTTGCTTCCTGATCCAGTCGTCTGGTACACGATTTTTGTGAGCGTTCGTAACTTCTAAATAATAACCAAAAACCCGGTTGTAGGCCACTTTGAGCGACGAAATTCCCGTCCGGGCCACCTCGCGGTCTTGCAACTGCACTAAATAATCTTTGCCCGCGTAGGCCAGCTTATGCAACTCATCCAGCTCCGGGTTAATACCCGTTTTGATCATGTTACCACCGTTCGAGAGCGTCGGCGCGTCGTCGCGAAGTTCGGCTTCGATGCGGTCGAGCAGAAACAGCAACGGGTTGAGTTGGTCAGCGTATTTTTTTAACGAAGGGGCGTTGGGGTGCTGATTCAGGGCCGTTATCAGCCGTTCTTTAACGGGCAAAATGTGTTGCAACGACCGTTTTAGCTGCACCATCTCGCGGGGCGTAACGCGCCGGACGGCCACCTTCGAGACGAGTCGTTCGAGGTCGCCGATTTGCCGGAGGTGATTCGTCAGCACTTCGAGCAGTTCCGGCCCGGCATCCGTATCGGTATCCGTTGCGCGGTCGTTGCACAGCAACCCGACCATGTTCAGCCGTTCTTCGATGAGCGGTTTTTCTTTCAACGGCAACATCAGCCATTTTCGGAGGAGCCGCGCGCCCATCGGTGTCACGGTCTGATCGAGAATCTGAATCAGCGGCACCCCGCCTTCGTTCTGCGTTGCCACGAGTTCGAGGTTGCGAATCGTAAAACGGTCGAGCCAGACGTAGCGGTCTTCTTCGAGCCGGGTGATGCGCTGAATGTGTTGCAGGTCTTTGTGTTCGGTCTCGTTGAGGTAGTGCAAAATCACCCCGGCGGCAATAATTCCGTCGGGAAGTCCCTCGATACCAAAGCCTTTCAGCGATGTTGTCTGGAAATGCTGACGGAGGTAATTGTAGCCAAAATCGTAGGTAAAGGCCCAGTCGTCGAGCGTGTAGGTGTGGAATTTATCGCCAAACAGAGAGCCAAACTCCGTTCGGAATTTCTTGCAGAACAGCACCTCCGACGGGTTGAAACTTTGCAGTAGTTTATCAATGTAAGCCGCGTTACCGTGCGAAGCCAGAAACTCGCCCGTCGAAATATCCAGAAAGGCAATCCCGAATTGGAGTTCGTCGCTGGTAGATTTCCCGAAATGCACGGCAGCCAAGTAGTTATTTCGCCCGGCATCCAGCACGTTATCGTTGAAAGAAACGCCCGGCGTAACGAGTTCGGTAACACCCCGACGGACGATGCCTTTTGCCAGGGCCGGGTCTTCGAGTTGGTCGCAGATGGCAACGCGCTCGCCCGCCCGGACGAGTTTGGGCAGGTGCGAATCGAGGGAATGGTACGGAAAACCGGCAAGTTCTTCGTTGGCCCCGCCGTTGTTGCGTTTGGTGAGCGTAATGCCCAGAATTTTGCTGGCCCGGATCGCGTCTTCGCCGAAGGTTTCGTAAAAATCACCCACCCGAAACAACAGCAATGCACCGGGATATTTGGCCTTAATCTGGTTGTATTGCCGGTTGAGCGGAGTTTCTTTGGCGGCTTTGACCGACTTCTGAATGGGGATTACTTTCACGAACTGTCATACGGTTTCTTAGTCAAATATAGGCTTTTTTCAACGCAGAGACACGGAGCCGGAAGGTTTATGGAAATGTGGGGGAGGTTTGTGGTTCGTCGTTACGCTCGCGTTAGCAAAACCACGAACCACAAACTAAAAACCATTACTTATTCGGCTGTGGCGTTGTCCGCAGATACGGTTTCACAAACGTCACACCTTTCGGAAATTTCTCTTCCAACTCCTCGTTTTTCACGGCGGGTATCACAATCACATCGTCGCCATCCTGCCAATCGGCGGGGGTAGCCACCTGATAATCAGCCGTTAGTTGCAGCGAGTCAATCACGCGGAGCAGTTCGTTAAAATTGCGGCCCGTCGAAGCAGGATACGTCAGCGTGAGTTTAATTTTCTTGTCCGGCCCGATCACGAACACCGAGCGAACGGTTGTTTTTTCGCTGGCGTTGGGATGAATCATGTCATAGAGTTCGGCCACGTGGCGGTCAGCATCGGCAATGATCGGGAAGTTCACTTCTGAGCCGGTCACGTCTTTGATGTCGGGAGTCCAGCGGTTATGTGATTCCAGATCGTCCACCGAAACGGCAATAACCTTTACGCCCCGTTTTTCAAAGTCGCCTTTCAGCAGAGCCGTGCGGCCCAGTTCGGTGGTGCAGACGGGCGTAAAATCGGCGGGGTGCGAGAAAAACATCCCCCACGAATTACCAAGCCATTCGTGAAACGAAATCGGCCCTTGTGTACTATCAGCCTGGAAATCAGGCGCAATGTCTCCGAGACGTAAGCTCATGATTGTTGTGATTTAAAGAATATAAACTCAATCAATTTAATAGACTTTTTCCGAAAGGGAAAAACCGACAAGGATTGCCGGTCTGATTGTGTAAAAAAATGAGGCCGTGAAAAGTTCCAAAAATCAGTGGCTGGTGGCAAGTGGCAAGTGGTGAGTGGGTGGTGGGTGGCCCGGCCGGGACCCACCACCCGCCCCAGACC
>JBBRUV010000016.1:0-26716 GCA_038247465.1 Cytophagales bacterium
AATCCCCTCAAAACAAACACATTCGGCACGGGCGAACTGATTCTGGCCGCGCTTGATATGGGTGTTCGGCGGGTAGTGCTGGGCATTGGCGGCAGCGCAACCACTGATGCTGGCACGGGGCTGGCGGCTGCGCTTGGCTGGCGGTTCTTGGATGCTGCCGGTCAGCAGTTTATCCCGACTGGCGAAACGCTCGTTACTATCGCTCAGGTCTTGCCGCCTGAAAATCAGGCTATTTTGGAAGCCGTAAGCATTGAAGTTGCCTGTGATGTTGCCAATCCACTCTTTGGCTCCGACGGGGCCGCGTTTGTGTATGGCCCCCAAAAGGGCGCGACTCCCGAAGCCGTGATCTGGCTGAATGCCGGACTTTGGCACGTGGCAAACATAGTTCATGAGCAACTTGGTCTTGACCTGGCCGGTGTTCCTGGCGCGGGCGCGGCTGGTGGTGCGGGTTTTGGAGCGACGGCGTTTTTGTCGGCTACGCTCCGGCCCGGCGTTGACCTGGTGCTGGAAACTGCCGGTTTTGACGCACATCTTGCCAGTGCTGATCTGGTAATGACGGGTGAAGGAAAACTTGATAAACAAACGTTGCAGGGAAAATTGCTGGCCGGGATTTGTCGCCGGGCGGGTAGGGTAGGGGTGCCGGTGGTGGCTATCTGCGGAACACTTGAACTTGAACCGACTCAAATTCAGACACTTGGACTACTGGCTGCGTTTTCAATTTTGAATCACCCACAATCGCTTGAGGAAGCCGTTGCCGGGGCGTATCAGGATGTGGTGTGGGCTACGTTTAATGCGATGCGGTTGCTTAGTCGTCCGTAACTTCAGTATCAACGCTATAATTCACTGAGCAATTCTTTTACTGGGCGGTTCTTTAATTTTCCTTGTTTTATCAAATTCAATTCCTGCCCCGCCTGCCGCATTTCAGCTTTGAGTTGCTCCCGAGTAGGTCCATCATTGTCCGTATCCGTGTCTTCTACAGTTACCGGAAAGCTGAGATGCTGCACGAGGTCTTTGAAAAACGGAACGTGCTGTTTGGGAATATCAAGTGTGATTTGCATAAAACAGGTTATTCTTTTGTCAAGTCAAGTTGTGTTTACAACAAAAACAAGCCTTCGGCGCTTCGCAACCTTCATTGCAATTTGGTTGTTTTGTTAGACTGTAAGTCATCAACCGCAACTCTCTGAATTCATGGCATTATTCGATTACAAGGCGGAGTTAGCCAAAGTCCCGCACGAGCCGGGCGTATATCGGTACTTCGATTTGGAGGGCGAGGTGATCTATGTGGGTAAGGCTAAAGACCTCAAAAATCGGGTCAGTAGCTACTTCACCAACTCTAAACAGCACGACCGCAAGACGCTCCGGCTGGTGAGTCAGATTCGTAAAATCGAGTTCACCATCGTTCATACCGAGTTCGACGCGCTACTCTTGGAGAATCAACTCATTAAACGTTATCAGCCCAAATACAACATTTTGCTGCGCGACGATAAAACGTATCCGTTTGTCTGCGTCACCAATGAGCATTTTCCCAGAGTACTGGTCACTCGGCAGATAGACCGCAAAACCGGAACGTACTATGGGCCGTTTGCCAATCTGAAACCGATGTACACGGTGCTGGATATGTTCAAGCAATTGTTCACGCTCCGCACCTGTTCGTATAATCTCTCCCCCGAAAACATCGAAGCTGGCAAGTTCAAGGTGTGTCTCGAATACCACATCGGTAACTGCAAAGGCCCCTGCGAAGGCAAACAACCCGAAGCTGACTATGACAATGACATCGAGCAGGTTCATGCCATTTTGAAAGGGCAGCTAAAACCCGCGCAGGAGTATTTTAAGAATCAGATGGTGCAGGCCGCCGGTAATCTGGCCTTTGAAGACGCGCAGACCCACAAAGAAAAATTAGACGTACTACAACGGTTTCAGAGCAAGTCAACGGTGGTAAATCCCAAAATCACCGATGCCGACGTATTTACAGTTGCTTCTGACGAAACGGCGGGTTATGTCAACTTTATGAAGGTTGTGAACGGCACCATTATTCAGACGCACACGGTAGAAGTCAAGAAAAAGTTGGAAGAAACCGATGCCGAAATTCTGACCATATTAGTCGTGGAGTTCAGGAATCAGTACGGTTCACAGGCAAAAGAAATTATTACTAATATCCCGCTCGATGCTGATTTGAAAGCCGAAATCACGGTGCCGCAAATCGGAGACAAGCGTAAACTGATGGATATGTCGCTGAAAAACGTGCTGTATTTCAGGCACGAGCGGCAGGAGCGGGCTACCAACGAAGCCACCGCCAATGCCAGTAAAAAAGATCGGGTATTGATTCGGCTCAAACAGGATTTGCGACTCACTGCCTTGCCCAACCGAATCGAATGTTTTGATAACTCCAATATTCAGGGAACAAACCCAGTTTCGGCAATGGTCTGTTTTGTGGGTGGCAAACCGGCCAATCGCGAATACCGGCATTTTTCAATCAAAACCGTGATTGGCCCCAATGACTTTGCCAGTATGTATGAGGTAGTGACGCGCCGATATACGCGGGTGCTGGAAGAAGCCACCGGCCTGCCCGACCTGATTGTGATTGACGGGGGCAAAGGCCAGCTTTCTGCCGCCTGCGACGCACTGAAAGCCCTTGACCTGTACGGTAAAATCCCGATTATCGGCATTGCCAAGCGGCTCGAAGAGATTTATTTCCCGGAGGACACGCTGCCGCTTTATATTGATAAAAAATCGGAATCGCTCAAACTTATCCAGCGCATCCGCGACGAAGCTCACCGCTTTGCCATCACCTACCACCGCGACAAACGCAGCCGCAACAGCCTGATTTCTGAATTAGAAAACGTAGAAGGCATTGGCAAGAAAACAGCCGCCAAACTGCTGACAGTGTTTAAAGGCGTAACAAAAATTCGCGAAGCCCCGGTTGAACTACTTGTAGAGGTAGTTGGCAATGATAAAGCCTTGAAAATCAAGCAATATTTCGAAACAATTGAGAGTGCGTAAGGATTGTAGACAGTATTAAAAAAGGTCTGACAGCAATTCTGTCAGACCTTTTTTAGTATCGAAAAACTTGTGTTTTAGCCTAATATTCCCAGAGCGAGTGTTCGGCTTCCATCAGTTCGTATTCTGTCTGATATGATTTCATCAAGCCTTCTTTGTCGCCAAACATACCAACTAAATCAGTATCGCCGGGGTTGGCTACTTTCGTGATCCTGCCGTAGAATAACCGCAAATCAAAGGCATCAGCAAGGTTCTTGTGTTGGGCCTGATTTTGTGGGTTATACCAGATAAACTTCTTCGGGTCTGAGCGGAAAAGCTTGTCCAGATCTTTGTATTTAAACGTCGCAATCGGTAACTCAACGCCACCCGCTGTGTTTTTATCGGCGGGTAAATAGAGCGTTACCGTCTGGATATCGTAGTACAGACGTGAGCGTTTCCGGTCGAAAATCCAGTCTTCCTTGATCTCCATGATGGTAAATTCTTTCGCAAAGAATTCATCACCCATTGGCACGTTGGTTTTGGCAACAGCAACCGAGTCTTTCTTCGGTGCAGCTGGTGCAATGGCTTGGATAGTTTTCTTACCCTTACCTTTTCCTTTGGCTACGGCACCCGTTTTTTTCTTAGGTGTTGGTCCCCAACCATCGTCAGCCGGTTTTGCCGGTGCAGCTTTTGCTGGTGCGCCCCAGCCGTCATCAGCCGGTTTGGCTTTGGCGGCTGGCTTTTTGTCGTCTTTCTTGCCACCCCAACCATCATCGGCCCCGGCAGCAGAACCGTCAACTTTAAAACCCGCTTCAATTTCTTCTTTCGACAGCCCACTGCCCGTATTAGGCATGATCAGCCGTTGCTGAAACTTGTCAGCCGCTACTTTGGTCTTCACCGAATCATTCTCATAAGCATCAATAAGACCGGCTTTCACGGCATCAATGAGGTACTTCGAGATTTCGTTGTTCTTTGAGAACATACTCTGATTTTGCTTCTCTTTGAGGTCAATCCTGCGCCAAAGAGTTTTCTTCATCATAATATCATTCTCATTGATGCCCCGAACCGACAGCGGATTAGTACCGTTTCCAGCCTTCTCCTGCGCCATCGCTTCTCCGTTCGCTCCCAGCAACGCAACTGCGGCCAGCCCGGCCCACACCGCCATCGTTCTTGTTTGGTTCATCATCGTTCGTGTGACTATTTATTTCATTTACAGCTTACTAACGTCTGTAAAACAGCAATCGTATGTTAATACACTGACAGGCTATATGATTGGTTTCCCATGTTCACGTCGCTGATTTCATTCCGAAAGTTGCGACGCTGTACGCCTTCAACCTGAATTATGTATCGGTCGCCGGGTTGCGCATCAGCAGCCATCGCATTCACAGAACCCCCGCCAGCAGGAAGCGCCATCGGCCCAGCTACCCTGCGCGTTCCACGGGCTAATGAGACTGATATGCCCGAAACCCGAAAGTTAGCATCGTCGGGCGAGAAATTTTTGAAACTCTCATCTGGCACAGCCCTCACCTGGATACTACGCACTGAACCGACCGGCATACCGCGTACCAAATCAGCTTTTGACCCACCAGCATAAATTTCGATGGTTGGTTTTGGCACCCGGCTCACCCGAAACCGCTCCGTGCCGAGCAAATTACCACCATTGCTAACGTTGATAGATACACTGGCTGCGTTTGGCACCACCGTCACCTTGCCTTTGCCACCACCCGACAATACATCGGCACCGTTGCCGGTGATGTTCGGATTCCAGAGTGCGCCCAGGGCCGGGCTTACAATGCTGAGTTTGTTGGCGCAGCCCAGATACAACGGCGGCAATGTGCCGGTTTCAATTTGATACGACGGTTTTGCTACAAAATACTCTGCTGTCAACGGAACGGTTTTAGTACCAGCCGGCGTGTTGTAGGAGATGATTCCCGTCAGCGTCCGTCGGGCCAATCCGTCTTTGTCATACGAACCGCCCTGCGCCGTGAACTCAATGATACCCTTGCCATCGGCCATCCTGACCGGGCCACTGCTCAAACTCATGCGGGGCTGAATACCCGACGATGAAGCGGCCAGAAACATCTCGGCTTTGAACTTTGTACCAGCCACAACTACCTTCGAGTCCATGCTTAGCATAGCCATGATTTTATCGAATCTCACGTCTTGTGCGCCAACTTTCGAGGCCAAATAATCCAGTACTTCGCCTTCAATCCGCCGAATGTCGGTTTGTTTCTGACTCAGAACCGCCAATGCCGCCGGAACCGGCGTTTGGGCAAAGTTCAGTTCGGCAAAGTCTTTTCCGCGTTGCTCCGGCGAGCGGCTCGAAATCGGGTCATCTTTGCCATCCATTGCCAGTGACGAAAATTTGTTTGGCGAATACTTACCGAGGTTGGCGACATATTGGTTCAATTGCTCTTTCAACTTGAAGGCTTCGCCGTTGCGGGTTGTGCCAATCATCAACTGCGCTACCTTTTCTTCTTCGCTCAGGTTCTTGATATTACCCGACTCATCGCGGCCACCACCGGCTACCACGAGTTGTTCCTTCAGCTTATCAATTGTGCTGATGGCATCGCTGGTTATTTTCCTGACTTCTTCGGCCTGCCGGATAACGGCTACATCTGCCGGACGATTACCGGCCTTTTCGACCGTTCCGCGAATATTGTTCACAGTTTGCTCATTCACTTTACTGGCAGCCCCGGTTGAGAGTTCGAGACTGTTATTGAGTAAAACAAATTTCTCCAGAATTGCCGACGTAACCTGCAAAGCCAGCAGAGCGGTCAATACCAGATACATCATCCCGATCATTTTCTGACGGGGTGTTTCTTTTCCACCTGCCATATTATTGTAGTTGGTGAGTTTTAGAGTTTTAAAGTTTTGGAGTTTTAAAAGTCCCAAAGGTGCAAAGTGGCTCTGTAGGTGCAGAACTCACTCTGTAACTATGGGACTCTGCAACTTTGCAACTTAAATTTAGTTTCCGCCCCGCATCGCCGTCAGCATCGTGCCATACACGTTGTTGAGAGATGCCAGATTGCCGGTGAGTTTAGATAACTCGGTTTTGAACTGCTGCGTGTCGCGGCTGGCATCGGCCATGTTTTCCATTGCCGAGCTTAAACTGCCGTAGAACGAGTTCATCGCTTTGAGATGCTTGTTTGAATCCTGCAATTCCAGTTCATAGACAGCGTTTAATGCGCCCATGTTCTTGGTTACTTTCTGAAACTGGTCGCGGTAATCTTTGGCATCGGTGGTAGCGTCGGCCATCGAGTTCATGGCGGTAATGGCCGTGCCGTATGAGCGATTCATGTCGGTGATTGACTGCGAAGCCGATTTCACGTTTTTGGCATAATCGTTGGTAGCAACGGTAGCATCGGTGAGGTCACGCATTTTTGAGACTGAATCATTCAGATTGCGAAAACCGCTACCGAGCCGTTCAAACACATCAGGAGTGAGTTTGGCCTGAGCCATCATGCTATCCATTGTACTTGTTAATCCATTTGGCTGTAAGGCTGGCTTACGCGCTTCTCCTTTGTAATCAGGGGCTAATTCAGGATAAACGCGCTCCCACTGATAGTCGTCGCCTGATACAATAGGCTGGGTGAAACTTTGCACGGCATACAACCCGAAAATGACAACCTCGGTCAGCAGACCTACTGTTAGCATAAAGCCGAATTGTTCATTGTGGGTGATTTTAGCCCAGGCCCCGAAAATTACGACGGCGGCTCCGGCACTGTAGAGGGTTGGAACGAGACGATCCCAAAAAAAATTAACTTTTCCTGCTGCTGCCATAATAGCAAAACTGTGTGTTAAGGGAGAAAATAAATTGAGAGAATTATTTGCGACGGCCTTTACTACCACCTTTTGCCGAAGCTGTGCGACCTTCGAGGTTATCCATCACGCTGCGGAAACCGATGTAAGACCGTTTGGCATCTTCGTTTTCGTAGGCGCGGGTCCCGGTTTCGAGGTAATAGGCAATATCTTTCCAGGAACCGCCCCGCACCACCTTACGGGGTTCGTCGGGGTTTTGGTTGTCGGGGTTCATGTCCCAAACAATCGCGTTTGAGTTGTCGGCATAAGCATCGCGGCACCATTCAGCCACGTTGCCAGCCATGTTATACAGACCATATTCGTTGGCATTGTAGGCAGTGGCGGGAGCGGTGTAGGGATAACCATCGGCGTCAAAGTTGCCGCGCTGCGGTTTGAAGTTGGCTAAGTAACAGCCTTTTCCGTTCGCCACGTAGGGATTACCCCATGGGTATTTTGCCCCCTGTTTGCCCCCGCGAGCGGCCCATTCCCATTCGGCCTCCAATGGCAACCGAAACCGGGGCGATTGAAACTGACCCTCTTTAGTCCGGTGATCGTTATAAAGATTGGTGCGCCACTGGCAAAAGTGCTGTGCCGCTTTCCAGCTAACGCCCACTACCGGATAAGTATCAAATGCCGGGTGGCCGTAGTAATACTCCAGCATAGGTTCGCCATGATGGAAGGTGAAGTCATTTTTCCAGACGGCTGTGTCCGGGTAAAACTTCGCCATAATTTCTTCTTCGCCCAGCACCGACACTGAGTCGGCCAGCAGCGCGTTCACGTACTGCCGATATTCGTGGTTAGTAATTTCGGTATCGTCCATGTAGAACGAACTGATCGTTACCCGGCGGTTCATGTTAATTTGCGTGGCTGCTACGTCTTCGTCGGCCTGACCCATAATGAACGAGCCTGACGGAATCAAGACCATGCCAAATGGCGTGGTTTGCTTGTAGCCTTTACGTCCGGTGGCTGTAACTTCACCATTAGTAACGCCTACTTCTGCTCCTTTTCCACCACCTTTTCCGCCAAATTTAGACTTGATGAATCCGCAACCCTGCATCAGCAGTACCACCACTGCGACCATCACCCCGCGTGTTGCGTTTACCGTAAGCCAGTTATACTTCATGGTTGTATTGTATATAATTCTCTGTTGTGCAAGACCGAACTAAGAACGAAAATCGGTTTGGTTATTGTATTGACCGACGTCGAGGCCGTCAAAAATCCACCTGTTAATCCAAAAAGGCACTTTTTCTTTCGTAAACGGCTGTTTTTACCGTCGTAGCGTCCAAAAATACTTCTTTACCAGTAACTGCTCGCAATAATACTGCCAAATCTCTGCCGTGCAGATTAATACCGGAAACGCGGTGTGCGAATGATTGGTTTTTTACGGGCATCAGGTGCGGGCAATGAATAACTTAGCAAGACCTCGAAAGAAGTTGGTGCTTTTACAGTTTGGCGGCTGGTAGTTATATCAACCGCAGCACCGACCCGTAGCGAATTATTTGATAAAAAACTCGTGCCTATTGTACCCGTAAAAGCATCGGCTTGACGATATGATACCCCAATCCAATGCCGACCCTGATAGGTCCCTAACAGATTCACGTTGTAAGAAGCGGCCTGCGTACCAACCACTGGATTCAGGTAAATCTGGTAGAGCACTGATGGCTGAATGTCAACGTCATAACCAACCCCAAGCCGGTAACCCGCCGATAAATAAACGGTACGGGATTGTGGCGTAACCGACCGACCGGATTCGAGCCGATACGCTGCCGCGTTGACGTGCATTACGCTGGCTCCTAGCCAATAATCAGTAGTGGTATAGTAAGCTCCCAGGCCCAGGTCGGGTCGGGTCTGACCCACACGCCCGGTTGGAATGTTGGGATCACCAGGGTCATTGTAGCGTAATTTATTGTAATCAACGGCCTTACTGTATAATCCGGCCTGTGCGCCGACGGAAAACGTGCCGTTTTTGACCGGAATTCGGTAGGCGTACGCTAATTGCACCGCCTGATTTGTTAACGGGCCGTAGTTGTCATTGAGAATATAAAGACCGATACCGCTCCTGTATTTAGTGAGGGGCGTATTAAACGATAGAAGTTGCGTACCTGGCGCACCCCCATCGTCGGCAGTTGCCTGATAACCAGCCCACTGAGTGCGGTGCGTTAGCTGAATCTGGGCCACACCTTCTGACCCTGCCGCTGCCGGGTTGTAGTACGTCGGATTGAACATAAACAGACTGAACTGCGGGTCATTCTGACCGAGTACAGGCTCTGCAAAGGCAATTAGCACAAGCAGCGAGACAGTGTAAAGGAGACGCATAGTTCTAATCAGGGGCAACGTTAAACGCCTTTAAGAAACGCTGGAGATGACAAAATATTGGCTTTTCCTGGTTCTTCAAAACGGTATCCATCACAGATTGTTCGTCTTTTTGATATACAATTCCAGCGCACCCGTCATTGATGGCGCGTTGGGCAGCGGAGCCTCGATGTCAACAATCAGCCCGGCGCTGGTAATGGCTTTGGCTGTTGTAGGGCCAAAAGCAGCCAGCCGAATAGTCTCCTGCTTAAAATCGGGGAAGTTGTGCAGCAACGAGACTACACCCGATGGGCTGAAAAACGCAATGGCATCGAAACTATGAATGTCCAAATCAGACAGATCGGTCGAGACGGTTTCGTACATTACGGCCTCGGTGAAATGAAATCCACTCATGTCCATAAACTCCGGGATGTCGTTGCGACGGATGTTAGAACACGGAAACAGAAACTTCTCGGTTTTATGTTTCTTGATGAGTTCGAGCAGTTCGGCGGCTGTTTTGGTGCCGGAAAAAATCTTCCGCTTGCGGATAATGATGTACTTCTGCAAATAGTTGGCGGTCTGCTCAGAGATGCAGAAATACTTCATATCGGCCGGCACATCAACCCGCATTTCCTGGCAGACGCGGAAAAAATGGTCAATGGCGTTTCGGCTCGTGAAAATAACCGCCGTGTGGTCTAAGATATTGACTTTCTGCCGCCTGAAATCCCGCGCCTGTACGCCCTGAATCTGGATAAATGGCCGAAAATCAATCGTAACGTTATATTGACTGGCAAGGTCGAAATACGGTGATTTTTCGTCGGTTGGGCGGGATTGGGTTACCAAAATCCGGGATACTGTTGCCAGGCGGCTCTGTGCCTGTTGCGTAGTCGTTTCGTTCATCGAAAATTGAAAAAGCCATCAGAGTGCAAAACGCAACCCAATGAGTAACGGAACCAATTCAACGATGCAAAGGTACGAAATTAGGTAGAGACTTTTGACCGATGTATTGGCTCCCAATATGACGTACAGTAGCCCCAGCCGGGCCAGATAAAACCCCACAAACGGGATTAATAACCAGGTGCTTAGGCCAGAAAAATTGGGAAGATTGAAGACCAGAACGGTCACGCACACGCCAACTGCCGTGAAAAATAACGATGATGACTGAATCACCTTGAAATAATGCACATCGGCCAGACGGTCGAGTTTATACAAACTGCCCATCGTTTGCAGCATGGCATACTTGCCGAGCATTAGCCCAAATATCACCGCGCTTACCACCACGTATTCCAGCACCACCATGATAAACGGCTGTCCGTCGAGCAGTAACGACCTTGACGCAAACAGATCAATATTCTGGCTCTGGATAAACAAGACAAGGTAAGCCAGCACAAAACTCAGGTTAAGCGTAAACAAGATGGCCGTTTGGCTGAGGGGGCGGCCAATCAGCGCGATTTCGTCACGGAGCCGGGTCGTAATCAGGTCGCGGGGGTTATAAAAACGTAGAAAAGGCCGCTGGTAATAGGTGTAAAAAAAAGCGTGGGTAGCCAGTAAAAATAACAAGCCCAGACCAAAAAAATCGTCGTACACCGATTTGGGCCGGGGCCGGACGCTTAGATTATCATCCGCTAAGGTAATCAGTTGCTTAACGGCTGCTTTTGGGTATCCGATAACCAGTTGCTTTCCCTCAATACCCGGTGAGCCATAAATGGTCAGGAAAATTTCGGGCTGAGACACGCCCTGTCGCTGATAGACCCGGTACAGGCTATCTATCGAAAAAACAGCCCACGTACCGGCGGGGAGTTTTCGGCGCAGGGCTGCGTTGATGAAGAGGTAGCTGTCTGATTCAGTAAAGAGAAGAAGCCGGTAATTCCGGTTGCTCTCTACGTCAATAAACACACTGACGGTCGGCACCGTACTATGCAGTTCGGGTAGGTAAGGCACGTAAGTACGGAACGCTTCGTCATATACCTGCCAGTCGTTCTGCAAATTTTTGACCGGATAATAGGCATTATCGGGTCCCGTACCGACCTGTTGAGCCATTGAAAAAGTGACAGACATACCGATGGCAAAGGCCCAAAGTGGCAGAGTCACAAAGAAGCGCGGCAGAAACAACCAACCAAATCGGTGCTGTTTTTCTGCCGCGCTGCCATACCATTTCGTCACGTTACGTTTCTGTTACTTTGTCTCTCGGCATATCGTTGCTTTGCAACGCTGTCACTCAATTCTTCCCCAGCGCAATCAGCATAGTTTCGCCAATTAGCGCGGGCGATTCAACCACGTGAATGCCGCACTCGCGCATGATTGCCATTTTGGCGGCTGCGGTATCGTCGGCACCACCGACAATGGCACCGGCGTGGCCCATTCGACGGCCTTTTGGCGCGGTTTGGCCGGCAATAAACCCAACAACAGGTTTACGGTTGCCATCGGCTTTTATCCAGCGGGCGGCCTCGGCTTCCATACCGCCACCAATTTCGCCAATCATCACAATGGCTTCGGTGTCAGGGTCGTTCATCAGTAACTCAACAGCCTGTTTGGTGGTGGTGCCGATAATGGGGTCTCCACCGATGCCGATAGCGGTTGACTGACCAAGGCCCGCTTTGGTCAACTGGTCAACGGCTTCGTAGGTCAACGTGCCTGATTTTGAGACGATTCCAATGGTTCCCTGCTTGAAAATAAAGCCGGGCATAATCCCGACTTTGCATTCACCAGCGGTCATTACGCCGGGGCAGTTGGGGCCAATCAGCCGGGTGTCTTTATCGTTAATGTAGTTTTTTACGGCCACCATATCTTCCGTCGGAATACCTTCGGTGATGCAGATGATGACCTTAATGCCTGCGTCGGCAGCTTCCATGATGGCATCGGCAGCAAAGGCGGGCGGCACAAAAATAATGGATGTGTCGGCCCCGGCTTCCAGAACGGCCTGTTGCACGGTGTTGAATACGGGCCGGTCGAGGTAGGTTTGGCCGCCTTTACCGGGTGTTACGCCACCAACCACATTGGTGCCGTATTCTATCATTTGCCCGGCATGAAAACTACCTTCGGTGCCAGTGAAACCCTGGACGATTACTTTCGAGTTTTTGTTTACTAAAACACTCATAGCGGTTGTAAATCGTTGGCGATGCGTTTGGGAGAAGATACATTGACGGCGCGGAATTTTGCCGTAGAGCCGGGCAAAAGTAGAGCGAAAATTTCTACTTTTCGGCATGAACCTCGCCCATGTACTTTCTGACTCGGTGCTTGCCCTGACGAGTCTTACTGTTTTCTGGTATTTTTTTGCCCGTGTTCCCTTCTACAACCGCCTGCTTTGGGGCTTTTTTTTGCTGCCGGTAGCCTTGGCGGCTCTGGTGGGCGTGGTGGTTTTTGCTGGCTATGAACCGGCCCGGCCGCTACACCGTTCCCTCGAATTACTGACTGCCACGCTCGGTGCGGTTTGTGTGGTGGTGGGTACGTGGCAACTGATTAGCCAGACAACCATCAAGCCCGTTGGCCTTTCCATTACGCTCATTGTTGGCCTGTTTTTGTTCGTGGTTGTGCTGTTGCCCGATGTTCGGGTGTTTGCGCCGGTGGTGTCGGCAATGGCAATTCTGGTGGCGATGCTACTGGCCGTATGGGGAATGCTTCGGCGCGATAGGCGGGCTGTATGGCTCGTGATGGCGTTTTTGCTGCTGGCCGTAGCTACGAAAAATCCGTCGTTCCTGCCGCTCGACCAACTCGATTTTTATCATTATACCGTTTCGCTGGCCCTGCTCTCGCTCGGAAAAGGCGTGCAGGGGCAAGGATAACTTTGGCGGGTAGTTTGCGGTTTATGGTATTCGGTTTACGCTCCACAAAACGTTATGAACTTACTTGACCTGGCTCACGACCCGATTCTATCGGCCCAAGCTGCCAAACTCTACTACGTTACTAATACCACACCTGGCATCAGTCGCCGGCCCGAATCAGACGGAACTTTCGCGTATTTTTTGCCTGACGATCAGCGCGTTGACGATGACGATATGCTATCCCGGATTCGGGCGATGGCTTTACCTCCGGCCTGGCAAAACGTCTGGATTTGCGCCTGGCCCAACGGACACCTGCAAGCTACCGGCACCGACTCCAAAGGCCGCAAACAGTACCGATACCACGCCAACTGGAACGCAATTCGGGCCGAAACCAAGTTTTTCAGAATGATTGCCTTCGGTGAAAAACTGCCCTCGCTCCGCGCCCGACTTGACAAGGCTCTGAAACAACGCGACCTGAATCAGGAAAAAGTGCTGGCCCTTGCCCTTAGCGTGATGGAGCAGACTCTGATTCGGGTGGGAAACGCGGCCTACGAAAAAGAATACGGTTCATATGGCCTAACGACACTCAAAGACGACCATGTGACGGCTACCAGCAATACCGTAAAATTCAGTTTCGTTGGCAAAAAAGGGATTCAGCACGACATCACGTTGCGCGATAAGCGATTAGCCAAACTCGTGAAAGCATGTCAGGACATTGACGGGCAGGAGTTATTTCAGTATTTCGATGAAACCGGAAATCCGCACCCGATTGATTCGGGCATGGTAAACGCTTACCTGAAAGAGACAATGGGCGACGATTTTTCGGCCAAAGATTTCCGCACCTGGGCTGGCACCGCTAATGCACTACGGTTGCTGGTTGAGCTGGAACTCTGCGAAACGGAGAAAGACGCGAAGAAAAACGTGAACGCCGTACTTGACGATGTGGCCAAACACCTCGGCAATACCCAAACCGTTTGCCGCAAGCATTACGTGCATCCGCAGATTCTGGAAGCTTACGAATGCCAGGATTTAAACCCGTATATCCGCCGAAAAAATCAATTCCGACAAACGCAGCCGCACGGGTTAGATGGTGTAGAAAAACTGTTGCTCCGGTTTCTGAAAGATCACGCGGCTGGGATAGTAAAATAAATGCGTAAATCGTGACTAACTACACCGTTTTCTGATCGCCAATTTGTTCAACGTAGAAGGTCACGACACGAAAACCACCGCTTTGGCCCATAGAATTTGGGCGGTTGTCATGGTTAGTGCGTGTTCGTCTCGTCAAAAACAAGCAAATCCGGTTTAGCCGCTTTGATGGCCGTGATACCGCCTTCGACGTTCACTACGTTACTGAACCCTCTGGCTTTCAGGATCGAATTGGCAATCATGGAGCGGTAGCCGCCCGCGCAATGCACATACACCGGCCCGGTTTTAGGAATCTCGGCAAGATGGTCGTTGAGCGTCTCCAACGGCGCGTTGATGGCCTCGGCCACATGTTCGGTGGCAAATTCAGCGGGCTTCCGAACGTCAATCACCGGCGATCCTGGCAAACCAGTGGGCTGATTCACTGATGCGCCGTCCTGTTGCCGGACAAACTCCTCCGCCGAAACAGACTCTACCGTATCAAACTCGCGGCCCGCGTGTTGCCAGGCCGCAAAACCGCCGTCGAGGTAGCCAATACACTGATCGTAGCCGACGCGGGCCAGTCGTAGAATCGTCTCCGCTTCCTGACCAACCGGCGTAATGAGGGCGATAGGTTGCTGTAAATCGGGTATCAATTCGCCCACCCAGGGTGCAAACTGCCCGTTCAGACCAATGTTGATGCTGTTTGGAATGAAGCCTTTCGCAAAGTCGGCGGCCTCTCGAACATCCAGAACCAACGCTACCGTTTCGTTCACGGCGGTTTCAAATACGGAGGGCGCGAGGGCGTGTTTGCCGCGTTTCATCACAGCATCCATCGGCTCATACCCTTCTTTGTTGAGTCGGGCGTTCTGGGCAAAATAAATCGGGGCTTTGGTGAGTCCGTCCAGCACCTGAGCCACAAACTCTTCTTTTGAGCGGGCCTGCAGGGCGTAGTTAAACCGTTTCTGATTGCCAAGTCGGTCGGTAGTTTCTTTGCTCATGTTTTTGCCGCAGGCCGACCCCGCGCCGTGCGCCGGATAGACCATCACGTCGTCTGGCAAGGGCATAATTTTGGTTTGCAGGCTGTCGTAAAGCATCCCGGCGAGGTCTTGCTCGGTGAGGTCGTTTTTGATGGCGAGGTCGGGGCGGCCCACATCACCGATAAAGAGCGTATCGCCGGTGAAAATCGCGTGCGGTTTCCGGGCTTCGTCCAACAGCAAATACGTGGTTGATTCGAGGGTGTGGCCGGGTGTGTGCAACACCCGAATCACAACATCGCCGAGTGTGAACTCCTCCCCATCAACGGCGTGATAAATCGGATAGGTCGTGTTGGCATTGGGGCCATACACGATTTTCGCGCCCGTTTTTTGGGCTAAATCAATATGTCCCGACACAAAATCGGCGTGGAAATGCGTCTCAAACACGTATTTAATCGTGGCTCCGCGTTGCTGCGCCTTGCGAATGTACGGCCCGGTTTCGCGCAACGGGTCAACGATAGCGACCTCCCCCCGGCTTTCGATGTAATAGGCTCCCTGCGACAGGCAACCCGTATAAAGTTGTTCGATAGTCATAGTAACTCTCTGATAATCATGTACCCTGCCACCGTTAGCACAAACCATCCGAAGCCTTTTTTGAGCGTTTCGGGCTTCACAAACTGACTAACTGACAGGCCAATAAAAATTCCGACAACTGATAATCCGGTGAACGGCAACAGAAACCGCCAATTCAGTTCGGTATGCTGCACATCGCCCATAAACCCGACAAACGAGTTCACGGCAATAATCAGCACCGACGTTGCCACCGCCCGGCGAATGGGTAAGCCAGCCATCAGCACCAGCATCGGTACAATTAAAAACCCGCCCCCCGCACCAATAGTGCCGGTGAGCAAGCCAACGGCCAATCCATCGAGTGCCAACGAGCCGTAACGCGGTCGGCCATCTCGGGCTTCTCCGCGTTCGGGGCTATCGCTGCGGATCATGGCGCGGGCCGCCACCACCATCACAAACGCAAAAAAATACAGAATAGCCTTGTCTTTGGGCAGCGCAAACGAGCCAAATTGAATGAGGGGGTCGGGCAGTAACGGCAGCAAAAACCGTCGGCTCAGATAAACCGATATGAACGACGGCAGGGCAAAAGCGGCTGTCACCCGCAGGGCAACCCGCCGTTGCCAGAGGTGCGACACCGACCCGATGAGCGACGTTACACCCACCACAAACAGCGAATAGGTGATAGCCAGCACGGGCGCAATGCCGAAGACATAAACAAAAATCGGTACTGTCAGAATAGACCCACCGCCCCCGGCCAGCCCAATAACCAGCCCCACAAGCAGTGCCGATGCGTAGCCTAAGATTTCGGATAAACTCATGGAAATGGGATTTAGGCCTAAAACTAAATCCGGCCCGGTCTCGTTATTGTGAGACGTATAACCGACACTCCGAAATGATTTTCAAATATCTTTTCATCGCCTTCCTGATTATTGCGTTCGTCCCGCCCGTGCGTCGGTTTGTATTTTATCTGCTTGTGGGGCGGCAGTTGGTGAAAGAGCAGAAACAGACGGGCCGCACCACGAAACAGCGCGAAGGTGATGTGCGGGTAAATAACCCATCGGCCCGGCCCGATTCTACTATCAAAGGGGGCGAGTACGTGCCGTATGAGGAAGTGAAATAGAGCGGACTGTTGGCCGGGCTACTCTGCCTGGTATTTCACGGCTGTTCCCTTCAGTGAGTACCCATTGGCCGTTGCAGATGTATAGTATTGGTACTTCACGTTCATCAGCGCGTCGGCACCTAACTTCTTGGCTTCCATAGACATCCGGGCCATCAGCAACTCTTTTTGCTGCATGTCATTGCCCCGCGCCAACATCCGGCCATTTCTATTCTGATTTGCCGACAAGGTGTCTTCGCGGTGGGTTTCCAACGCCTGCAGGGTTGTGAATGGGCGGTCGGGGGGTGATTGGCCTTCATAGAAAATATCAACCGGATATTTCGGCCCTGTCGAAATCGGAATAACAGGCCGGAAACAACCCGTCAAACCAAGTATCAGACAAAAAAATACCAGACTCGCTACCCACCATTGTACATTATTCATTGTCCATTATCCATTAAAGAAAGCTGTTCACTGATAACCCTCGGAAAGTGTTCGTGTTCGAGTGCCTGTACCTTTCGGGCTACATCGCCGGGCAAATCAGTGGGTAAAACCGGGCAACGGGCCTGAAACACAATCGCTCCTTCGTCGTAATGCTCATTCACGCGGTGAATAGTGATGCCCGATTCGGTTTCGCCAGCCGCTACCACCGCTTCATGCACAAAATGGCCGTACATTCCTTTTCCACCAAATTTAGGCAATAACGCCGGATGAACGTTCAGAATCTGATTGGGGAAAGCCCGCACCATATTCTCAGGAATAAGCCACAGAAACCCCGCTAACACCACGAGATCAATTCCTTGATTTTGAAGTAGTTCCGGGATTTGGTTTGTTTGTGCAAATACCGTTCGGTCAAAAATCAGGACGGGCAGGTGCAGTCGGCGGCAACGGTCAATCACGCCGGCCTGTGGGTTGTTGGTCAGCACGAGCGAGATCACAACGTTGGGGCGATTGGTGAAGTAAGTAGCAATGCGTTCGACGTTGGAGCCGGAACCGGACGCAAACAGGGCAAGGCGTTTCATTGGGCAAAAGTAGTAGTAAGTGGTAAGTTGTCAGTTAATTTTGCCTCCATGCTCGTAACCTCTCAACTTACTTTTGCCTACGGCTCCCAAAAGCGGTTTTCGTTTCCTGATCTGCATTGCGCCGACCACGAAGCTCTGCTGATTCTGGGGCGTTCCGGCACCGGCAAAACCACGCTTCTACATCTGCTGGCGTTGTTGCTTACGCCCGAAAGTGGCTCGGTCATCATCGGCCAAACCGACCTCACCAAACTCACAGCCGCGCAAACAGCGGCTTTCCGGGCGGCAAACGTAGGCATCGTGTATCAAAAACCGCACTTCGTCAGCGCGTTGTCGGTCTTAGATAATCTCCTGTTAACGAACTACTTAGCCGGAAAAAAACAAAACAAATCACGCGCCCATCAGTTGGCCGGTCAGTTGGGTTTTGCCGATCATCTCGACAAAAAAACGCACCAACTCAGCCAGGGCGAGCAGCAACGGGTGAGCATTGCCCGCGCCGTGATGAACCCCGTTGGCCTGATTTTGGCCGACGAACCCACATCCAGTCTCGACGATATGAACACTGGTTTGGTGGTTGATTTGCTCCGGCAGCAATCCGAGCAAGTAGGGGCCAGTCTAGTGGTGGTTACGCACGACCAACGCCTGAAAGACGTAATCGAAAACCATGTTGACTTAAATTCTATCTCATAAATCTCTGTGAACTCTGCGCTTGCGACCTCTGCGTTTAAAAACGCCCTTCTTCTCACACTCCTTCTCTTCTCGCTTCTGACCAACGCTCAGAATAGCAACGGCCAACCGAGAAAGAAAAAAGAGTACCTCGTTACGATGGCGACTGATTTTGGCACAATGCACCTGATTCTGCACGACCAAACGCCGAAGCACAAAGCCAATTTTATGAAACTCACTGACGAGCATTTTTTTGATGGCCTGCTGTTTCACCGGGTCATTCAAAACTTTATGATTCAGGGTGGAGACCCGGAATCGCGCACTGCCGTGGCCGCCCAATCGCTCGGTAACGGCGACGTCGGCTACCGAATACCGGCGGAATTTGACCCAAATCTGTTTCACCGGAAAGGCGCGTTAGCCGCTGCGCGAGACGGTAATCCTGAAAAAGCGTCGAGTGGTTGCCAGTTTTATGTGGTGCAGGGCCGCGTTTGGGATGATGCCGGATTTGACACCCAAAAACAACGAATTACAACGTTGACGGGTCGTCAGCCAACCGATGAACAGACTTTGCTGTATAAGACCATTGGCGGCACTCCGCATTTAGACGGTAACTACACCGTGTTTGGGCGGGTGATCAACGGGATGTCGGTGATTGACAGCATTGCCAAACAACCACGTGCTGCCGCCGACCGACCCATAACCAACGTGAAAATGACGGTTTCGGGTGAATGGGTCAAAAAAAAGAAGATTACGAAACAGTTCGGGTATCAATTTCAATGACACGAATCCTCCTCACCGGCGCGAATGGCTTACTGGGCCAAAAATTAGTTGATTTACTGGCTGGTAATGAATTGGTTAGCCTGATTGCTACGGCGCGGGGCCACAACCGACTGCCCCATGAAACCGGCTACACCTACCGGACAATGGACATCACCGACCGCCAGCAGGTGCTTGACGTGGTGGCCGACACGAAGCCCGATGTGATTATTCACACGGCGGCCATGACTAACGTTGACCAGTGCGAAACCGAGAAAGATGCCTGCTGGAAACAGAACGTGGCTGCCGTTGAATACCTCGTGGAGGCCTGCGCCCAAAACGATACGTTTCTGGTTCATGTCTCAACCGATTTTATTTTTGACGGAGCCGCCGGGCCCTACGACGAAACCGCCGAACCGAACCCAATCAGTTTTTATGGCTGGAGTAAATTTGCCGCCGAAAAAGTGGTGATGCACAGCCCAATACGCTGGGCAATGGCCCGCACGGTGCTGGTATATGGCATTGCCCACGATATGAGCCGGAGCAACATTATTCTCTGGGTCAAAAAATCGCTCGAAGACGGCAAAACCATCAAGGTAGTGACTGACCAATTCCGTAGCCCGACGCTGGCCGAAGATTTGGCGATGGGTTGTTGGCTCATTGCCGACCAACGCGCTGAGGGAATTTTTAATATCTCTGGCCGCAACGTGCTGACTCCCTACGAGATGGCGATGCAAACCGCCGAGTATTTTGGTCTGGATAAATCACTGATTACCAAAGCCGATGCTTCGACATTCACGCAAGCCGCCCGCCGACCGCCCCGCACGGGTTTTATCATTGAGAAAGCGCAGACGGTTTTAGGGTATGAGCCGCGTAGTTTTGACGAGGGCATTGCGATGTTGGCCGGGCAGATAAGCTGAACTGCCTAAACGCGGACGGGTTTCACCGAGGACACAGAGACCGGGCAGCTCCGTTCGTTGCGGTCAGGTGATTGATTCCAACACATCCGGCCCAAATTTGTTTGCTTCGTATGCTTTACCGAATCTCGCCCGACACGCATCAACCGCATTACCTGTGCGTTGACGCCTGTCTGACCAACGTTGACACAGCCACTATTGAACTCCAATTACCTGCCTGGCGACCGGGCCGCTACCAACTCCAGCATTTTGCCAAAAACATCCAGCAGTTCCGCGTTTTTGATGGAGCCGGGCAGCCGTTGCCATTCCGAAAAATCACCAAAGACCGTTGGCTCGTGCAAACGAAGGGCGCGGTTGAAATAGTGGCTCGATACACCTACTACGCTAACGTTATCAACGCGGGTAGCAGTTTTGTGAGCAATGATTTGCTATACGTGAATCCCATAAATCTGTGCGTGTATGCCGAAGGCCGGATTCTGGAACCCTGCACGCTGGAACTGGTAATACCCGCAACCTGGCATACGGCAACAGGTTTGCAAAAATCTAATCCTGGATTAACCGCTACGCTGATCGAAGCGGAGATAAACGAATCCGTTTCTGCCGTTGCCGAAAAAGAAATGCCTTATTTGATTGCGCCTAACGTACCCCGGCAAACGTCTCGCGTATGGTTTGCAACAAATTTTTATGAACTGATTGATTGCCCGATCCTGGCCGCGCCCTATTTGCGTCACATTGAGTTTTCGGTACGGGGGGTGGCGTTTCACGTGTGGGCGCAGGGTCATTACCAACCGGCTGAAGCCCGCGTGGTGGCCAATTTCAGTCGCTTTGCCGAGACGCAGATCACCGTTTTTGGTGAATTTCCCGAAGCCGATTACCACTTCCTGACCATTTTCCTGACCACCGCCGTCTATCATGGTGTTGAACACCGCAACAGCACCGTGCTGGTGTTGGGGCCAGACCAACAGGGTGAAGAACTCTATCAGGATTGGTTAGGCGTGGCCTCGCATGAGTTGTTTCATGCCTGGAACATTATCCGTATCCGCCCGGCAGAATTACTACCCTACGATTTAACCCGCGAAAACTACTTTGAAACCTGTTTTGTGGCCGAAGGCATCACCACCTATTACGGCGATCTGATGCTCAGACGGGCGGGCGTGACCAACGACGCGACCTACAAAAAAGAGCTTCTGGTGATTTGCAAGCGGCATTTCGAGCAAAACGGGCGGGCCGCTCATTCGCTTACCGAATCGTCCTGGGATTTATGGCTCGACGGTTACGAGAAAGGTGTTCCTGGCCGGAAGGTGTCGGTTTATCACAAAGGCGCGTTGGTATCGCTGATTTTAGACCTGCACCTGCGCCGAGAAACAAACCATGCCAAAACCCTCGATGATATAATCCGGGCGATGTGGCAACGCTTTGGCAAACCCTTCGTTGGCTACACGTTTGCCGACTACCGGGCGGTGGCCGAAGATATTGCCGGTGAAAATTTAGACTGGTATTTTGATACCTGCATCACCGGCAACGCACCCATAGCCAGTATGCTCAACCAATATTTAGCGTTTGTGGCCCTGCAAGTCGGCGTTGACGAGAGTGGGGGCGTGGTTCTCCACGAACTACCCGACGCGGTTGGCATTGGGCAACGGGCGCGGTGGTTAGGCGGGGTGTAGTTTGTTGGCTACTTCCCGATTTTTATTGGCTCGTTCCAGACCTTTCGAGATTTTTTTACCTGAATCGTAGAAGCAGCAAATAAATTAGCCGCCCGGTTCGGTTCAGAACGCGGGCGGCTGTGGGTTTGGTGCCGGATTTCTACCGACTCAAATACAAATTCCGCTCGCTATACACTTGCTGGAAGAAATCGTCTTCAAGGTCGTCAATGAAATAGATTCCCTCGCCGGTTGATTTCATTTCGGGGCCTAATTCCTTGTTTACATTCGGGAATTTGCTGAACGAGAACACCGGAATCTTGATAGCGTACCCTTTCTTAACCGGCTTAAAATCAAAGTCTTTCACCTTTGCGCCCAGCATCACCTTCGTGGCATAATTCACATACGGTTCCTGATAGGCTTTGCAGATAAAGGGCACGGTGCGGCTCGCTCTGGGGTTGGCCTCGATGATGTAAACCAACCCATCTTTAATCGCAAACTGAATGTTTATCAGTCCCACCGTTTGCAACGCAACGGCAATTTTGCGGGTATGCTCTTCAATCTGCCGAATCACATCGTCGCTCAAATCAAACGTTGGCAGCACCGCATACGAATCGCCGGAGTGGATGCCCGCCGGTTCAATATGTTCCATGATGCCGATGATATACACATCTTCGCCGTCGCAGATGGCGTCGGCCTCGGCTTCGATGGCGTTTTCCAGAAAATGATCGAGCAGGATGTTATTGTCCGGCATGTCGCTGAGAATCTTCATCACGTGCTGCTCCAGTTCGGTTTCGTTAATGACGATTTTCATGCTCTGCCCGCCCAGCACGTAGCTTGGCCGCACCAGGAGCGGGAAACCCAACTCCCGTGAGAGTTCTAACGCGCCTTCTGACTCGCGAACGGTGCCGAATTTTGGGTACGGAATCCCCAGGTCGCGGAGGAGATTGCTGAACCGGCCCCGGTCTTCGGCCAGGTCAAGCGCGTCCCAACTCGTGCCGATGATCTTGATGCCGTAGCGGGTCAGTTTTTCGGCCATTTTCAAGGCCGTTTGCCCACCAAGTTGCACAATCACGCCTTCGGGCTGCTCGTGCATGATAATGGCGTGAACGTGTTCCCAAAACACCGGCTCAAAGTAGAGTTTGTCGGCAATATCGGGGTCAGTCGAAACGGTTTCGGGATTACAGTTAATCATAATCGTCTCGTAACCAGCTTCTTTGGCTGCCAATACGCCGTGAACGCAGGAGTAATCGAACTCGATGCCCTGCCCAATCCGGTTGGGGCCGGAACCCAAAACCACAATTTTTTTACGGTCGCTCCGCACCGATTCGTTGCCGGGCAGGTTCGAGACGGGTTCGGGCCGGTCTTGCGTAATGGGCAGTTGGTTGTTAAACGTCGAGTAGTAGTAGGGCGTTTTGGCCTCGAACTCAGCCGCGCAGGTATCCACGCACTTAAACACCCGCCGTATGTTATGCTGCTGCCGGTAATTATAAATCTTGCTCTCTTTAACTTGCAGAATATGAGCAAGTTGCCGGTCTGCATAGCCTTTTTGTTTGGCCGTGCGAAGCAGTTCGGGCGGCATATCGTCGAGGTCATAGCGGCCCAGTTCGCGCTCTAATTCAATCAGTTCATCAATCTGATGCAGAAACCAGGGGTCAATTTTGGTCAGTTTTTGAATCGTGCGGAACGACATCCCGGCTTTGAAGGCATCGTAGATATGAAACAGCCGGTTCCAGCTTGGGTGCGCCAGGGAGTGTTTCAGGGCTTCGTGGTCGGTCAGTTCGCGGCCATCGGCACCCAGGCCGTTGCGCCGGATTTCGAGACTCTGACACGCTTTCTGTAGGGCTTCCTGAAAATTGCGGCCAATGCCCATCGCTTCGCCCACCGATTTCATCTGCAAACCCAGCGAACGGTCGGCCCCCGGAAATTTGTCGAAATTCCAGCGTGGCACTTTCACAATCACATAGTCAATGGCGGGTTCAAAAAAGGCCGAGGTTGTGCCGGTGATGGGGTTAATGAGTTCGTCGAGGTTATACCCAACGGCCATTTTTGCGGCAATCTTGGCAATGGGGTAGCCCGTTGCTTTGGATGCCAACGCCGACGACCGGCTCACGCGGGGGTTCACTTCGATCACAATAATGTCGTCGGTTTGCGGATTGACCGAAAACTGGATGTTGCAACCGCCCGCAAACTGCCCGATACCGCTCATGACCCGGATCGCCAGGTCGCGCATTTGCTGGTAAAGCGTGTCGGGCAGGGTCATGGCGGGGGCAACGGTGATGCTGTCGCCGGTATGAATGCCCATCGGGTCAAAGTTTTCGATAGAGCAGATAATGACGAAATTACCGAGGTTGTCGCGCAGCAGTTCAAGTTCATATTCTTTCCAGCCGCTCACACTCTGCTCTACCAGTACCTCGTGTGTCGGCGAGGCATGAAGACCATGCGTGAGGGCTTTCTCGAACTCGTCGGGCGTGTTCACAAAGCCGCCCCCTGTACCGCCAAGGGTGAACGATGGCCTGATAACCAGCGGAAAACCAATCTCTTGGGCAATTTCTTTGCCTTCCAGCAGCGAGCGGGCGGTGCGTCCTTTGCAAACACCGGCACCGAGTTTGATCATCAGGAGCCGGAATTTTTCGCGGTCTTCGGTGGTCTCGATAGCCTTGATATCCACGCCGATAATCTGCACATCGTATTTTTTCCAGATACCGGCCTTGCCGCAGTCAATGGCCAGATTCAGCGCCGTTTGGCCACCCATTGTTGGCAACACGGCATCAATCGGGCGACCCATTTCCCGGTGTTTTTTCAGGATTTCGACAATGGATTTCTTGTCAAGCGGTTTCAAGTAGATGAAATCGGCGTTGATCGGGTCGGTCATGATCGTGGCCGGATTCGAGTTAATCAACGATACCTCGATACCTTCTTCGCGGATGGAGCGGGCGGCCTGCGACCCAGCGTAATCGAACTCACAAGCCTGACCAATAACGATAGGGCCGGAGCCGATGATGAGAACGGATTTTATATCAGCGCGTTTGGGCATGGTTTTCGGGGGGAGACGGTAAAAAATCCCGCAAAGATAGGGGTATGCCTGAATTAGCCCGTCAGAAAAGTTCTAATTGCTGCCGTATGGCGATGGGCGGAGCAGTTTTGTGACCGTAATAAATCTCCATAGTGCCAAACTGCCGGTCGGTGATTTTCATCACGCCTACGTGACCTTTGTCCGGCAACCGTTTTTTGACGCGCTGAACATGAACCTCTGCATTGTCGGCGCTGCCGCAATGCCGGACGTAGATCGAGAATTGAAACATGGCGAATCCGTCTTTGAGCAGATGCTTCCGAAAATTGGCTGCTGTTTTGCGCTCGGTTTTGGTTTCCGTCGGCAAATCAAAAAATACCAGAACCCACATAACCCGATATTCGCTAAACCGAGACATATCAGACAAAATCAGGCAACAACGCTTTACGACTATCGGCAGTCAGGCAGCGCGTTACCGATGCGGCTGTGCGCTGAACGGCTACCTGCAACGGACTTCGGTCGCCATCGAGCCGGACATCAATAGTGGGCAAACCCAAAAAACGGGCCTTGTTGCTTTTGGTGAGTGGTTCGGCTGAGTTGCCCAAGGCCACCATATCGCCAACCAGCACATCAACAAAGGGCCGATAAGGTTCCATCAAATCGTCGGCAAGGCAATAGGGGTTATACTGATTGTGGTGATGAAGGCCCAGCGTTGGCAACAAACCCGCCCCGACAACAGCCCGCGCCACAATGGCTCGTAGAATGGCGTAACCATAGTTTAGCAGATGATTCGGTGGTTCGCCCTCGCGTTCGCGTCGAAAATCAGTTATTGTATGTTTAAACAGCCGGGGCCAATAGTAGCCAGCCGCCCGTGCTTCCAAATTGTCGGGGTCACCAGAGCGCACCTCCCGCGCCCATCGGTCAATGGGTTCGGTGGGTTGCCCGGCCCGGCGGAGAAGTTCTGCCTGATTTCTGATTTTGGCCGAGATAATTTGCTGCCAGAGCTGTTTTTTGAGCGGTTCCGACGCTGTGATTTGCGCCCGAAAGGTAGCCGTTTGGGTCGTATGCCCCACCAATGGCAGCACTAAACCAACGGGCAGGTGGGCGTTATCGCAGTGGATGATGGCAACGTTGTTTGTCAGCAAACTGCTCATCAGCCCCTGTGTGGTCGTGATTTGCGGGTGGTCGAGCATGACTACGCCAATATCTTCGATGGGAACGGTGTTTCGGCCCGATAAATCGTCAAGACCCTGGGCGTTGGGGAGGTTAATAATCAGTTGGTCGAGCTGTTTAGAGAGATAAACGGGGTTACCAAAATACAAGGTGCGTTTGATCATTGCCGAAAAACAGTTAATGAATAGGTACTTATCGTATAGCAAACCTTATGCCAACTTACTGAGAAGGGAATGTAAATTGATTAAGCGGTTATCTGCCCATAAATCCGGCTCTTTTGCTACATTTGGCACGAATTGTGACGAACCAATCGATAGCTTTTCAGACTGTGACTCCCGAAAAACGCCTTGACGAAATAGAGCCAATATTGGGCGAAATAGCCGCCCAAATCCGCCGGGTTGCCGCTGGTATTGGCAGCCTTGTTAGTGCTGTCAGCGAACAAAGTGACAACATCACGTTTCTGCTCGAAGGGCAGGCCGACCATAAAGAACGGCTTGCGCGTATTGAAGCCGAGCAAACCCAACAGGGTGAAATGCTGAAAGCCGTTCTGAGTATTCTGCAAAAGCGGTCGGATAATTGAATTGTGAATTGCTTTCAGATTTTAGTTCTTTGAAATACACCCGACACGAACCCGTGCAACCAGACTCCGTTGTTGTGATTTGCTTTCAAAAATCGGATTTTGCCAACTGGCGAAGGGTAAGATGTTGCTCGTTGGAGTTGTGATTTGCTTTCAAAAATCGGATTTTGCCAACTGAGCCGTTCGGCTTCGACTATCCGGTGATGTTGTGATTTGCTTTCAAAAATCGGATTTTGCCAACTGAGCATGGCATAATTGACTGAATCACAGAGAAATGTTGTGATTTGCTTTCAAAAATCGGATTTTGCCAACCGTCGCCCGCAACAATGAGGAAATCAGGAGTTGTGATTTGCTTTC
>JBBRUV010000017.1:0-26025 GCA_038247465.1 Cytophagales bacterium
GCATAGGCTTCGAGGGCCGAGGCACTGGCCCCCACCAGCGTGAGCAGGGGATTCATCTGCACCACCCGGCTTAGAATATTGCGGGCGTGCGGGTCGTCGTCCACAATGAGGGTGTTGATAGTGGTAACCATAGTAGGAAGTAAAGTAAAGTAGGTGAGTTTTTTCGCCAACAGAATCCGGGGGTTCGCCAACGGAATGGCCGGGTTCGCCAACTTCTGAAAAAGGGTCTTGGTAGGCTTTGCTGGCTAAGTTGGCTTTATACCGTTGTAAGCTGGTGACAAAACTAACGAAACCTAACAAGTCGGTGGCTGACAAATCCGTAAATAGCCTAAACATGACAAACATCTTCTTGCTTTTGGCCCCCACGCAGGCGGGGCAGACAGTGCAACCAGCCGGGTGGAGCCGGTGGCCGGTTCCGGCCCGGTTTCGATTCCTAACCTCTACATTAACCTACTTCATGAAAAATCAGTACCTGTTTTCTGGCAGACCTGTCTGGTCGCCAGCTTTCCCTGTTGATTCGTCCGTGACAGATGTACGAACGAAGCCTACTTTATTTTCACCGGCCTGTGGGCTGGCGCTTTTCCGTTGTTTTTCGGCCCTGCTGCTTTGGGCAGGTCTGAGCGGCATCACCGGCCTAAGCGGTTATGCCCAAACCAGCCCGGCTAACTTTACCTTCACCGGGGCCGTACAAACCTTTACCGTGCCAGCGGGCGTAACCAGCCTCACCGTGGTAGCCAATGGCGCACAAGGTGGTGCCAGTATTGCTACTAATGGTGGTGCTGGAGGTCGGGGTGGTCGGGTAACGGCGACGCTGACCGTTACGCCCGGCCAATCATTAAGCCTCTATGTGGGAGGTGTTCCTTTCAATGGTGGTGGTGCTGTCGGTGCTGGTGGTGCTGGTGGTGGTGCTACCGATATTCGGATTGGTGGCACGGCATTGAGCAATCGGATACTTGTTGCTGGTGGTGGTGGTGGTGGTAGCAATGACGTTACTAATTTCGGCGCTACAAATGGTGGTGGTGGTGGTGGACTCATTGGTGGTCGTGGTGTTTTTGGAGGTCGTGGTGGTTCTCAATCGGCTGGTGGTGCTGGTGGTACTGCTGCTGGTTCTCCTGGTGGTGGTGGTGGTGGTGGTAATGGTGGTTTTCCTGGTGGTGGTGGTGGTGGTGGCTATTTTGGTGGTGGTGGTGGTGGCGGTGGTTTGCAGATTGGTGTTGGTGGTGGTGGTGGCAGTAGCTACCCCGACCCGGCCAACCTGCCGCTCAACGGTGTCACCAGCGTAGTGCATGAACAGGGCGTAAACATCGGCAATGGCGGTATCACCTTTAGCTGGGCGACCCAGCCCATAGTGCCAGTATCGTTGTCGGCCACCAGCCCGGCCGTCAGCCAACCGATGCTGGTGCTTAGTGCGGCCAACTGCCCGGTTCAGTTTACGGGGCTGGGCTGGGGCAAAACATTTGTGTTAACCGAGCCATCGGGCTATGTCTATACCAACGCCTTCCGCGATTTTGTGGTGGGGGCGCCAATTTCGGCACCGGGTATTCGGCAGCCGGGCACCTACACCCTCACCGTCTATGGCGATCCCGGCCAAACGCCGGTGCGTTATCAGGTGGTGGTAACCGGAACGGGTTGTCCTTAAACGAGCGTAAAAAGTGCATATAAAGTAAATTGTTTGCATAACGTCCGCTGGTTTCCGGCGGGCGTTTATGCCGGTAACAGATTGTAACAGCACTCAATTTAACACCCTCAGATTCGCGATGCGTTTTGATCACAGTGACGAAGAATTAGTAGCCTTATTTGTGCAAACTCGCAAGAATGTCTATTTTGATGTGCTTTACCGCCGATACTTTACCCGTGTTTGCCGACACTGCTGTCAGTTTACCGGCGACGATGATGAAGCCAAAGATTTGGCTCAGGAATTATTTATCAGGCTTATAGACCGGCTTGATAGTTTCCGGTCTACGGCCCGTTTCTCGACCTGGATTGGTGCCGTAACGCGCAATTTCTGCATTGATTATCACCGGCGGCAGCAGACGTTGCCACTTGTTATTTTGTCTCAACAGCCCAATATGCCCGACCCCGGCGATTGGGCCGCGCTGAACGACGAAGACCAACTGCGGGATACAGAACGACTTACCATTGCGTTGGGCTACCTTAGCCCCGCCGAAACGCAGCTATTGATGGCCCGGTATTGGGATAAAACCAGTATTAATGACCTGGCTCGTCGGCAGGAACTTACCGATAGCGCGGTTAAAATGCAGTTGTTCAGGGCCAGAGCGCGGTTAAAAACGGCCTATCTAAGTTTGCCAGATTGAAAGGCATAGCCTGGCTTTTAGAGCAGGTCTAAAAAAGTAGTGCATATAAAGTGAGAATTTGGCACAACGCCCGCTGGTTTCCGGCGGGCGTTTGTTGTTGGGGATTTAGCCAGACAGAACTATGCCCAGCGGAGTTTATTGCCAAACAGAATATTCCTCACGCCAATGATTTCATCAAGATTGTCCCAAAAAATAAAATGAGCGTTAAATGTAAACGCCTGCCGCTGTTGGTCGGTCGCCTGGGTCAGTTTATCCGACCAGGCCATAGGAAATGAAACTGCTCGCCCATCCTCAAACGTACAGATAACTTGTGTAGCAGACACGCACACATCCGATAAATCTGGTAGTAACTCTGGTCTGATTGCCAGAGCCGGATGACTTCTTTTAACTCGGGCTAATTTTTTTGTAATTGGTTTTAAGGCCGTTTGCATCACAGTAAGTTTCGTATTGGTTGAGGATATCTGTCAGGTGTTCCCGAATTGCTTTCTCCATTTTTCGTAAGTCCCGTTCCGTAAATCCCCGATTAAAGGCTACCTGCATCTGTCCGGTAGGCGTTAGCCACCATTTACATTCTTTCTTGCCCTTGTCCGTAACGTGAAGATGAAAGGGTTCGTTTAGTAAATCGAACATGACGGCGAAAAAGCGCCATCCGTACAACTCTAAAAATTTAGGTATTTACCGGGCCATTTCTAAACATTTAACTAAACCAGAAATGGCTTGGTAAAGATACTGCGATTTCGTGGTAGGGTTGCCAATTTCGGCATCCGGCATCCGGCAGCCGGGCACCTACACCCTCACCGTCTATGGCGATCCCGGGCAAACACCGGTGAGTTATTCGGTGGTGGCAACAGGAACGGGCTGCCCCTAAACGAGCGTAAAAAGTGCATACAAAGTGAGAATTTGGCACAACGCCCGCTGGTTTCCGGCGGGCGTTTGTATGTCAAAACGGCTCTGTCAGCCAGTCGTCAACGGTGCGGGTGGTGGCGTTGAAATTGACCCCGATGGCCATAATGGTTTTACCGCCCGTTCGGTACTTGTCGGCATAGCCGTTGGTGCGGAGTTGGGCAAGCGCGTCGGCAGCGGTTTTGTTCATTTTAAACTCAAAGACAAACACATCCCCCGCCGTTTCGACCACCGCATCCGCCCGGCCCTGAGATGAGTGAACTTCACTCTGGATGAACATGCCGAGGTAACTGAAAATGACGTGGATGAGCCCGTGGTAGAGCCCCGCCGTTTGTTTCTGATACGTCTCCGAGGGTAAGTCAGCGAGGATAGAGGCCAGAATATGCCGAACGCGGACGAGGTCGCGGTTGAGAAAAGCCGCGTTCATGTCGAGCATCGTCCGGCCCGTGTTGGTGCGGTAGCTATTGTGGGCTAAGTCGGCCAACAAAAACTGGTACATACTCTCGCGCACTTCCTGGTTAGGGTAGTCCAGAATATAATAGCCAGGTAGCACGTCTAGCTCTTTGATGGTGAGGTAGCCGGTTTGGAACAGTAACGAAACGAGTTCAATGTCTTCGATGTCGAACTTGTCGAATATGACGCTGTTGGCGGGCGTATTTTCAATGGCAAACTGGCCGTGCGTTTTCATCTGCTCGATGAGAAAGTTGGGGCTGCCCGTCGAAAACCAGTAATTGCGAAACTCGCGGTTATCGAAAAAACTCAGCGTGCCAAACGGATTGTAAACCCGCGTGGAGCCGTCCCAGGAGAAGCCGTTGTACCAGAACTTCATTTTATCGAGCAGTTCATCTCGACTGATGCTGAATTTAGCCTGCACACTGTCTAAATACTCGCCGAAATTTAGTTCGATTTCATCCTGGGTATAACCCGCTAAGGCCGCAAACCGCTCATTGAGGGTAATGTCGTTGAGGTTGTTGAGGTGGGAAAAGAGCGACACTTTGGCGAATTTGGAGATGCCCGTGATGAACACGAGCCGGAGTTGCTCGTCGGCAGATTTGAGGATCGAATAAAACTCGCGCAACACGCCCCGGTTGATTTTGGCCGTCTCAATGGCCGAGGTCTCCAAATAATCAATGATGGGTTTGTCGTATTCGTCAATCAGCAGCACCACCCGCCCGGCTTTAGCGTGGAGTTTTTCCAAAAGCTCCTGAAACTGCCCGGCTAAATCAGGTTCAACCAAGTCAATATCAAATACCTGAGCCTGTTTGAGCAAGGCTCTTTTTAGGGCAGCCACTAAGCCGATTTCATGGATGCCAATGCCATCGAAAGAAATATGAATCACGGGGCTGGTTTGGCTCCAGTCCCATTGATTTTCGATCCAAAGCCCTTCGAACACCGCCCGGTTGCCTTTGAACAATTCTTTCAGGGTAGATACCAGCAACGACTTGCCAAACCGACGCGGACGGGCAAAAAAGTAATAGCTCCCGGTAGTCACTAACCGATGCACGAGTTGGGTTTTGTCGACATAAATGCAGTTCATGTCGCGCAGTTTGACTAAGCTCTGAATCCCGATGGGCAGGTTTTTCATGGGGTAAAGATAACCAAAAGCCAGGGCTTTGGGGGGGGGGCGGCCTGAAAAGCAAAACGGCGGGTGTTTACCACACCGGAATGACAAAAACGCCCCATTTATGGAAGTTTAAACAACGTCGACCCAAAAACGGGAACTAAGCTGCCAATTTTAATGGGCAGAAATCGCCGGTTCAGTAGTGGAAATAGCCTGTTGGTGAAAATAGTTAATTCGGTCTTGGAGACCGCGTCCCGGCCCGATAGTTTTGGGGGGTTTCGCCGGGTTCGCAGCCGGCGAAAACTACAGAAACCGGGCGTAAAAACCCGCCTGTACAATCAACCTGCGTCACTTAATATGCCCTAATTTCTGTGCATTTTATGACAAATATCTTCTTTCCGGCAGCCCCCACTCAGGCGGGGCAGGCAGTGCAACCCACCGGGTGGAGCTGGTGGCCGGGTCAATACCCGGTGTTGTTTTTGGGTGCCACCCAGCCGGGACAGTACACCCTGATGGTCTATAACGAGACGCTGTATGCCCCTGCCGTTTACACGGTAACGGTGGGCGGTACGGCCTGTCGCTAAACAATAGTAAAGTGCATATATGTAGTTCGCACAACGCCCGCTGGTTTCCGGCGGGCGTTTGTGCGTAGTCGGTAGCCCGGCCAGGACTCCAATAAAAATGGCCCGCTCAAATTGAGCGGGCCATTTTTATTTTGCCCTTGATACGCGCCAGATTCGGTTGCCCGCGTCGTCGGCAACGAGCAGTGAGCCATCGGGCAGAACGGCCACACCCACCGGACGGCCATGAACCTTGTTGGCACTCACAGCAAAGCCCGTCAGGAAATCTTCGGGCGGGCCGGGTTTGCCCGCCACAAACGGCACAAATACCACCTTGTAGCCCGCCAGTTCAGAGCGGTTCCAGGAGCCGTGTTGTCCCACAAATGCGCCGTTCCGGTAGTGGGCCGGAAACGCGGTTTTATCATAAAACGCAAGGCCCAGCGAGGCCGTGTGTGCGCCGAGAGCCACATCGGGTATCACCGCATTTTTCACTAAGTCGGGGCGTTCACCGGCCCGGCGCGGGTCTTCGTTGGCTCCGTAGTAACTGTAGGGCCAGCCATAAAACGCGCCTTCTTTCACGCTCGTCAGGTAATCGGGTACGAGGTTATCGCCCAATTCGTCGCGCTCATTCACCGCCGTGTACAGTATATCGGTGTCGGGTTGCCAGTCCATGCCAACGGGGTTTCTGAGGCCGGTAGCAAACTGACGTTCGTCGGTGCCGTCGGGGTTCATTTCTAAGATAGTGGCCCGGCGCACTTCTACCTCGGCTCCGTGTTCCTGCACATTACTGCCCGAACCGACGGAAACGTAAATTTTCTTGCCGTCGGGCCGGGCAATGATGTTGCGCGTCCAGTGATTGTTGTATCCACCAGCCGGTAAATCCTTGATTTTCTGTGCCTTGCCGGTGAGTTTAGTGTCGCCCGGCTGATACGGAAACCGAAGTAGCGCGTCGGTATTAGCGATGTAAAACGACTTGCCAAGTGCCAGCATTCCAATGGGCTGATTCAGGTTTTCGGCAAAGGTCTCGCGGAGGTCGGGTTTGCCGTCCTGATTGGTGTCGCGCAGGAGAGTAATGCGGTTGGCACTCTCGCCCATCCGCTGCGATTGGGCTTGGCCGATCACGGTAGCCACAATTTTTTTCGTGCCTTTAGGTTCGGTATTGGCCTCGGCCACAAACACATCGCCGTTGTCGGCCACATAAATCCAGCGCGGGCTAACCAGATCACGGGCGTATTCGGTGACAACGAAACCGGCGGGGGCGGTGGGCATCTGCCCGTCTTGCCAGCCCACGACTTTGGTGAAATTCAGGGCTGATTTAGTGGTGTAAGGCGCGGGCAGGGTGATTTCTCCGGCGGCAGTCTGCACCGACACCGGGCGGCCCGTTTGTGTTGGCTTTGGGCTACAGCCAGCCATAAGGGTGCTCACCAGAAGCAAAGTGAAAAAACCATTTTTCATAATCGTTGGGAGTTTCTTCTTTAACAGCCCAACGAACGGTTTGGTTATCGGATAATCCGCGCCACGGCTTCCCGAATCCGGGGTTCGGGCAAACATAGCGACACCCGGACGTATCGCGCGCCGGCCTGACCAAAAATGAATCCCGGCGCAATGAAGACGTGTTTTTTATACAGCAGTTCGTCCACCAATGCCTCCGCCGAAGCCACCGAATCGGGCAGTTTGGCCCAGATAAACAAGCCTTCCTGATCGCGGTTATAGGTGCAGTCGAGGGCATCAAGCAGACTATACACTGCCGATAACCGGCCTTCATACACGGCGTTACGGGCCAAATGCCAGTCGGTGGGCAGGGCAAGGGCTTCGGTAGCAGCCGCCATCACGGGCCGAAACATACCCGAATCAACGTTGCTTTTGATCGTTAGCACGGCATCTACGTACGGTTTGGCCCCGGCTAACCAGCCCACCCGCCAACCCGGCATATTATGCGATTTGCTCATTGAGTTCAGTTCAACGGCCACGTCTTTTGCACCATCGGTTGCCAGCAGGCTAATTGGCGGTTTTTTGTTCAGCACGAGACTGTACGGATTGTCGTGGCAGAGCAGCAAGTTGTGGTCATGGGCGAAGCGCACGGCCTGGGCAAATAAGGCAGGCGTTGCCGGTGCGCCGGTGGGCATATTCGGGTAGTTGAGCCAGAGCAGCCGCGTTCGGTCGGTCACTAACCCGGCCATTGCCGCCCAGTCGGGTTGCCAGCCGTTGTTTTCCGGCATCGGGTAATCGGCAGTAACGGCTCCAACCAACTGACTAACAGCGCGATAGGCCGGGTAACCCAATTCCGGCACCAGCACTTCGTCGCCTTCGTTGAGAAACGTGAGCGACAGGTGCGTAATACCTTCTTTGGAGCCAATGAGTGGTAAAATTTCCGTGTCGGCATCAAGCACAACGCCGTAGGTCTGCCCATAAAACGTGGCAATGGCCCGGCGCAGGGCCGGAATACCTTTGTAAGATTGGTAACCGTGCGCGTCGGTCTCATGGGTGGCCGTGTTCAGGGCGGCAACAGTCGCGGCAGCGGGGGCCATGTCGGGATTACCGATGGCGATGTTTATCACGTCGTGACCGTCGGCCATCAGGCGACGTACCTCGGCGAGTTTCACCGAAAAATAATATTCCTGCGTTTGTTGGGCGCGGTGGGCGAGGGGAATAATCGTCATAAGCTGCAAAAATACAGCCCAATAGCTTTATCTGTTCTACCGTCCAATCTGGCAGTTCAGACCCACACTACCGTGCCACCGGCTACTGCACGGCATGGCGCGGTTGAGGGGCTCAATGCCCTGCCGGTTGAGCGATGCTTCTGCCGACCATCGCTGACCAATCCGGTACTGGATTCCCGCCCCTACGTTGAGGGTTCCGGCGGGCTGTCGGCTTTGCTGCCGGGTCAGCGTGGGGTGGGCCGGGTCGGTTTTGTCGAACGTGTATTGCCGGGTAACGGTCTGCCCCCTCACGTACCCAACCTGCCCAAACGCAGCTATCTTTCTGGTTTTCAGCAGATAATACCGGGTTGTAATACCCACACCCCGATAGGTTGCGTTTCGGTTCACGGTCTGAAACTGCCCCTCAACTCCAACCGACCAATTATCGCGCACGAAATACTGGACACGCGGCTGAACCTGAGCGTATTCGGCGGCATCGGCCCGGCTCACCGAGGTTCGGCTCACCGACAGCCCGGCTTGCCAAGTTCCCCGCGCAAGGCCATTGATTGGGTAAACCGCCGATTCGGGCGAAAGCTGGGCGAAAGCTGCCGACGAACAAATCAGGAATAACAGCAACAGACTATGTTTCATGGACAGGTTCGTTATTTTGGGAGTAGATACCGCAACCGACCAAAAGGGTTGGAACGGCGGTAAATTTTATGGATTCTGACAAGCACCACTACTAAAAACGGATTAAGGCTTGCCCGGTGCAGTTCGTAACACATAACTGATTGCCTGCTCAACCACATTTGCATGAAAAAACATGAGTTCATGGCCTGCGCCCGGTACTTCAATCAGGCGTGAACCGGGAATTTGTTGGCTGAATCGGCGGGCCATGTCAACAGGTACGTTCTGATCGAGTTGCCCGTTCACAACCACAAACGGAACGCGGATGGCTCCGTAGCGGAGAATAATCAGCGAATCCAGCACCGCCAAATCGTGGTCGATGGCCCAGTTTTGTACCGTTTGGGGGCGCATCAGCAACGCGGTATATGCCGCAAGATAATCATCGGGAGCCGTGCGTTCGGGCGCAAAGGCATGGTCTAAACTGGGCTTAATGGCTGATTTGCCAAAGGGAATATAAACCGTATTCGCCAGGAAACTGCCCAAAACCGGCACTTTGAGCAGATCATATTGCCAGCTTGGTTCCCGGTCTTGGGTATTGAAACCGGCTCCGCCGAGGGTAACAACGCCCGCAATTTCGTCGGGATATTCTTCGGCCATGAGCGTTGCCACCTGCCCCCCGCGCGAATGCCCTACCAGCACAGGCCTCCGAACGCCCATCTGCCGCAACCCGCGATGGATGTACCGAACCTGACTGAGAATGGACTGATGCGGCAGGGTTTCGCTGAACCCGAAGCCGGGCCGGTCGAGGGCGATAACGTCATAATGCCGGGCCAAACTATCGAAATTCGCCATCGTCCAGTCGTAGGTAGAGCCGCCGTCGCCGTGAAGCAGTACCACGGTTGGCCCGCTGCCTTTGCGGATGTAGTGCAAGGCTTTGGGCGGATATCCGACCTGTATGAAATCGCCGTTGTCGGGGAAATAGCGGACGGTAGCTTCTGTAACAGAATTTGCGGATTGTAGACAAAGCCAGAGAAGGCCCAAAACGCTCCCGAAAAGAACGAGTTGAAACATCCCGAATCTGAAAGATGAGGAGTGGGCGGGTTTGCTGGTCATCGAAACACGTTTTTCAAATCAATCGAAATGCCGTTGGTAGGGTCAGTGAGAAGTTCGTTGTGAAAAACCAGTTCGTCGCCATCGGGCAATAAGATTACAACCGTTCTGAACAGGGGTTGCACGAGCCAGTATGATTTTGTGCCGGCAGCAAAATACGCAGTTGCTTTCTCGGTGAGTTCGGTTTCGGTTTGCGAAGGCGATATGATTTCGATAACCGTTAGCGGCACCTCACTGACCTTTACTTCGTCTTCTCGCCAGTTTGAGGGTTTAATAGAGAAAATGCTTAGGTCTGGCACGAACGGCGGGTTGGGAGCCTTGAGTGTCAACTCGCTCATAACATCATACTGATTTTCGTAGGCATTCAGTACTTGCTGGCTGATACGAGCCTGGAGTTTTCCGTGATTCCTGCTGGGCATTGGTTTATGGCGTTCGAGTTCGTATCGAGTTAATTCGGTCAGTGCAGAATGTTCTAAAACCGCTACTTCTTCGGGGGCAACAAGAGTTTCCATGTCAGTTTTAACCATTTTTTCTGAATTTTACAGCAAGATACTGAAATTATGACCGCTGCCGACCTCACCCGCCACATCCGCCAGAAGCAATCGTACCTCTGCGTTGGCTTAGACACTGACCCCCGCAAACTGCCCAAACACCTGCTGTCGGAACCCGATCCGGTGTTTGCGTTCAACCGGGCTATTGTCGAAGCGACCGCCGAATTGGCCGTTGCCTACAAGCCCAACATCGCTTTTTACGAAGCGCAGGGGCCGCGCGGTTGGGAAAGCCTGCAACGCACCCTGGAGATTATTCCTAAAGATTGCTTCACCATTGCCGATGCCAAACGGGGCGACATTGGCAACACGGCTGACCTGTATGCCCGCGCTTTTTTTGACCCCGCAGCCGCCGGCCTGAACTTCGATGCCATCACCGTTGCGCCCTACATGGGCCACGATTCGGTGCTGCCGTTTCTGAATTATCCCGGCAAATGGGTCATTCTGCTGGCCCTAACCTCGAACCCCGGCAGTGCCGATTTTCAGCGCCAGACCGTGGGCGATCAGGAGTTGTTTGAAGTCGTGATGCAGACCGCCCAAACCTGGGCCTCGCCCGACCAATTGATGTTTGTGGTGGGCGCAACGCAAGCCGACCAGATTGCCCGCATCCGGCAGCTTGCGCCAGACAGTTTTTTGCTCGTGCCGGGCGTGGGGGCGCAGGGCGGCTCGCTGGCTGAGGTGTCGCGGGCGGGCCTGAACACAAACGTGGGGCTGTTGGTCAATGCCTCGCGGAGTATTTTGTATGCATCGTCTGGCCCTGATTTTGCCGAAAAAGCCAGAGCCGATGCAAAGGCGATGCAGGAAGAGATGGCGTATCAGTTGTCAGTAACCAGTTATCAGTAAATGGTTTCCAGTTGATATGAATTCACTGATGGGTTTGTATATTCAGGCTCCTATTGATAACTGTTGACTGAAATCGTGTCTGAACTCTTCCTGTACTTCGTCTGGCAATACCAGGATTTTGACCACGCCGACCTCCGCACCACCGATGGCGAGCCGATTCAGGTGGTGTATCCCGGTTTCAGAAACAACCACGCCGGGCCGGATTTTACCAACGCCCGGCTGCTGATTAACGACGTGGAATGGGTCGGTACGGTTGAGATTCACGTCAACACCTCCGATTGGTTAGCTCACAAACACCAGCACGACCGCGCCTACGACAACGTGATTCTGCACCTTGTCTGGCACGACGACCGCCCCGCCACCGGCAAACGCATTGACCGCGCCGACGGCTCTCCCCTCCCCACGCTCGATTTAGAACACCGCACCGATAACGCCCTGCTCGAACGGGCCGCTGCCCTCACCGACGCGCCCGATTCAATTCCCTGCGCCGGGAGTTTCCGGGCTGTGCAGCCCTTGCGGATCACATCAATGCTCGACAAGGTGCTGTTGCAACGGCTCGAACGGAAAGCCGCCGACGTGAAAACCATTTTTGACCAAACCGGGCAGGACTGGGAAGAAACCGCCTACCGGCTGCTGGCCCAAAATATGGGCTTCAAAATCAACGCCCAGCCCATGTTGCAACTCGCCGGGGCGTTGCCACTGAAAGCCATTCGCAAGCACCGCGATGCGCCCACGCAGGTCGAAGCGCTGATTTTTGGCATGGCCGGTATGCTCGGCGGCCCCGACAAGGGCGAACTCGAATTCCCCGACGACTACCGGATTCCGCTCCGGCGCGAATACCGATTTCTGGCAGCAAAATATGGCCTGACCGATAGTCAGTTATCGCCCCACATCTGGAAATGGGGGCGATTACGACCCGCCAACTTCCCCACGATGCGGCTGGCGCAATTGGCGCAACTCCTGAGCGAACAGCCGAGTTTGTTATCGCTCTTTATCGGTGATGGCAGCGCGACAGACCTCATGCGGGCGGTACAGGTGAAACCGTCGGCTTACTGGCAAACGCACTTCCGTTTTGGCAAAGAAGCCGCCAAAGCCTCGTCAACGCTGGGCGAAACGTCTGCCGAAAACATCATCGTTAATACCGTTGTGCCGTTGTTGGCCGCCTACGCCAAACACCGCGATCAACCCGTGTTTCTCGACCGGGCCATTACGCTGCTGGAGCAACTCCCGCCCGAAAAAAACCGTATTACCGACGACTGGAGCGCGCTCGGCCTGACGGTCAAAACCGCTTTTGATGCCCAGGCCAGTATTGAACTCTACAATCAGTTTTGCCTGCAAAAACGGTGTTTGCAGTGCCAGATTGGGGTTGCGATTGTGAAGAAGTAGGTTGCCCGGCACATCATGCACAAAGCGGGTGAAAACGAGCTTGTCGGTGAAGGCTTTCTTGACGATGAATTCGTTGTCTAAGTTGTTGACAGTCCCCTGCCTAAAGGCGAGGGGATTCTTCCGCTACCCCGGCAACCCGGCTGTATATCTCGGAAGCTAACCGCGTGTGTCCCACGCTTCTGAGCCGAAGCGTCGGCCCGTTCCCGTTTGTTGTATGGCCGCCGTGCAGTTGCCCGACCCCAACACCGCCGTTTGTGTGGTGGAAATAGCCTGGGCCGCCATCGGCGGAACGAAGGTTGCCGTAACGCTGGTGCTGGCCGAACAGCCGATGGTGGTGGTGGTGGTAACGGTGACGGAATAATTGGTGGTGATGGCGGGCGTAACCACCGCCGACGCGCTGACGACCCCGCCCGCATTGGCCGACCACTGGTAGGCGTTGCCGCCAGTAGCCGTCAGGGACAAGCTTCGCCCTGCACCGTTGTTGTAGCCGAGGTTGAAGTACCTCCATCGTCATAGACGGTTAACGTATATGCCCCCGGCTTCATTACACCCGGAGCCGACACCGTGTAGCAACCCCGAACCCGGAATACCGTGCTATAGACAAACCCCGCCGTGTTGGTGAAGACAAATATCCACCCGCAACCAGTGGCCGTGAGTTGGGTCTGGCACACGCCGTTGCCTACCGCCCCGGCAGGCATAAAACTGCTGATAGCCGGGAGCGGAGCCGGGACTGAAACGATCAACTGAACGCCGGGTGTGGCCTGGTTGTAGGCACTGTTGGTGGCCGTCAGCAAACAACAGTAATACGCCGTTTGGCTAACGCCCGCCGTGTAGCTGGCCGACGTAGCCCCGGCAACGGTGAACTGCCCGGCAGCAACGCGCAACGAACCGTTGTTGGTGAACGCGCCCGTACACTAACCGAACGGCCCCGTTGCCCACCAAACGGGTATCGCTGCCTATTTGCAGGATGGGCCGGGCCAGGGCGCGGCTGACCGGAGCCAGCAACAGCCCCAGCACGATGGCACTCAGGGCGTGTAGCGGGCAAAAGCAGGTGGACGTAGTAGATGAATCATATGGGATAGAATAACCGAAAAACGACGGAGGTAACAGATTAGACAGGCTTATGATAACCCCTGTGTCTATTTGAAGATCGTTGACGAATGGCCTTCTTGCTCAGGCCCGCAGCCATCAACGCCAATACATCGCGTTGGCGGTCAGACAGGCCCGAAAAAGCGGGCTTCTTCAAAAATGATTTCGTAGCCGGAGCAACGGTCTTACTCAGGGCAGATGCTATTTGCCGATTACACCCACCGGCAAATCAACTCTACTAAAAACGGCTCTTCTATGACCCCAACCCGAACGATTCTGATTGACGATCACCGCCTGTTCAACAACGGCCGGAGCTTGGCGCTGCGCGAATCGCCCGATTTTGTGGTGGTCGAGCAGATTTACGACAGCCGGTTGGCCGCCGAGGCCTGTTTCCGCCACGCCCCTGATCTGGTGCTGGTTGATGTCAATATGCCCCACCTCGACGGGCTGGCCGTGGGCCCTTCGACACCAAAAAGGAGTTCTATGATTTTCTGACCACGTTGGCCTGATTTCCGTTGTTCTTGGCGGCTTACTGCCCCGTCAGAATTTTATTCGCAACCTTCTGGTCAATCGTGATGCGGGGCGGCCCGTTTTAAGAAATCGTAACAAAATCCGACTTTTGGCAGTCTGTTAGTGTAGCGTCAACGCTTATTCATCAATCTTCAATTACGGTTTATGCTTCATCCACTGAAATTTCAGCCCATTTTCAAAGATAAAATCTGGGGCGGTCACAAAATCAACACCATTCTTGGCAAAGACTTTGGTCAGGATTCGGCCAACCCATTGCCCAACTGTGGCGAAACGTGGGAAATTTCGGGCGTGGCCGGCAATGTATCGGTCGTGGCCGAGGGGCCGTTGCAGGGCCAATCACTCGACGGGCTGCTTGAAGAATATGGCCCCGAACTCGTCGGAAAACATGTGTACGATCAGTTTGGCGACACGTTTCCGCTGCTGGTAAAATTCATTGATGCCAACGACGACCTCTCGATTCAAGTCCATCCCAACGATGCACTAGCCCACGAACGGCATCAGGGCAAGGACCGGGCCGCGTTCGGCAAAACCGAGATGTGGTACATTATGCAGGCCGACGAAGGTGCCGAACTCAACAGTGGTTTTAATTGCCCCGTTACCAAAGAAGAATACGTGCGGGCCGTTGCCGCCAACACCCTACCCGACTTGCTGAATATCGAAAAAGCAACGGCGGGCGATGTGTTTTTTCTGCCCGCCGGTCGGGTGCATTACATCGGGAAAGGGCTGCTGCTGGCCGAAATCCAGCAGACATCCGACATCACTTACCGGATTTATGACTTCGACCGGGTAGAGGCCGCTACGGGCAAAAAGCGCGAACTCCACACCGAGCAAGCCGTTGATGCCATTGATTATCAGCACTATGGCGATTATAAAACGCATTACAAAGCCAAACTGAACGAGAGCGTCAATGCCGTAACCTGTGATTATTTCGTAACCAATGTCCTGCATTTCGATCAGGAGGTGATGCACGATTACACGCAGTTAGACTCGTTCGTGATTTTGGTTTGCGTGGCCGGAAGCGTAACCGTCCGTACCGATGGCGGCTACGCCCTGACGCTCAACATGGGCGAATGTGGGTTATTGCCCGCATCGGTAAAATCGGCTACGCTTATCCCCGATGGCGAAATGACGGTTTTGGAAAGTTACGTGCCCATGTAGAGACGCAATATTTTGCGTCTCACTCACCGCCGGATGGCATTTTGAATTGGTGTACCATCCGGCGTAGAGACGCAAAATATTGCGTCTCTACGTTACTGAACCGACTGAAAAAAGCTGAACGTGCCGAGACCATAACTCGAAATAGCTTCGGCACTGGTGTGATTGGCTCCCTGAATCGGGGTGAGGGTGATGGTGACTGTGCCGCGCTTCTTCATGGCATCAAACGCATTCTGCGAATTAAAAAACGGCACAAGGTCATCGGCAGTACCGTGATACAATTGTAAGGGCACGTTGGGTTTCCAGTCAAATACGTCGTTGTCGGCCACTGCTTTCACAAAAGCCGCATCGCTGCCGTTCGTAACGGCCTGCTTAAAGGCATCGGTAAAGACCTGATTCAGGCTCACTGTCAACCGAATGTTTTCGCGCTGGGTCTGAATCTGCGTGGCGTAGGGTTCCTTAAAATAATAGGTCATGGGCCGGTTCAGACCATAAATCCGGTCGTAGGTGAGCAGCACCCAGATGTAGAGCGATGTGTTGGCCGGGTCGTTGGTGGCGGTGTTATTGACCACATATTTCATAAACGCCGTTTTGTCATACGCACCGGCCCCGCAGCTCACCGCTTTCAGGTTAAACTCAGTCGGCACGTCATCCTGCATTTTTTTGAACAGCGACATCGTGGCGTAACCGCCTTCTGAATAGCCCGTGATATACAGGCGTTTATCCCAGTTCACTTTATTCTGATTGAGAAACTCGCGGCTGGCCCGGAGCATATCGAGCGAGGCCGTTGCCAACCCAACACGATGTTCGTAGGTGTGCGGAACAGTGTTTGAGGTGCCATAGCCGATGTAATCGGGCAGGGCCACAATATTGCCCGACGACGCAAATAACGACCCAAACGAATAGGTATCGCTGCCGGGGCCGTTGCCCGACGGGGCATCCGCATCGCTGCGAATAGTGCCGTGCTGGATACTAATCATCGGAATGGCATTGCTCACCGTCGGCACAATCAACGCGCCCGATGCCTGGATTGCCGTGCCGTCGGTGTTGGTGGTTTTATAAACGAGTTTATACACCTTAACCTCGTTTTTCAGGTACTGACTGGTTATTAACGGCGCAAAACTCCCGAACAGGGCCGTGTAGCGGGTAGTGAGTTGGGCCGGTGTGAATTGCCCCACCACCGAACTGCTCACCAGCACCAGCGGCACGGGCGTGGGCGCAATGGTGGTGTCGGTAGTGGTTGTCTGGCAACCAGACGGGCCAAGCAATAACCCAAAGCCAAGCAGCAAAAGGGTAACGAGCGACTTAAAAGAGGTCATACAGATGTTGTTGAGCGACTTTACCGGCAAGTCAGTGTTGGCGTTGATGAGCCGCCCGGTTGCGGTCATTGTCTGCGACAAACGGTACGGATTTAACCGTTTACTCCTCCAAAACGTTTGACCCACCCGTCTCATTGCAAATGCTCCCACATCGGGGAATAGCTTCTACACTTGTGAGGAACTAAACTTCTATCCGATTACACGATCTCAGTCTCGGCAGGCATTGAAAACCAACAGCATATAACCATAACCAACTGACTGTCAATGATTAACAACAAAGCTATGAACACGAAACAAAAACTGGCACAAGATTTGGCCTATACTCGTCAGGTCTCAACCATCAACGTTATGAAAACTTTAAAGCTAATTTCGGGTAAGCAACTGGCTACCATCGCACTAACGGCAACCCTGTTGTCGGGTACGGTAATAACAGGTTGCAAATCAGTTAAAAACAACACAAACCGAACGCAACGGGGCGCGGCCATCGGGGTTGGGGCCGGTGCAGTAGCGGGCGGACTTATTGGCAAACGCGGTGGCAACACGGTTGTAGGTGCCATTTTAGGTGCCGCTGTTGGCGGAGCAGCCGGAGCCGTAATTGGTCGCCGGATGGATAAACAGGCCGAAGAAATGCAACGTCAACTGCCCGATGCCAAGGTAGAACGGGTGGGAGAAGGTATCAAAATCACGTTTGGTTCTGACATTCTGTTTGATGTTGACCAGTCTGATCTCAAAGCCAGCACCAAGAAAAGCCTGACCGAATTTGCCGGTACGCTCAACAAATACGAAGACACCAATGTCCTGATCGAAGGCCACGCCGACGCAACGGGAGCCGATGCCTATAACCAGAAACTCTCGAAACGCCGGGCCGATGCCGTTGCCAATTATTTAGAGTCGCAGGGAGTACGCTCGAAACGGGTTGACGAGAAAGGCTACGGCGAAGCGCAACCCATTGCAGAGAACGACACAGAAGCAGGCCGGGCAAAAAATCGCCGGGTCGAGATCGCGGTCTTTGCCAACGGCACGATGAAAAAAGACGCTCAGAACGGAAAACTGGAAAACTAAGCGGTCGCAGTCTGTTCTGATCTCAAATCCAATTTTGCAGAATCAGGACAGACTGACACCAACCAAAGATGAGCAACCTGAAGAAAGGCGACCACGTAACGTGGAAATACGGAAACGGAGAAGGCGAGGGCAAGATAACCGAGATTCATACGAACGATTTCGAGAAGGAAGTGCAAGGCAAGGTGGTGAAACGCAAAGGATCATCAGACGAACCAGCTCTGCTGATAAAGCAGGATAACGGACACGAGGTTGTTAAATCGGCCAGTGAAGTAACAAAAAATAAGTAAATGGATTAGTTGCAACGTAAACTAATTTTCTTTACCTGGCGAGTTTAAACGGTAAAAAACAGTTTTTTTGATAATTTCACCCAAACACAACACGTTATGAATGTCAAAGACACACGGGGCGAAGTCCTCGACGCGCTGAACAAATTGCTGACCAGTAGCCACGATGCCGAAAAGGGGTATCAGGAAGCGGCAGAAAATGTGAAAGATGCCGAACTGAAAAGCCTGTTTATGGCTCAGTCACGCCAACGGGCCGAATTTGCCATGGAAATAGACCGTGAAGTACGCACTCTCGGCGGTGACCCAGACGAAAATACGAGTGTGATGGCCGACCTGCACCGCGCTTGGATTAATGTGAAATCAACCTTCGCCGGTAATGAAGACAAAGCCGTAGTTGAAGAATGTAAGCGGGGCGACCATGAAGCCCTCGAAGACTATAAAAACGTATTGCAGGAAACTGATCTGGTTGCCAGCACCCGCGAGTTGCTGTTGCACCAAAAAGAGAAGATCGAAGCAGCCCACGCTTCGATGTCTCGTCTGGCCTTGGTAGTGTAGTGAATGGTGGGATTAAAAAGGCTGCGTCCGCTTGGATGCAGCCTTTTTTGTTGCCAAACATTCTGCCAAAACGCTGGGTTACGTTGCCCCATTAAGTAAAAATTGGTGCGCATTTTCAACTCAATACGACACAACGCTATGCTTTCTGTGACCGAAACTCCGCAACCGGAGTCCGTCGTGACCCGTCCGGGCAAACACTTCCCGCTGGGTGCCACCGTCGAAACCGACGGCATCAATTTCACGCTTTTCAGCCAAAACGCCACTGCCGTTCATCTCTGTTTGTATAATGCCGAAAACCCGGCTCAGGAAATCGCTCGGATTACCCTCGAAGAACGCACAGAATTTATCTGGCACGTCTTTGTAGAAGGCTTGCAACCCGGCCAACTCTACGGCTACCGCGTTGAAGGTCAATACGATCCAAAAAATGGCTACCTCTTCAACGCTCACAAACTTCTCTTGGACCCTTACGCCAAAGCAATCAACGCGCCGGTCAACGCCGATAACACGCAACTCGGTTACAACTACCGCAGCGATAGCGACGAACGGATTCTGGACATGAACGACGAAGACAGCGGCCCCACCGCCCCAAAAAGCGTAGTTATCAGCGATGATTTCGATTGGGAAGGTGATGCACCGCCGGCCATCCCGCTCAACGAAACCGTGATTTATGAGATGCACGTGAAAGGTCTGACGTGGCAACACCCCGGTATTGATGACAGCATCCGGGGAACATACGCGGCCATCGGTACGCCCGAAACCATTGACTACCTGAAAAAGCTCGGCATTACCGCCATCGAACTCCTGCCCGTGCATCAATTCACCAACGAGAGCTACTGGGGCTACAATTCCATCGGTTTTTTTGCCCCGCAGAATACCTACTCAGCCTCCGGGATGATGGGGCAGCAGGTGACGGAGTTCAAACAGATGGTAAAAAACCTGCATCAGGCCGGTATAGAAGTACTTCTCGACGTAGTTTACAATCATACCGCAGAAGGCAACCAATATGGCCCTACGCTATCATTCAGAGGCATTGACAACCGCAGTTATTACCGCTTAGTGGCCCAACAACCCGAATACTTCATGGATCACACCGGCACCGGCAACACCTTTGATACCACACAGTCCGGCGCGTTGCAGGTCGTGATGGATTCGTTGCGGTACTGGGCCTCGGAGATGCACGTTGACGGATTCCGGTTCGACCTGGCCTCGGCCCTCACCCGCGACGAAGCCGACGCGGGCCGGGTATCCTCATTTCTGGATGTGGTGGCGCAGGACCCCATTCTGGCACGGGTCAAACTCATTGCCGAACCCTGGGACATCGGGCAGTATAACGTAGGCGGTTTTCCGGTGCGCTGGGCCGAGTGGAATGGCCGCTACCGCGACGCTGTGCGGGCGTTCTGGAAAGGTGACGAAGGCAAAGCCTACGAACTCTCGTGCCGGGTGCTGGGTAGCCCCGATTTCTACGCCAACGACGGGCGCGGGCCAACCAACAGCGTCAACTTTGTGATTGCCCACGATGGCTTTACGCTGCACGATCTGGTCAGTTATAACGAAAAGCATAACGACGCCAACGGGGAAGATAATAACGACGGATCGAACGATAACGTGAGTTGGAATCATGGTGCAGAAGGCCCCACCGACGACCCCGCCATTAACGACCTTCGCGAACGGCAGAAACGCAACTTCTTGGCAACGTTGCTGTTAAGTCAGGGAACACCTATGTTTATGATGGGCGACGAATATGGCCGCACCCAGCAGGGCAACAACAACGGCTACAATCAGGACAGCAAACTAAATTGGTTTGATTGGAATTGGACGTCAACCCAACAACGGCAATTTGACTTCACGAGCCAGCTAATTGCCCTCCGAAACGCCCTGCCGTTGCTGCGCCGACGGTATTTTTACGGCCACGACCAGATTGTGTGGTTCCGCAACGACGGACAGGCAATGACCACTGCCGACTGGGAAAACGGCAACACGCGCTGCATTGGTCTGCTGATTGACGGTGAGACTGTTGGTGAAAAGAATCACGATGGTAGCGTCATCGGCGAGCAGAACGGCCAACCCGAACGGTTATTGCTGGTTTTCAACAGTTTCTGGGAAGACCTGCCGTTTCGCTTGCCAGGTGAGGGCATAACGTGGCAGGTGCTATTAGACACGGCCACCGGCGAAGTCGGCACCGACGGAGTTCGGGACGAAGGCGGATCGGATGTGCAGATTCCGGCGCGGGCAACGGTCTTGTTACGGGTGGTGTCTTACGCGCATACTGGCAGGTATTGACAAAAAACTACTGGTTTGCGTAGGACGCAAATATGCGTCTCTACTTTATGTTGCATTTCCGGGGTTTTGCCGTACTTTGTTTCGCAAAAAACACCTTCACAGAACGCTTTCGCAGATGCAATTTCAGTCGCAATCACTCAACTCCGGGAAACAATCTCAAAGTCAGTCATCGGCCAATCGGTTTTCGTTCGTCAATTACGAAACCGAAGGTTTTTTCGATGAAATGTTCACCGACGAGGGCGCGGTACGACAGGGTTACACGGTGTTTCAGAAACGGGTCGAGATGCTAAATCGTACCGACCTCATCAACCGACAACACGCAGCAGAACGGGCTTTAATGGCGATGGGCATCACCTTCAATGTATATTCAAACGGCGAAGGCACCGAGCGTATCATGCCGATTGATATTATCCCGCGCATTATCGAAGCCGCCGAGTGGGATACTATGGAACGTGGTCTTATTCAGCGTATTAAAGCCCTGAACTTGTTTATTCACGACATCTATAACGACCAGAATGTGCTGAACGATGGCGTGGTTCCGCGCGACCTGATCGAATCCAGCAAATGTTATTTGCCAGCTTGCTTAGGTCTGAAACCGCCCAAAGACATTTGGTGTCACGTAACGGGCACCGACCTGATTCGCGGGGCCGATGGCCGATACATGGTGCTGGAAGATAACCTGCGCTGTCCGTCGGGGGTGTCGTATATGCTCGAAAACCGCGAACTCAGCAAGCAGGCGTTCCCCGAATCACTGGCCCGGACGGGCGTTCGGCCCGTATCGGACTACCCCACGCGGTTGCTCCAGATGCTGCAGCACATTGCCGACCGGCCCAACCCAACGGTGGTGGTGCTGACTCCCGGCATTTATAATTCGGCCTATTTTGAACATTCGTACTTAGCCCAGCAGATGGGCGTTGAATTGGTTGAATCGCGGGATTTGGTGGTATCAGGCGGCTATGTGAAGATGCGGACAACGCACGGTTTCCAGATTGTGGACGTGATTTACCGCCGACTTGACGACACCTCGTTAGACCCGCAGGTGTTTAATCCAGATTCGTTGCTGGGCGTACCGGGCATTTTTGAGGTCTTCAAGCGGGGCCGCGTTGCGCTGGCAAACGCCCCCGGCACCGGCGTTGCCGACGATAAAGTGATTTATGCCTACATCCCGCGCATTATTCAGTACTACCTCGGCGAAGAAGCCATTATTCCGAACGTGCAGACGTACATCTGCCGCGAAACCGAAGACTGCCAATATGTACTGGACAATATTGAGCAGTTGGTAGTAAAAGAAGCCAATGAAGCCGGTGGCTACGGGATGCTGATTGGCCCCAAAGCCACGCCCGAAGACCACGATTTGTTTCGCCAGAAGATTCAGGAAAATCCGCGCAATTACATCGCCCAGCCAACTATCTCACTCTCGCGGGTGCCGTGCCTCATTGGCGACCACCCCGAAGGCCGCCACGTTGACCTTCGGCCCTACATTCTCTACGGCGAAGACATCAACGTGATTCCCGGCGGTCTGACCCGCGTGGCCCTCCGCAAAGGCTCGTTGGTGGTTAATTCGTCGCAGGGCGGGGGCGGCAAAGATACCTGGGTTTTGTATTAAGATTCATTCTCTACGTGTCGCTATCTATATTCGTTAGAAAATTATGACATGAATAAGTCACTTACAAACTGCTATTTGACTAAATCAACATGGGTACTCTTTTGGGTCATCGTATAAAATCAGCGTTTCTGTCGGTGGGTGTGGTTCTTGCCCGACAAATTCAGGGACGAGCGGCTGGCTATGACCTGGTTCATGATTTAAGGGCAATCGTTGATATGAATAGCCCGGTTTGTTTCGATGTGGGCGCAAACAAGGGGCAAACCATTCAACTATTGCAACGGTGTTACGCAAAGCCGGTTATTCACGCGTTTGAACCATCCTCGATTTCCTATTCATCGTTGGTGAGCCAATCCTTTGGCTCGGAGGTACACCTTCATCAACTCGCCCTCGGCGAACACAACGGAATAGCCGACTTTCGCAATTACAAATACTCGGACCTGAGTTCGTTTCTGGCCGTAAATCCCGACAAAACAGAAAACGTTTTTGCCGAAGTAGAATTGGTTTCACTCGAATCCGTGTCGGTCAATACGCTGGATCAGTTCTGCGCCGGGCAAAACATCAAACAGATTGATTTACTGAAAATTGATACCCAGGGCTTTGAACTGCCCGTGTTGCGTGGCGGAATGGAGTTGCTCAAGAAACAAAAAATTGGGGCTATACTACTGGAATTAAACTTTTCGGCCTTGTATGAAAAGCAGTCTGATGCGTTGGAAATCCTGCTTTTTTTACGCGATCATGGCCTGCGCTTAGTTGATTATTACGAAAAAGAACGGCTCAGGGGTAAAGAATTGTCGTGGACGACTGCCCTCTTTATCCGTTATCCCTGACCCAGACGGCATTACGTTACAGGCAATGAAAACAGCTCAGCGGGTACACCTACGTTTCAGTCTTAGCACCGGCTCTTCAAGGCGAGAGGAGAGACAGACCCGCTTGAGGTAATCGATTGCGCCGGGATTAATCCCGGCGCAATCGATTACCTCAAGCCGTTTGAACGACCTCCGGCTGATAGGCCAGCAAATCGCCCGGCTGACAATCAAGAGCCTGGCAAATAGCAGCCAACGTATCGAAGCGAACACCTCTGGCCCGGCCATTTTTCAGGATAGACAGATTGACGTTGGTCACACCAACGCGCTCGGCGAGTTCGTTGAGCGACATTTTCCGACGGGCCATCATCACGTCGAGGGTTACGATGATTGGCATAGGTCAGATAAAGGCTTCGTTTTCAGACTTCACCACCAATGCCCGCTCCACAAACGCGGCCAGCAAAAACACCAGCACACTCGGCAGTATCACCGCCGATGACTCGAAGACAAACTCGTACGTCAGCCGCGCCACAATTACGCTCATTTCAGGCAGGGTAGAACTTTGGGGTAAAATCATATCTGTTTGCCAGACCGAACAGACAAAATTTGCGACCGATACCAGTAACAAACTCGCGCTCATCGTTCGTAGGAGAAACACGCTGTTTGGCACGAAATAGCCGATTTTGCCAAAAGCCTGCATGAGCCGAAACAGACAAAAACCAAAAACCAGCACACCGGCAAAGGCAATGGATTTGAACAGAAACCAGACTGAATAAACGGGTAAATTTAAACGAGTGAAGTAGTCAACGGTGCGCCAGCCTGTAATAGCCAGGCCATGTAGTGCGCCAAGCAGCAGCAACGCCAGTAGGCCATTTTGTAATGATTGCTTTTTCATTTGTCGTAGTTATTTAGTTCTACAGCAAAGGAACGCTATTTTTAAAATAAAACAATAATAATCAGTTGTTTTATTTTAAAAAATTGGTGTTTATTCAGAAACCATATTTTCTAAGACCCGAAACTCGTCAATTAGTTTCACAAACAGGGCCAGCAATTCGCCAATCTCAACCAAGTAGTATTTACGGGTGTCAATCGTTAGTTCGTTGTTGGCCAGGCGCATAAACACCCAATCATCGCCAGTGGTAACGCAACCGTACAAAGATATGGGAACGATACCCCTCTTTTGGTTGAAGAGCCTGGCCCCAACCAGTTGGGCTGCACATTGTGGAATACCAATGTCAAGGTCGTTTTTTTTGGCTTCGACAACACAAAAAATCGGGTAGTTGATCTCGAAGCTACCTGTGTCTTTGGTGAGGATAAAATCACATTCTCCCCGGAGCCCGGCATCGTCGTCGGCATTCAGATTATCGCCGGAGTAGATGGTAAAGAATCGGTCGGTCAGGTCGCGGAGTTCGACCAGAATAGGAGCCACTATCCACTCTGATCGGGCTTTTTCGGTTCTTATCGGCAGGGTACGGGCGCGGCTGAGAGCGGTTTGCAGACTAACACTCACCGGAAGCGGAGGTAACGGAGCAAACAAGGGCCGTTGCTGGTTTCTGACACCAAATTTCTGTTCGATAATTTCTAAAGTAAAGTCAGTGTAGGCCATGCTTCAATCTGAGTTATTGAGTCAAATTTAGGCAAAACAAGCATTAATACGGCCTGATTCCAGTGTCGCTCCGGCTTGTAGCAAAAACCGGCTTTCCGCCCAATGCCTGTACCAACGTAAACCCCGCCAGAACGCCGTATAAAACGCCTACAAACACTGTCATTCTCAGGTCTTTGAGTAAATAAAACGACAGCAGTGGCAACACCTGCAAGGCGTGCATTCCGATAAAATGGGCAACCCGCAGATCGCCGTAGCGCGTGCTCCAGTTCACGAGCGGCAAGCCCGGCCCGCCGTCGGCCCCGCCAATGGTGTGGGCCAGCCGCCCGCCCATAGCGAAGCCTTCCAGCGAGAAAATTACGAACAGCGCAATGCCGATACGGATGCTCCAGACGTAATAATCGGGCAGGGCGGGGAAGTCGCGGCTGAAAAACAGGATGCCAACGTATGCCGTGTAGAACACCACAATCGTGATGGCAATGCCCATGAGCGCGAATAGCCCGGCATACGCCGGGCTGCTGACGTTGAAATGCGAGAGTTGCCCCCGCCCGGCTTGCCAGGCAATATAAACAAGCTCGAATCCCAACAGGCTGATAACCGTGTAGTTAAAGGGTTTTATGGCGAACGATGGCGCAAGGTCATGGCAAAACCAGGCCATTGTCCAGGCGTAAATCGCCAGCGAAACCGCAAACTTAGTCGGCTTAATCCAGGCATTGATACCCATCACCTGCCCGTTACTGAACTGGGCCAATAGCAGAAAAACAACAGATAGCACCAGGCAAACCAACCCGAAAAAGAACAGGGGTTCGTTGCGAAGGCGCAGGGAATCGAGAAATATATTCACAGCTGTTTCAGTTTGTTTTGCCTCATCGCTTATACCATCACTTTTGCTGACTTTGGCTCCTCCACACGCTTCACCACCACCCTCGGTGGAATCAGTTTATAGACCACCGGCGTAACCACCCGGCTCAGTAACGTGCTGGAAATCAGGCCACCAATCAGTACCCAGGCCAACGGCGAATACAACGGATTGGCCTCGATAGCCAACGGAATCAGCCCGCCGATGGCCGTGAGCGAGGTCAGCACAATCGGGACAAACCGGATTTCGCCCGCTTCCTGAATCGCTTCCAGCAACGGCATTCCCTGTTCGCGCAACTGATTTGTGAAGTCAACTAACAAAATCGAGTTTTTGACCTCAATGCCAATCAGCGCGATTAGCCCGATAGTAGCGACGAACGAAAACGGA
>JBBRUV010000018.1:0-24826 GCA_038247465.1 Cytophagales bacterium
CCAGTACGGGTTGTTCTGGGCAGCCCGGAACAAAATCTGTTGGTACGGATTAGTTTCCGTAGTGTAGGGTTTGCCTTTCAAGTTATAGGACGGGGGCGTTTCATAAACCGTTCGAAAAAAAGCCGTATTGCCCGCTTCGTCGGGAAAATCATCGACGTTTATATCCGTATAGTTGAGCGACAGGCCAATTTTGAATTTCGCGTAAGGGGTCATCAGCCCATTGAATTTCAGGTTGGTACGCTGCAGCCCAGTGGTAGCAATAACCCCCTTCTGGTCGGTTCGGCCAATGCCGATGGCGTAGTTACCGAAACTACCTCCCTGAGCGACTTCTAAATTATTATTGAGGGTAAACCCAGTGCCGTAGAACTCGTCCATGTTGCGGTAGGAAGCCGCCTGTTCGGTCTGACCCAGCAAATTTGTGTAGGAACCCAGCGAACTGATTTTGGGGCCGTAGGAGAACAGGTTATTCTGGTCAAAAACTTCGTTGTTGCCCTGGGCATAGTCATACTGGAGTTTGGGCAGAAAACTCACCCGGTCCTGGGCATACTGCGAATCGAAGGTGATAGTGGGTTTGCGGCTGGCGTTTTTACCGCTCTTGGTCGTAATAACAATTACGCCGTTGGAAGCCCGCACCCCATATAGGGCCGAGGCAGCCGCCCCTTTCAGAATATCCATCGACTCGATGTCGGCGGGGTTAAAGTCAATGGTTCGGTCGCCGGAGGCAACGGGCAGCCCGTCAATTACATACAGCGGCTGATTATTGCCCGTAATTGAGCGCGACCCCCGAATGTTGACCTGCGCCGGACGGCCCGGCATCCCACTGCTCAGACGCACCGGCACCCCGGCGGCTTTTCCCTGGAGGGCATTTTGCAGGTTAGCATTACCAACTGCCGAGAGTTGCTCCCCTTCTACTTTTTGCGAGGCATAGCCCAAGGCTTTCTGTTCGCGCTTGATGCCAAAGGCCGTGACAACCACCTCATCGAGTGATTTGGAATCGGTACTCATCGAGACATTGAGTACCGACCGATTCCCGACCGTGATTTCCTGCGAAACGTAGCCCAGAAAGCTAAACACCACGGTACTGTTGTCGTTCGGCACCTCAAGGCGATACTTCCCGGCGGGGTCGGTGGTGGTTCCTTTACTCGTGCCTTTCACCACGATACTCACCCCCGGCAGGCCCGCCCCCGTTTCGTCGGAGACAGTGCCGGTAACGGTTTGTTCGGTGGCGATACTTAGTTCCGTTTGGGGACGTGGCGGTTCGGGGCTGCCGGGAAACCCCGTGCTGGCATTGCGAAACAGGGCAATCTGCTTGCCCGTTACCTCATACTGAATGTGCAGCGGCTGCAGCAGTTCGTCTAAAAACACCCGGAGCGTGGTTGACCGCCCGGCAATGGTAACCTGGCGGTTGAGCTTAATTTCTTTCGGATTGAAAACAAACCGCACATTCGTGGTTCGTTCAATCGTCAGCAGTGCATCTTTGAGCTTCGTAACATCGGCATTAACCGTAATTCGCTGCTCCAGAATTTCCTGCCCTAGCGCGTCGTGGGCGTAGGTCACGCTGACGAGCAGCATGGTTATCAGCAGTTGCGTGACCGAGAATCGCATTAGTGCCTGGGCAAATTAGTGAAGTTGGTAGGAGTTGACCATAAACCAGATAAGTTTTTCTTCTGGATGGCAAACGCAACAAACAGATACTGTTTTTCTGGTAGTATTTTGAGAATAAATTTACTGACAAAAAGTAAGCGTCTCACTACGAATCAATTAACCTCGCAGCCGGTACTGTGAATCACGATTTGACCGTCCACTAATTCATAGGACGACCGGGTAATTTTACAGATCAGCGTAAGCTGGTCGAACATGGGCAGACCAGTAAGGTTGGCCGTCAGGTAGCAGTTTTTCAGGGTAGCCGCGTCGTAGAGCACGGGTAGTCCGTAGGTTTGTTCAAGCTGAGCAAATACGTTCGCTACGGGCGTTTCGTCAAATACAAACGCATTTTGGCGGCTGGGGGTGAGTTGCGAGGGTTGCCCCACCACCGTTTTCACAAACCGTCCGTCGGTTTCGTTGTAGGCCACCTGCTGATTGGGAGTCAGAATAACGCCAACCCGTTCGTTGCGCTGGCCCTGCCGAACTTTTTCCACGTCGCTTAACCGATAAACCGACACCCGCCCGGCTTTTACCTCCACCTTCGCCTGGGGTGCGTTGGCAAACGCACTGACCCAGAAACTGGTACCCAACACCTGCGTTGAAACGGTTCGGGTATAGACCCAGAACGGTTTTTTCGGGTTTCGGGCAATGCTGAAAAACGCTTTTCCGCGCAGGTACACCTCCCGATTAGTGGCCGAAAAATGCGCCGGATATTGCAACGTGCTGTTGGGGTCGAGCTGCACCACGCTTCCATCTTCGAGCCGGATGGTCTGCACCTCGACTGTGTTGTTGGTCTGCTCAACGGGTTGATCGGCTAAGGCCGGGCTAATTTGCCGAAGCTGGGCCTGAATTGTCTGGTCAGGTGACTGATTTACAATCTGGTAGGCTACATACCCTGCGCCCAGTACCAACAATACTGAAGCTGCCACCCGAACCGCCGTGCTGTGCCAGAGGCTGACGACCCGGCCCGTTTTGCGTGCTACAACCTCGTCGGCCAGTTGCGCGAGCGTCTCAGCGGGCAGAGCCGTTTCGGTTTCTTCGAGGGCCATCAGGAACGCCCGCGCCACCTGAATGTTGCCGGCCTTATCAGGATTATCGGCCAGCCAGGTGAGCCAGAAATGTTCGGCAGTAGGGTCGCGCCGAATCACCCACTCGCGAAACCGTTCGTCGCGGGTCAGTTCGTCCATTGTCAACGCTCGATAATCGGTTTCCATAACGGGTTTTCAGGGATTTGATACGGTAAGATGGCGTGGCCACCCGTCAGATACTGGTTTGCGGGCTGGTATTTTCAGAACGAGACCGTCTGCAAGAGTTTAACCAGCACCATCAATACAGGCCAGTTTTCGCGCATGGAAGTATAGGCTGCCTGCAACAGACTGGACACCGACTGTGGGTTTACGCCCATGATGTCGGCAATTTCGTCTCGCTCGAGATTTTGGTAATAGCGCAGGTAAATGGCTTCACGCTGGCGTTTGGGGATTTTGGCTAAGGTTTCAGTAATGCGCCGGGTGGTTTCGGCCAGACTTTCCTGCTCGATAACCGTCCATTCGGGCGAAAAATCGACCAACTGCCCATTGTTTTCCAGATCAACGGGTTCATTGTCCCGGATAATATGTTGCCGAAACCCTTCGCGGAGTACCCGTTTTCGCACCGAACTCAGCAGATACGCCCGCACACTGTCGGGCTGGCTGATACGGTCGCGCCGGTTCCAGATATCAATAAACACCTCCTGCACACAGTCTTTCACAAACGCTTCGTTGCGCACGAACTTATGGCCGTAGTTGAGTAGTGGGTTAAAATACCGGTGTATGAGCTTGCCCAACGCCAGTTCGCTTCCCGCCCGGAGTTGCTCCCAGAGCAACCCATCGGTTTGGGCAGGTTTTGGTTCGGTGCAGCTCATAGGGATTTAGTGAGGGTTTTTGCGCAATGCTGTGCCTGTCAAAGCATTGGAAAGCCCACATCTAACGAAGGACGTGAAGTAGGGAAGAAACAAAACGGCGGAGTGGGATTAGGCCTTCTATGACGTACTTGATAAAATACAGGAGCGATTAATGACCCTAATGAATGGTGCAACTATTCTGCTACTGGCTCACTTGCCGATGGACTGCGTCGAGTTTTATCTAGTGCCGCGTCCAGTAAGTAGCATTTGATTTCAAGTTCCCGTACAGACGACGTCCAGATTGGCGATTAAACACAGGCGGTGCCGCCCGTGCGGTGCCACGCCGGGTGTACTCATACTCTTGCCGACAAACCTGACCTACTTGTAGAGGTAAGTCAGGCGCATTCCGTGCCAGTGCCTGCATCCCTGTCTTCTCATCTGTACTCACCGTTTTGAGACCTTCTGCCTCCCATCGACGGGGGGCATTCAGGCAGGCCTGACAAATCTGTTCCGACCCCTGAGCCAACTCCGCCGGCGTACATTTAGGATTGAGCCAGTCCTGGGTCTTGTGGAGCTTGATCTCGCTGTGTTTTTAAAAAAGAACCCACCGCATCGGCGGTCCGACTGGGAACGACTAATGCGACTAATGCGACTTACAATCCTCCGTTTAATGACCTCATCAGTCAACTCGGTCAACCCCCAGTGGCTGACGGGTCGCCCACTTAGGGCAGGCTCTTCCAGGGCCACACCCAGAATTTGGCAGTAGTCATGAGCGGAAAACTTACCCGGACTGCCCGGCCGTGGGGCATCGCTCAAGCCGTCTCGAATGGCTTTTTCGAGTTCCCAGCGGACTTTTTTAGGGTCACTAACTGCCTCAAGGGTCTGTGATCCGGGTTGAATCTGAATCCACCGATACTACCATCGTTTGGCTTTCCCCCAACTGTAGCCCAACCCGTGGCTAACCGGCTTGTTGGACTTACCAGCCAGCATAGCCAGAATCAGTTTGGTTCGTTCGACCTCCCGGACGCTGGCGGTAACTTGGCAGGTGATAGTCTCCAAAATACTTTGTTGAAAGTTACTGGCTTTGAGGGAAGGGCTTTTTTATGAACTGGCCGTTTTATCCCTTAATATAGGCAGTATGGCCCACTTTACTTACTGGATGCAGCACCATGCTGGCGAACACATTGATAGTGTATTGGCCAAATAAGTAGCTTATCATACATTTGCGACTGGTTTTCAACAAAAAAAATTGGTTTATGTATTCACTTGTACGCCTTACCGCAATAGTTTGTTTTTACCTTTCGTTTTGCACTGGCTTTGCTCAGAGAGTTGATCTGGATCGCTTTTCTTTTGATTACAGCCACATTGTTCTGCCGCGCGAATACTTAGAACCCGATCAACGCACGTTTGGGGTACGGGTCAATGCCGTAACCGCCATCACCCGCGTTATGCCCGCCGAATCAGTTTATGACCGGATAAATATTAATGGCTTCCAGCGAACCGAAACCGCCCCTACCGTCGGAATCACGGTTACGATGGGCGATGTTCGTTTTCAGCGTTCCGAAACCACAACCCGAACCGAAGAAGTGAAAGACAAAGAGGGGAAAGTCACTGGCCGGAACTACTATTACAAACTAACAGCCCGGTACAGTGTGAGTGGCAATTACCAGATTACTGGCCCGCCACCTACCGGCGCACCCGCCGAAGAACCAAAGAAAGCTGAACCTGCCGCACCCGTTAAAACCAATCGGTTTTTGACCAACGTTGTTACCTCAGATGCCCCGGCAACAGTGCAGGGGAAACGAGTAGGGTGGGGGATATTTCCGTCTGAAATGGTCTTTGTATCTGATGAATTCAGGAACTCTGGCGATGCCGAAAAATATTTTACTATCAACCGTTCCTCCATTCAGAACGAACTCATCACCAACTACGTAAATGCAGCCATTGCATCGGTCAACGCCGACGCAAACGGGCTATTTGGCTACACGCCAATGTCAGGCAGAGATTTTCTCTGGATTCTGGACTCGAAAAAGCACCCCGAATATGAGATTCAGCAGGAGGCCATAAAAGCCGTTAAAGAACTGATGAAAGGCATGAAAGCCACCGAGTCAACGGCTGTGTTAGCCACCAACTTAGAGCCATTGCTGGCGTATTTCTCGTCGCTGAAAACCAAATATGCCAGTAATGAAAAAGCCGACAAAAAAATCAGATACTCAGCCTACTATTCTTTGGCCACTTTGTACTATCACCTCGACCAGCCAGACAAAGTGATTGAAGAAGCGAATGGCTTAATCAAAAACGATTATGACAGAACAGATGGTGAGCGATTTGTTGAGAAAGCCGAAGAGGTGAAGAAATCTCTGGCAAAACACCACCTCACCGAACGGCATATGGCACTGTAAGTTTTGGCTATCGCCCACCCCGGTCGTCGTTCCTGATTTTTTTGCTCTCTCTGCCGCCCCCGCTGCTCATCTGCCCAAACCGCCATTCAAACGCCAACTGCACCTGCCGGTTGACGAAGTTCATGGTCGAAACGGTGGTGAAGGTAGGGGCGTTTTGTATGCCGGTCATCACCACGTCGCGGCCAAACGGGTTGGTCACGCGGAGGGTTAGGCTGGCTTTTTGTCCCAGAATTCGCGCTTGCCCGATACTTGGTAAAAATACCGGCCACTATTTTTGCCTTGCAGCGAAATTTGCCCCGTAGCCACAAACGAGTTGAGTTGAAAGGTAGTGACGGGCGTAAGTTTATGCGTGATGTTGGTGTTGATACTTGCCACCCAGCCCGCGTTTTGCTGGCCGAGGGCTGAGCTGCGAATGTCAACGTATTGGATCTCCGTACCGAGGGTCGGGTGGGTATTGAGCATCGGCCTGCTAGTGTGGATACAAATACAGAAGTGGGTCATTGGGAGGGTGATACGGTCATTGGCTTCGACCACGACGGCGTCTTAATAACCTTAGTAGAGCGAGTATTCAAGTACACTTGTATCGTCAAAGTACCGTCTAAGAAGGCGGATATAGTGGGTCCTGCCATAGAGAAAGCTTTGGCTCATTGTGGGTTGCCCATCAAATCATTGACCGTCGATAATGGCCGCGAATTCACCGACCACGCAGCCATCACTGCTGCATTGAAAATACCAGTTTATTTCGCTCGTCCGTACCACTCATGGGCGCGTGGCCTTAATGAGAATACCAACGCGGGGCGGCCCGTGCCGACTGATCCGCCAGTACATTCCCAAAGGCCAGCGGATCGGTTTGGTGAGCGAGGAATTCGTATCCGCACCGGCGGCCCGGTTCGATTCAAAACGAACTGAATCACCGACCCCGTAAAACGTTAGGCTTTCTTTCCCCTTTTCAATGCGCTGAAAAACAGCGAATTGCACTTCAAACTTGAATCTGCGACATCTTTTTACAAGTTGACTACCAGTATCAGGCTCCCGATGAAGCGAGGGACTATTAAACAGATGAGAAGTAGGTGTGTTTCGTCGCACGAAGGCTTTATACGAATAATTTCGTATATTATTTTGCGAAATGATTCGTATAAAATTGTGTGGGTCGTAGAACCGTATCTTTGGTAAAAAATAACCGGCTATGGAAACGCTTCTTTTTGGCAACTGCACCCTAACAAGTTTAGACAAACGGTTTGGATTACGGCAGATATTCACGCCGGGGCCGCTCAACGAGTGGCTCGATTCGCCCGTTGACTTATCTGGCTATGAGCGAGAGGTTTGCGAACACCTACGGGCTTTGCTAAGACTAAATATGTTTGGCTGGAATGAGCAGGAACTATCCCTACATTTCATTGGGCCATTATTTAGTCTGGCCGAGATTTCGTCTCAGCAGTACAACCTTTTTGCCAATCGACAGATTGGGGCCGAAGTAGGCGATTGTTACCTCACCGGGAAGCCTGACGGTATGGTTGCATCGGGCTATAGAGAACCAGAAATCCCATACTTTGCATTTAATGAATACAAAAAAGAAGTGGACCCCGATGGCGATCCTGCCGCGCAGGCATTAGCCCCTATGCTGGTTGGGCGGGAACTTAACGGCGATAATCGTCCGGTTTATGGTTGTTTTGTGATTGGCGAAAATTGGCGGTTCATGGTGCTGACAGGCAATGAGTACAGCATCAGCGCAGCTTATTCAGCCTCGAACTCTGAAGTTCTGTTTATAGCCGGGCGGCTCAAAGTTCTCAAAGCCATTGTGGAGCAGTATGTGTTGCAACCGCCCAGTACGTTTGTCCAATCTCTCACCGTTGCCTAATTTTGATCGATTTACCGTTTCGACCGACCAATGTCGTTTCAGAACGAACAACCCAACGCATAAACCATGAGAGAAATACAATTCCGAGAGGCTCTGCGCGAAGCCCTGTCCGAAGAAATGCGCCGGGATAAGTCGGTGTTTTTGATGGGCGAAGAAGTCGCTGAATACAACGGAGCCTATAAAGTTAGCCAGGGAATGCTCGACGAGTTTGGCCCGGAGCGCGTGATTGATACGCCCATTGCCGAGTTGGGTTTCACCGGTATCGGTATCGGGGCTTCGATGAACGGCCTGCGGCCCATTATCGAGTTTATGACCTTTAACTTCTCGCTCGTTGCCATTGACCAGATTATCAACTCTGCGGCCAAAATGATGTCAATGTCGGGCGGGCAGTATTCGTGTCCGATTGTGTTTCGGGGGCCAACGGGCAACGCCGGAATGCTGTCGAGTCAGCATTCACAGAATTTCGAGAACTGGTTTGCCAACACCGCCGGGCTGAAAGTGGTGGTGCCGAGCAATCCATACGACGCAAAGGGCTTACTGAAAACCGCCATCCGCGACAATGACCCGGTGATTTTCATGGAGTCAGAACTGATGTATGGCGACAAAGGCCAAGTGCCGGAAGAAGAGTACCTGATTCCGATTGGGAAGGCCAACGTTGTCCGCGAAGGCAATGACGTAACTATTGTGTCGTTTGGCAAGATGATGAAAGTGGCAAATGAAGCGGCCAGCGAACTCGCCAAAAACAACATTTCGGCGGAAGTAATTGACTTACGGAGTGTGCGGCCCATTGATTACACCACAGTACTGAACTCGGTGAAGAAAACCAATCGGTGCGTGATTGTGGAAGAAGCCTGGCCGCTGGCGGCTATTTCTTCGGAGTTGACCTACAACATTCAGCGCAATGCGTTTGATTATTTAGATGCGCCGGTGGTTCGGGTTAATAACCTCGATTTACCGTTGCCCTACGCCCCAACGCTCATTGAGATCATTTTGCCAAACGTGAAAAAGACGCTGCAAGCCGTTGATACGGTGATGTACCGGAAGTAACGGAACGGGCCGATTTTCTGTTATGTTCACAAAAACTGCCTGCCAGCATGACCGTATTAGAACTGAAAGCCTACGAAATCTTCAAGACAAAACTGGGTGAAAGTGAAGCCGCAACCCTGATGCAGTATGTGGAAGAAAAAGCCACCGAGAAAGCAGGCTCTCAACGCGACGCGCTGGCAACCAAGGAAGATATCAAGAAAGTAGAGGCTAATAGCCAGAAAGAAGACACCCGGCTTGAGATCACGGTCAAATCAGAAGCATCGCGGTTGGAGACCAAACTCGTGTCAGAAGTATCGCGGTTGGAAACTGTGATTGAACGAGGGTTTAAAGACCAACTAAAATGGTTGACCATACTTTTGATTGGCTTTTCCTCGCTTATTCTGGCAGTGATCAAACTGTTGTAAGTGGGCTGATGAGCACTGGACTGGTAAACTCGTAGAGACGCAAAATTTTGCGTCTCTTTTTTGTTGACCGTTACCCACAAAAAAAGCCCGCGTCGGTTTGGCGCAGGCTGATTAATGAATCATACAGCAAAAACGCCGTGGCCGGGAAAATGTTTTATGCCTGAAAAATTATGCAATAGTTTTTCAGAAATTTACGATTTTGAATAAAATTGACTGAAATACTCTGTTTATGCAGGTTATCACCAAAATAATTTACGAAATCACACTGCAGCATATCGGCTCGCTGGCGACCATTCGGGAGCGTGAACCGTCGGTGGTGTTTTTCTCCAACCTTCGCAAAGCCGTTGATGCCATCACGACTGAGCTGATGCTCAACAACTGGCCAATGAAGATCAATTACACGGCTGTGTATCGGGGCGTGAAACAACGCGGGTTCTATACCTGCGATTTTGACGTGGCCGGCACGAAGGTTTTTCGAATCAAGGTCGCTTCTCGTGTGATGAACCCGGTGTTGCCGAGGTTGGGAATTGATGAAAATCCGGGCGGGGTCTGAGACGCGCTATGTTGCGTTTTTACTTTGTAATCGTGCTGCTCAACCGCAACAGTTCAATTTCGGCGGCTTTGGCGTTGAATGACGCATCAAAAAGCCGGGTCTGGGCCTGCACGGCGTTGCGTTGCACATCCCGAAATTCAACGGCGGTGGAGTTCCCGACTCGATACCGTTCGTAGGCAATGTCAATATTTTGAGTGGCAATCTGGTAGTTCTGAACCTCTAAGTTCAATAAAGTCAGGTTATTGCGATAGGTCTGGTAGGTCTGTTCGAGCGCGGCCACGAGTTGCAGGCGCAGGTCGGCGAGTTGGTCGGCTACTACGCGCTCATTGATTTGGGCCACCGTTGTTTGCCGACGGAAATTGCCGCCATTGTAAATCGGCATAGACAGCCGAAGGCCCACTGTTAAGCCATCATTGCGGCCCCGCCGTGAGCCAAAACCGGCTTGGTTATCAACGGGCGTAAACGAATACCCACTCAGTGCATCAATCTGCGGGAGCAGAGCAGCCCTCGTCAGCTGGGTGTTCAGCGCGGCTATTTGTTGGTCAATAAGTACCTGAATCAGTTGCGGATTCTGCGCCGTGAGCGACTCCCGCAATTGGTCGAGGTTGATATCAGCGCGGGCGATGATTGTATCGCGCACAGCAAATTCGGTGGCCGGTTCGCGCACCAGCAATGTGTTTATCTGAATTTTGGCATTTCTGACGCTCTGCTCCTGGGCCAGCAGTGCGGCACTGTCGGCGTTATAGTCAACCTGTGCGCTCAGGAAATCCACTTTCGAGCGCGTCCCGACTTCATAGGTAGCGCGTGCCAGGTCAAGCCGTTCGCGGGAGATATCAAGAGCCTGTTTGAATGCAATCAGCCGTTGCAGTTGCCGCACTACGTCATAATAAGCAGTGGTGGTCTGGGCTATCGTTGATTCAATATTGGCGCGGGTAAAAGCCTCGCTCTGCCGCACCACCTCGCCGAGCTGGGCCAGCGTGATTTCGCGTCCAAAACCATTAAAAAGCGTGTATGTGGCGTTTGGCCCAACACTAAAATTCCGGTTAAACGCGCCATAAACGCGCTGTGGTGGCTGGGTGGAGTTGAAAAAGTCCTGCCGAAAATTCTGCAACAAAAGGTTTTGCTGAAACCCGAACGTCACCAACGGGGCAAAACCGGCATTGGCCCGCACGTTGTTTGTGACCGAGATGAGTTGCTGCGAACGGGCGATTTTGATCTGGTAATTTTTTTCAACGGCGGTTGCCAGCGCGTCGGTCAGGTCAAGTTGTTGGCCCGCTTGGGGCAGGGTGCTGATGGTAACGGTGCGTTGCAGAGCGCGTTGCACGGGTGTGGGTGTTGGGGCTGGCTGGGTTTGTGATTGTGGCCTTGACGGTGGTTTAGCAGGCTTGGCGGGCGATTGGGCAAGGGCCGAAAAAGGAATCAGAATGAAGAGCAATAAACGGAATGAGTTCATGGAGAGCCAACTTTGAGCGTAATAGCGCAAAACTACACAATCTGTCGTTTTGTGGCAGAATTACACGCCCCGCAATCGGTTAAGTTCCTGCCGCAGGGTTTCTAACTCGCGGTCTCGTTCAAGAATAGCTTTCGCATTTTGCTCAATAACCGAATCTTTTTCGTGCATAGCTTTCTGGCTCCGCTCAATGACCGAATCTTTTTCGTCAATTGCCTTCTGAATGGTCTCTATCTGAATATTCTGTTTACGAAAAAACCGCTCGATACCCTCATCAAAGTCTTCCTGAGCGGCAATCTGGTTCCGAACGCCTTCGTTTTCGGTGGCTTTATTTAATCGTTTGCTCATATCCTGAATCAATTGCTCATCCGATTCCTGAACCGGAAAATCAAGCAGTCGGTTGGTGTTGTCCATCACATATCGCTGATTGAAGACCGACAGAATCCGCTCTACCCGCGACTGGTATTTGACCGGCAGGCGCGGAATCTGAATCACCAGGCAATCGTGGGTTAGCTGTTCAATAAATTCGTCGCGTACCTGAAGCGTCTCGTTGGTCGAAACATCGGTATAAATTCGGTTTACCCGAACAATTGGGGCCGACACCTGCCCCAGTCGAAAGCCCAGAAAATAAACCGTAATAATGGGCAACGGCTGTTTTTTCAACTCCCCGGCTTCGTCTCTGATTTCTTCTTCGCGCTGGTAGTTTTCGCCTAAGTACCGCCTGAACCGCATAATATCAATGAGATACTTACCTTTTTGGAGTTCGATAAGTACCGCCTTTCGCTCGCCGGTTTTGGTCTTGATAATGGCCTTAAAGTCAAGCCTTAATACCTTCACAAACAATGTCTCCGAGAAGGCGAGTTGCTCCTGCGGTTTTACCTCCAACTCAATAATTTCTTCGTCAATAATGACCGACAGCAGCCGTCGGGCAATATCGGAATCATCAAGAAGATACTTAAATGCTGCGTCGTAAATAGGGTTAGCAATGAGCATACGGTTGGCCGGAGTTGTGAACAAAGATACAACCTTTACTTTTGGTGTTACCATGACAAAATCACTCCTCTTTTCCCTCGCCCTGCTGTTGCTGGTCTGCGCCTGCTCTACCAAAGAACGCGCTGACCTACTCATCACCAACGCCCGGATTTACACCGCCGATTCGAGCTTTTCGACTGCCCAGGCATTTGCCGTCACAGACGGAAAATTCGTGGCCGTTGGCACCACTGCCGACCTCACCGCCCGGTTTCGGGCCGATTCCACCGCCGACCTCGCCGGGCAGCCCGTGTATCCCGGCTTTTTTGACCCGCACAGCCACTTTCTGGGTCTCGGCCAAATGCTCGATCAGGCCGATCTGGTGGGGGCGAAATCATACGCCGAAGTGCTTGCCCGACTCAAAGCTTACCAACAGCAACATCCTGACAGTGAGTGGATTATGGGCCGGGGATGGGATCAGAACGACTGGCCTAAAACCGATTCTCCGGTTGGTGGCTTCCCGACCAATGCGGCCCTGAACGCGACCTTCCCAACGGTTCCGGTGATGTTGACCCGCATTGACGGACACGCGCTCCTGGTGAACGAAAAAGCCCTGAAATTGGCAAAAATCACGGCTGGTTCGCGGCTCGATGGGGGTGAGGTGGTGCTGAACCCGGCCAAACAACCAACGGGGGTACTGGTAGACAATGCCATGAACCTCATCAAGCGGGTGATGCCCCAAGCCGACGAAGCCGACAAAAGCCGGATGCTGCTGGCCGCTCAAAAACTGTGTTTCTCGCTCGGCCTGACTTCAGTTTCGGACGCGGGTCTGAACCGTGATGATATTGATTTGGTAGAAAAACTTCAGAAAGATAATAAGCTGAAAATCAGAGACTACGTGATGATTTCGCTCGGCTTGTCGAACCTTGATTATTACCTGAAACGCGGCCCTTACCAAACCGACCGGCTCACCGTAAACGCCTTCAAACTTTACGCCGACGGTGCGCTCGGCTCACGGGGAGCCTGCCTGCGGAAACCCTACGCCGACCGCCCCGAAACGTCGGGCTTTCTGCTGCTCGCTCCCGCTGAACTCGAACGGATTCTGACGCAACTCGCCGGCAGTAAGTTTCAGGCCAACACGCACTGCATCGGCGATTCTGCCAACCACCTGATTCTTAGCCTGTACGGTAAACTCCTGAAAACCAAAAATGACCGTCGCTGGCGCATCGAACACGCGCAGGTGGTCTCGCCCGAGGATGTGTATTTGTTTGGCCGCTACTCGATTATTCCGTCCGTCCAGCCCACTCATGCCACCTCAGATATGTACTGGGCTGCCGACCGCTTGGGCAAAATTCGGGTGAAGGGCGCATACGCCTTTAATGATCTGATGAAACAGAATGGTTTCATTGATTTTGGGTCTGATTTTCCGGTCGAAAGCCCAAACCCATTGTTTGGTTTTCACGCGGCAACGGCCCGGCAGGATGCCAATAATTTCCCCAAAGGCGGCTACCAGCCCGAAAACGCCGTTGACCGCAAATCGGCATTACTGGCCATGACACGCTGGGCCGCCTACGCCAACGCCGAAGACCACCTGCGCGGCTGTATCGCCCCCGGCAAACAGGCCGATTTTGTGGTGCTGGATCAAGACATTATGACCGCGCCCAACGAAAAACTCCGCGCCACGAAAGTTCGGCAAACATGGGTTGGTGGTGAGCGGGTGTTCTAAGATTCCCACACCATCGTCACGTCCTGAACCACGTCGGGGTGCAGACTTCGGGCAACGGGGCAGGTGTGGGCAATGGCTTCGAGTTTCCGGCGCGTGGCTTCGTCGGGCACGGGTGTGGCTGTCAGCGTTATGGCAATTTCGATGCGGGCAATGCGCCGGGGCGGTTCGGTGGTCATGACTTTGGTCACGGTGAGCGTGCTCCCGGCGAGTTCTATACCATCGCGCCGGGCAAAAATCGCCATCGTTGTGATGATGCAGGTGCTAAGAGCATTGGCAACCAGGTCGGTTGGCGAAAATGCTTCGCCCCGGCCCTGATTATCGGTGGGGGCATCGGTGTTGATGTGGGTGCCAGACTGGAGGTGCTGGCAGTCGGTGCGAAGGTCGCCGAGGTAGTTTATCTGAATCGTTGGCATAAGAAATCACGCGCTCATTTTGCGAAACATAAAAAACTGGGGCCGGTTATCCAAAAGATAGAATCAAGTTTGTAGAAATTAGCGTAAGTGATTCTATCTTTATGGGCTGAACAAACGAACAATGCGAACCTCACATATATTTTTAGTTACGGTTCTGGGCCTGGCTCTGCTGCACAGTCAGCAACTACGCGCCCAAGCCAAGCTACCAACTGATACTGACGATGATACGTTTCGGCAAGTGACTACGTTTGGCATCACTACCAACACCAACGCCGGGCTGATTGGCGGGTTTGTGTACCGGCAGTCGAAGGTGCTGCCCAGCACGTTGTTCGGGCAGAAACAGCATCAGTATCTGAGTGTAGAAGTAGTCAATATTAAGCATCCAAAAGAGGTACAGTCGGTAGCTGGCAACTTTGGTGGTCGGTTTGTATTTGGCAAAGAGAATTATCTGTTTGTGATTCGCCCGCAGTATGGCCGCGAAATCACGCTTTTTCAGCGCAATGCTGATGAAGGCGTGGCCGTGAACGCCATTTTTGCCGCCGGTCCGTCGCTGGGAATCATCAAGCCGTATTACGTTAAGATTCAGGAAGGTAACCGCGAATATACGGCCCCGTATGCCAGTACGATTGATGCCAACGGGGTGCGGAAAAATGTGATTGACAAAGGGGGCTTTTTTGAAGGCTTCGGTCAATCGAAATTCACCGTTGGCCTGAACGTGAAAACCGCCGTCAGTTTTGAACTGAGTACGTTTAGAAATAATACTACCGGCGTGGAAATCGGGTTTTTGACAGAGATTTTTCCGCAGAAAATTGTCATCATCCCTAATGCTGATTCGCGGCTGGGCGGCAAAGACATTGGCAACCGGAGTTTCTTCACATCAGGTTATATCACGCTGTTTTTTGGCAGTAAAAAGTAAATAGGTATCTTATCCTGATGTCAACCGGGGAATATGAGTCAGTCTCATGTTCCCCGGTTGGTTTGCAAATTCATCCCGAACTTTACGCCCGTTAAAATCCTTTTTTACAAAAAGAAGGCCGTACTGCTATGATCGAACTCCCCGTTATTGCTTCTGTTAAGGAACGGACAAAACGCCCTGACTGGCTCCGGGTGAAGTTGCCCATTGGCCCCGAATACGCCAAAGTGAGGCAGTTGGTTGATACCCATAAACTCCACACGATCTGTGAATCAGGCAATTGCCCCAACATGGGCGAATGTTGGGGGGCTGGCACGGCCACGTTTATGATTTTGGGCAATGTCTGCACAAGAAGTTGCTCGTTTTGCGCCGTTGCCACAGGTCGCCCCAACGAATATGACACCGACGAGCCCCGGCGCGTGGCCGAAGCTATTGCCCTGATGAAGGTCAAACACGCGGTGTTGACATCCGTAAACCGCGACGAACTCAAAGACCGGGGAGCTGAAATCTGGTATCAGACGGTGCGGGCGGTGAAAGAAATTTCGCCTACCACCACCATCGAAACCCTGATTCCAGATACTAAAGGCAACTGGGAAGCCCTGAGCCGGATGATTTCCGGGGGGCAGGAAGTGGTGTCGCACAATATGGAAACCGTGGAGCGGCTGTATCGGCGCGTCCGACCACAGGCCCGCTACGAGCGCAGTTTAGAACAGATTCAGCGCACCAAAGCCGCCGGGAAACGCACCAAATCGGGCATTATGCTTGGTCTCGGCGAAACCACCGACGAAGTGTACAAAGCCATAGACGATTTGGTAATGAGCGGATTAGACATCTTGACGCTCGGCCAATATCTGCAACCGACTAAAATGCACCATGAAGTGATTGACTGGATCACGCCCGACCAATTTGCCCAATACAAAGAAGAAGGGCTTGGGCGCGGGCTAAAATACGTAGAATCGGGGCCGTTGGTGCGGTCGAGCTACCACGCCGAACGGCACGTAAACGTTTAACCGAACCTAATTTCCTACGAAACTCACAAGTCGCATTCAGGAGGCCGAGGAAGGCGGTTGGGTCGGTCAGGTCGAAGAAATTCCGACCGTGATTGATCAGGGCGAAACCATTGATGAGCTGAAAGCCAACCTTGCCGAGGGCATTCGATTTTTTTCGAAACACAGCGTATCTTATTTGAGCATGAAAATCATTTATTAGCAACGCGCCGGGAAGAACTGGAATTAGTCTGATGAAACACGGCCAACTCATCAAAGCATATCGAAAAACATGGTTGTATCTTACACCACGAAGGCGCACGGCACACAATGTACCTCAATCCGGCTACTGGTCAACAATCAATGGTTGGGCGGCACAGCAAGTTGAAAAACTTAATGTGCCAGATTACCTGCAAACAACTTGGTATTCCGGTCATTGGCCGGTGAACAACTCGCTGATTTTTCCGGTTATTTTCACAACGTAGCCCGGCCCGTTTTCTGGTGACCGGGCTTTTGTTTTGGCTGATGAAAAAATACGATTACATCATTGCCGGGGGCGGTATGGCGGGCCTGAGCATTGCCTGGTACATGACCCAATCGCCCCAACTGCGCGACAGGAACATCCTGATTCTTGACCGCGAACAAAAAAACCGGAACGACCGCACCTGGTGTTTCTGGGAGCGGGGCGTGGGTATCTGCGAGCCGATTTTGTTCCGCACCTGGGATCGGGTTGAGTTTCACGGCACTACGCTGTCGGGTTTGCTCGATATAGGTGATTACCAGTACAAGATGCTCCGGGGCATTGATTTCTATGAGTTCATGCACGCCCGGCTTGCCCAATTTCCGAACATCGAAATCAGGCAGGCAACCGTTAACCGAATCAAAGACACCGATCAGGGCGGGTTTGTAATTGCCGACGACGAGCCGCTGATTGCCGATTATGTTTTCGACAGCACCTTTGCGCTGACCTTAGATAAGCCCACAAACCACAACCTGCTGCAACATTTCAAGGGTTGGATAATCCACACCGAAAAGCCTTGTTTTGATGTCACGCGCCCCCGCATGATGGATTTTCGGGTGGCCCAACACAACGATTGCCGGTTTGTGTATGTCCTGCCGTTCGACACCAACACCGCTCTGGTTGAGTTTACGCTCTTCAACCAGAAACTACTAACCGAGGCCCAATATGAAGCCGACCTGCGGCAATACATTGATAATCATTTAGATACCGGCACTTACCAGATCAGCGAAACCGAGTTTGGCGTGATTCCAATGTCAGACGTGCCGACTAAAGAGAGCCCCTCGGCCCACATTATCCGCATTGGCACATCGGGTGGGTTCACTAAAGCGTCAACGGGTTATACGTTTCAGCGAACGCAACGATACTTGCGTGAGGTGGTGCAGAACCTTGCCCAAACCGGCAAACCGCACCGCAAACAGTCGTGGTTCAAAGGGCGATTCAAGTTCTACGACAGTATTCTGCTGAACGTGCTGGAAAAAAATCGCTACCCCGCCGACGATATGTTTACGCTCCTCTACGAACACAACACCCCGGAGGCCGTTTTTCGGTTTTTAGACGAAGATACCACCTTCGGCGAAGAATTGCGGGTGATGTGGTCAATGCCCAAAGTGCCGTTTACGCTGGCCCTGCTCGACGTGATTCGCAGAAAGTTGATTAGCTGATTATGAACCGCAAAGCTGACGGTCAAAAAAACAGTAGCTTTGCGGTTCATAACCAGTTAAACCGCAAGAATGCCATATCTTTTCACCTCCGAGTCGGTTTCAGAAGGACACCCCGACAAAGTTGCCGACCAAATCTCCGATGCCCTGATTGATAATTTCATGGCCTTCGACCCCACCAGCAAAGTTGCCTGTGAAACTCTGGTTACTACCGGGCAGGTGGTACTGGCCGGTGACGTGAAAACTAATATCTATCTCGATGTGCAGAAAATTGCCCGCGACGTAATCCGTAAAATCGGCTACACCAAGAGCGAGTATATGTTCGAGGCCAACTCGTGCGGCATCATGTCGGCCATCCACGACCAGTCGGCAGATATTAACCAGGGAGTTGATCGTCAGACCGATACTGACGATTTTGAGACGCTGGCCAACGCCCAGGGCGCGGGCGATCAGGGTATGATGTTTGGTTATGCCACCAACGAAACCGATAATTTCATGCCCCTTCCGCTCGATTTGGCCCACGCCATCCTGCGCGAAATGTCGGACATCCGTAACAATCACGCCGATCTGATTCCATACCTGCGGCCCGACGCCAAATCGCAGGTGACGATTGAATATTCGGATAATCACCAGCCGATTCGGATTGACACGATTGTGGTTTCGACTCAGCACGACGACTTTGCCGACGACGCGACGATGCTCGCCAAAATCCGCGAAGATGTGATTAACCTCGTGATCCCCCGCGTGAAAGCCGCCCTGAAACCTGAACTGCAGGCCTTGTTTACCGACGACATCACGTATTATATCAACCCAACGGGCAAATTTGTGATTGGCGGGCCGCACGGCGATACCGGCCTCACGGGCCGCAAAATTATTGTGGACACCTACGGCGGCAAGGGCGCACACGGGGGCGGGGCGTTTTCGGGCAAAGACCCCTCGAAAGTTGACCGTTCGGCGGCCTACGCCACGCGGCATATTGCCAAAAACGCGGTTGCGGCTGGCCTTGCCGATCAGATTCTGGTACAGGTCAGTTATGCCATTGGTGTTGCCAAGCCCTGCGGCTTGTTTGTAGATACCTACGGCACGGCCAAAACCGACATGACCGACGGCGAAATTGCCCGCAAACTCGAAGAATTGTTTGATATGCGCCCCTACGCCATCGAGCAACGCCTGAAACTCCGCAATCCGATCTATTCAGAAACAGCGGCTTACGGACACATGGGCCGCAAAAATGAAGTCGTAACCAAAACCTTCGGGCAGAATGGCAACACCAAAACCGTTGAGGTTGAGCTGTTTACATGGGAGAAATTAGATTGTGTGGAGCAAGTAAAAACTGCGTTTGCGTTGTGATGTAAGCCCCCGGCTCAAGCCGTGGCAAACGATTCTCCCCGTACCGAAAAACAAATCTCTGCCCCCGGCTATCAGTCAGGGGTTTTTTCATGACAGAAAATTTCTGCTTTTTCGGGGAAAAGTTATACCTTACCTACCCCTTTCTAAACCCGAATACCATGGAAACCCCGATAACACAACGCACGCTGATTGAATCATTTTATCACTGGGAAGGCACCAAACCCGACGACATTTACCTCAGGCAACCCGTCGGTGATGCGTTTATTGATTACTCCTGGTACGAGGTTGGGCGGCAGGCGCGGAGCATCGTGGCCTGGCTGCGTTCGCTCAACCTGCCCCCGCAAAGTAACATTGGCCTGACCTCGAAAAATTGCGCTCACTGGCTCATTGCCGATATTGCTATCGGCATAGCGGGCCACGTATCGGTGCCATTTTACCCCACGTTGACCGGCCCGCAACTGCGGCAAGTGATGGATCATAGCGGCTGTAAAGTGCTGTTTGTGGGGAAGTTAGACAACTGGCCCGACGCTAAACAGGGCGTTCCGGTTGATGTCCGTTGCGTGGCTTTGCCCACCTACGGCCCCGATGCCCCAACCATTGACCGCAGTATCGAACAGTGGGATAATTTGCTCGACCGGCACAACCCGATTACCGATAATCCTATGCCCGACCCGGATGATCTGTTTACGGTGATTTATACATCCGGCACAACGGGCAACCCCAAAGGTGTGATGCTCGACTACCGAACGATGGTAAACGCGCTCGAAAACACGCACCACATCATGCGTCGGGACATTGTGAACCCCCGCTTTTTTTCGTACCTGCCGCTGTGCCACATCGCCGAGCGCAACATTGTGGAGTCAACGAGTCTGGCAACGGGTGGAACGGTTTATTTCTCGGAATCGCTCGATACCTTCGCCCAAAACCTGCGTGTAGCCCGCCCAACGCACTTTCTGGCCGTGCCGCGCATCTGGACAAAGTTTCAGCAGGGCTTGCTGGCCAAATTACCGCCCGGTGTGCCGCCCGCCCTGTTGCCCGAAGACGTAAAAAAGATGGTGCGGCAGGGGCTGGGATTAGACAGTGCTGAACTCATCATCACCGGGGCTGCGCCGATGCCCGTGCCGCTCATTCAGTGGTTTCGGGCGTTGGGGATTCACATTCAGGAAGCATACGGGATGAGCGAAAACCTCGGCGCGGTGTCGATGATGCCACCCGGAGCCGTGAAAGACGGAACCGTTGGCAAGGTATATCCGGGTATGGACGTAAAAATTGACCCCGTAACCGGCGAACTCGCCACCCGCTGCAGTTGGCTGATGCGCGGCTATTACAGAGAACCCGACCTGACGGCCAAAACCATGACTGACGGCTGGCTCTACACCGGCGATGTGGCCGAAGTAGATACCGATGGCTACCTGACGATCACCGGCCGGGTGAAGGATATGTACAAATCACCGAAGGGTGAATATATTGCCCCCGCTCAGATCGAGTTTGGCTTTGCCGGTAACAACCACATTGAGCAGGTTTGCGTGGCCGGGCAAACCCTGCCCCAACCCGTTGCGCTGGTGGTGCTGTCTGACACGGCCCGTGCTGCTGACCGTCAGACCATTACGCATAGTCTCGAAGAAACGCTGGACGAGTTGAATCCCCGGCTGCACAGCTACGAACGGGTGAAAAAAATTGTGGTCATGGCCCAACCCTGGACCGTCGAGAACAACCGCATGACTCCTACCATGAAAATTAAACGCAACGTGTTAGAAGCCGACTTCGCCCTTGACTTTGAACAGTGGTATGGTGAAGAAGGAACCGTAATCTGGCTGTAAGCGAGTGGCGCGGCAATGGCTGGCCACTGCACCACTTACTGAAATACTGTCCATGATTTGTTTTCTGAACAGTGTTCAGTATGTTTGCATAGCTAAACAGAATCAGTATGGGCATTATAGAGCGAAAAGAGCGGGAACGGGAAGAAATGCGCCGACTGGTGTTAGACGCGGCTTTGCGGCTATTTCTCGAAAACGGGTTCGAGAAAGTCAGCATCCGCAACATTGCCGATGCTATCGAATATAGCCCGGCCACGATTTATCTGTATTTCAAAGATAAAAACGAGTTGCTTTTCGCGCTCCATCAGCAGGGATTCATGAAAATGGTGGCTGATTTTCAGCCCATTTTGCACTTAGAAAAACCATTTGACAAACTTATGGCAATGGGACAGGCATACATCCGGTTTGCGGTTGAAAACCCACAATTGTTTGATCTAATGTTTATTATGACCGCTCCAATGGACAAATTAGACACCGAACAGTGGGTAGAAGGCGATCAGGCTTTTGGGTTGCTGGAGCGTGTGGTGACGGAGTGCATGGATGCCGGGATTTTTGAAAGACAGTCGGTGCAGGTAGTTGCCATGATGATCTGGAGTAGCATTCATGGCTACACGGCCCTGTTTTTGCGAAAACGGCTCGGTATGATTCCCGAATGTGACCGGCATCAGGTGATGGAGGCTGCGTTCAGTCTGTTTTGCGACACGTTACTGCGCGGTCTCAGGCCAGAAAATGCCTGACTTTTTTTGCCCAGTTACTAAACAGTGTTCACTAACTATGAAATGATTATGAACAAAACAATCAAAAGCTGTATCGTCGTCTGGCTGGGTACTTCGTTCGGGTTGGCAGACGTGGCGGCACAGGCGCAACCGGCACCGCCAACTAACTCTGCATCTTCGGTGACGCTTGACGAGTACATTCGCGACGGGCTGGCCAACAACCTCGCCCTGAAACAGGAATCGCTGGAAATCAGCCGCGTAACGGAGAGTCTGAATCAGGCACGGGCGTTGTTTTATCCCCGATTGGCCTTCTCGCCAACGTATTCGGTGGCGGCTGGCGGGCGACGGCTTGATTTTCCGGTGGGCGATTTGCTCAACCCGGCCTACACGGCCCTCAACAAGCTGACCGGCTCCGACCGTTTCCCGACCAACATCGAAAACGTGAACCAACTACTGGCCCCGAATAATTTTCACGATACGAAATTTTCGTTTTCCTATGCCATCTACAACACGGATATTCAGTATAACTACCTGATTCAGAAAGAACTGCTGTCGGCACAGCAAGCCCGCCGACGGGTGGTGGAGAACGAACTGCGCTATACCATCACAACGGCGTATTACCAGTATTTGCAATCGTTGGATGCGCTGAGAATTTACGAAAATTCGCGCCGGGTGCTGGGCGAATTGGTACGGCTAAACCAGAAATTGGTGAGTAACAACGTGGCAACGAAAGACGCAGTCAGCACGGCAGAATATGAAGTGAGCAAGCTGAAACAGCAGGTGGCCGTTGCCGAAAAAAACCGCGAAACTGCCCGCGCCTATTTTAATTTCTTGCTTAATCGGGAGTTAGGAACGACCGTTTTGATAGATAGTATTCTGATTAAGAGTATGTTACCGAATATTTCTGAAAATTTGGCTGCGCTTGAAGAAACCGCTATCAGCCAGCGGCAGGAGATTCAGCAAGTGGGCGGGTCGCTGAGGGCGGCACAAACGGCGGTTAAACTGAACGAAGCCAACGCCATGCGGCCCAACGTATTTGTGGGTGGCAACGCCGGTTTCCAGGGCTTTGGCTACACGGTCAAAAACCAGCAGTACGTGGTGGCGCAACTCGGGTTGCAGTGGGATTTGTTCAAGGGATACGAAAAACGCTCGAAAATTCAACAGGCCAAAATCCAGACCGACGCGCTCCAAACCCGACTTCAGGAAGTGCAACAACAAATCAGGCTTCAGGTGGTGCAGGCCTATTATGACCTCGACGCAGCACAGGAAAGTCTGACCGCAACGGCGCAGGGCGTGTCGGCCACGAGTCAGACGCTCCGGGTGATTGACAGCAAATACCGCAACGGCCAAAGTCTGCTCATCGAACTCGTCAAAGCCCAAAACGACAACATCACCGCGCAAATTCAACAATCGCTGGCCCGGTTTGATGTGCTGATGAAACAGGCGGGTCTGAATCGGGTAATGGCGGTGGGGCAGTGAACACTTATCAGTGAACAGTTATCAGTAATCCATCATGAATACGAATCAACTCCTCATTTCTATTTCACTGGCTCTGGCAGTTGCAGCCTGTTCGCCCAAAACCGAGCAAAAACCAGACGAAACGGCCAACGCTACAACCAGTGACGAATCGGTAATCGCGGTGAAACTGGCCCCGGTGCAGACCGTAACGAGGGCCGAACCGATTGTGGCAACGGGTCTGGTATCGTCGGCACAAGAAGCACGGCTGTCGTTCAAAATCGGGGGCATCATCAACAAAACCTACGTCGAAGAAGGTCAAACCGTGCAAAAAGGCCAACTTTTGGCCACGCTGAACCTGACCGAAATTGACGCGCAGGTAAGTCAGGCCCGGTTTTCTGCCGAGAAAGCCGTCCGTGACCTCAACCGCGTCAAAGCGCTCTACGCCGATACTGCCGCCACGCTCGAACAACTTCAAAACGCTACAACGGGACAGGACGTAGCCCGCCAAAGCCTGACCATCGCGCAGTTTAATCGCAACTACGCCCAGATTCGGGCTTCGGTGGCCGGTACGGTGACGCGCAAACTGATGAACGACGGGGAGTTTGCCGCGCCCGGTGCCGGGGTCTATCTGATTTCGGGCAATCGGGCGGCAGATTGGGTAGTGCGCGTAGGCGTTTCTGATAAAGACTGGGCGCGGCTGCGGGTCGGCAACCGGGCAAGCCTGACGCTCGATGCCTATCCGGGTAAGACCTTCGCCGGCACCATCACTGAACTGGCGCAAGCGGCTGATTTGCAGACGAAACTGTATCAGGCAGAGATAAAAATTCAGCCAAACAGCGCAAAGATGGCTCCGGGCTTGTTTGCCAAAGTTTCGCTCACCCCCGCCCAAAGCCGCCAATACGCGGTAGTGCCGGTAGAGGCAATCGTGGAGGGAAACGGCAAAGAAGGTTTTGTGTATGTGCTGACCAACGACCGGAAGAAAGTACGAAAAACACCCGTGCAAATCGGGTTCTTAGACGGAGATAACGTATTGCTAATCAACGGCCTGGCCGGGGTGCGGGAGGTGGTAACGGCGGGGTCGGCGTTTTTGACGGAATCGAGTTCCGTTTTAGTGAAATGAGTTTATTGAATCAATTTCAATAGCTCGTTCACGGCGGTTTGGCAGAAAGATGGATGTACAGTGGTCACTTGATGCTCACAATATCACCCCGTTGGTAGCTGTTAGTCAACGTCATAGCAACGTATCCCAGCGGTTATCCTCGTCGCTTTCCCATTCGTTGGCCAGGGCTGATTGGGCCAGTACGGTAGCCTCGTCAATAATGGGCAGGGTCTGCAAAATCACGCCTTCGATGTCGCGTAAAGCTTGCTCAACCCGTTCTTGGCTATTGGCATCAGGTACAGTGATGATGAGTGTTTCCATAGTAAGTACTTCACTACAAATAGTCTGCATTATTTTGTACTTTCGCCTTCATGGGCCGAGTCAATACACCAGTTCTGAAAGAATCAGAACGAACAGAGTTAGAAACACTCTTTAAAAAAAGCGATAATCATAGCTTACGAA
>JBBRUV010000019.1:0-24803 GCA_038247465.1 Cytophagales bacterium
GTTAAAGACTTTGTACATCTCCTGCCAGCTTGTGTCGCTCTCGGCCTGAATGAGCCGGAACAACGGCGGAATCGGAAACAAGTTGTCTTTAATCACGTGCAGGTCGTCAATGAAGTGTAGCACCTTCGTCTGCGCCCCGCCGGAGCAATGCACCATGCCGTGAATCTGCGGGCGCAGCTCATCCAGCAACACCTTTGCCACCGGCGCGTAAGTCCGGGTTGGGGAGAGAATCAGTTTGCCGACATCGTCTAATTTTTTACTGCCACTGTAAACCAGGCTCTTATCAATAGCCGGGTCATAGCTTTCGGGGTAACGGTCGGCGAGGTAATGGGCCAGCACATCGTGGCGGGCCGAGGTCAGGCCGTTGCTGCCCATACCGCCGTTGTAGTCGGTTTCGTAGGTGGCCTGCCCAAACGAAGCCAGCCCCACCACCACATCGCCGGGCTGGATGCGGTCGTTGGAGATCACGTCGGCGCGGGGCATTCGGGCAATCACGGTGCTATCCACAATCACGGTTCTGACCAGGTCGCCAACGTCGGCGGTTTCGCCCCCGGTGCTATAAATCTCAATGCCGTGATTGCGGAGCATCTGCAAAACGGCTTCGGTACCGTTGATAATCTCGGCAATCACATCGCCCGGAATCCGGTTTTTGTTGCGCCCAATGGTGCTGGAAAGGAGCATCGGGCCGGTAGTTCCGACGCAAATCAGGTCGTCGGTATTCATCACTACGGCATCCTGAGCAATACCGCGCCAAACGCTTAAATCGCCGGTTTCGCGCCAGTACAAATACGCCAATGATGATTTCGTGCCGGCGCCGTCGGCGTGCATAATGGTGCAAAAATCGGGGTCTCCGGCCAGCGTGTCTGGCACTATTTTGCAGAATGCCTTGGGAAACAGCCCTTTATCGAGCCGGGAAATAGCGTTATGAACGTCTTCTTTGGCGGCAGAAACGCCCCGTTGCTCGTAGCGGTCAGTCATGGTTTAGCGATGGCGGTGGGCAGAAAAATTGCTCTGTGCCATGCGGCAAAGGTAGGCAGAAAGCCTTGTGTGTGCGGCACAACAAAAAGCGGGACTGGTTTGAGCCAGCCCCGCTTGGGTATCGTGAAAACGGCGATTTAATTTTTCCGTTTTACATCATCTACTGCGTCTTCAACCTTGTCTTTGGTTTTGTCGGCCGCTTTCTCCACGTCTTTCTTCGTCTTCTCAAACGCTTCTTCCGCGTCGTCTGCTACGCGGTTGGCTTTCCGGCGAACTTCTTTCCAGTTGTCTTCACCAGCGCGTTGAACATCGTAGTATGAATCAACCAGATCACGGCGTTTGGCTTTTAGGTCGTCCATCATCTTCTCGCGGTCTTTGCGGGCCGAGCGGCTCTCATCCTTCACCTCCTGCTGCCCGTCTTTGATCTGCTTGTCGAGGTTGTCTAACTGCTCGTTCAGGCGGTCGCCGAGTTCACGCCGGTCGTCGGCATATTTGTCGTTGCTACGAGATTGGCGACCCTGTTTTTCGTTCCGGTCGTCGCTGTTCATCCGGCGGTCATCGTTGCGGTTGTTGTCGTTGTATTGATCGCGGCTATTGGCCTGCTGACGCTCGTCGTTCCGGTTTGAGTTAGTTCGCTCGTCGTTTTGCCGTTGATTATCGCGGTGGTCGGAGTTCCGGTCATTTTGGTTCGTCCGATCAGTAGTATTGCTGTACTCGTACTGATTTCCCGAACTGTACCCACCGTTACGGCTGTCCCGACGGGAGTTCGTCAAGCGATCATCATTGTTCCGGTTGCTGTAACGGTCGTCCTCCCCGCGATTCATGTCACGATCATCCGAACGATAGCCATTCCGGTTTTCGTTCTCGCGCTCATTATCACGATCATCGCGTGAAGAATAATTAGTCCGGCTGTTGTTCTGATACTCGCTGCGGTCGTTGTCGCGAGAATCATTCCGGTCGTCATAATCGCGGTCACGTGAAGGTGACGACGAACGACGATCCCGATCATCATAATCCCGGTCGTCGCGGTCAGTTGTCCGGCTGTTTTGCCGCGAGTTCATGCTGTACCGATCAGAGCGGTCATCACGGTTTGAGTCGTTGCTACGGTTCCGGTCATTACTGCTATACCGGCTGATACGGTCATCGTCTTCACGGTCACGGTCGTTACTGCCCGTGTTTTTATTATTGCCAAACAAACCGTCAGACTGTTTCCGGTCATTTCTATTGCGGTCGTCACTGTTGCTGTTGTCGTTACGGTCGCGTTGTAACGATGCCGTTGAGCGAGAAACGGTGCTTTTGTTCGCTTCGTTGCCATAAAGCCAGCCTTCGACGGTGGCGCAGGATGACAAGCCGACGGTAGCCGCGATCAGCGATGCGACTACCCATGTTCTCTTTTTCATAACGTTGAGTATACTGTTTGTTGAAAGTCTTACAAATAAGCCCAAAAAACGTACCAGTAGGCTTTTTAGGTTTTTTTGCCAATTTTATGTAATTCGTTAGTAATCCGATCTCTACAATTAGTGTGGAAGATTCGCCCGATTGGTCAGAAACTCCATCCCGCCCGCAAGTCGAACCCCTGCGCCACCTGAAGCTGTGATTTCAGGCCCACGCCCACCGTTAAGCCACTCGCCCACTGATACAGTAATTGATACCGTTGAAAAACGTGTTCCGTAACCGGCGGGCCGGGGTGCAGGATATTGATGCCGAGGTGCGCCCGAAACCCATAGCGCCCCTGCCGAAGTTCGTAGCCGATCAACGCACCGAGTTGCTGGTGGTGAGCCGTTTGTGCCGCTCGCCGGAGTTGGCCCCGCACAAAGTCATCGTCGGTAAATTCAACCCCCATTGATACACCATGAAACCGATTGAGCCGGTAGCCACCGAGAGCCGTAACTGTCCAGACTGCGGCAGCTTCTTCGGCCAATAAATCGGTTTGGGGCAACACCCGCACCGAGCCGCCCAGCACCACACTGCCCATCCAGCGCGATTGTATCCGAGCCACCGACCATTCCCGCGTGTCGGGCAGCGGAGCCGGGCGGGGTCGGTACTGTATCCCGACCGAAACCGTTGGGAAGTTCATTCCCCGGTTTGGTTGGCGGGTGCCGCCATTCGAGATGTGGTTGTAGTTAGCGGCTACGGTCAGGCCCCAGCGCGGGTTGAGCTGCTGCCCCACCTGCACACCCAGTCCCAGCCACGCACTGAGGGGCAAACTGAAAAACGTGTTGATGGGGTTGGTAACGGGGTCATACACTCGCGTCAGGTACGACAGACCAATGGTTGTGCGGGCAGAGAGAACGGTGTTTTTCCGGCCCCAAAGCAACGGTTCAAAATAGGCCCCGGCCCCAACGGTTTCGCCCAGCACAACGGGGTTATTAAAGGTCAGGTAATTGACATAAACCCCCACGCGGGCCAGGCACTGGCAGGACTCAAACGCCCGGCGCGACCGGGCCAGGCGGTCATAACTCAATTCAAAACCAACGGGCCGGTTGCGGGCAATAGGAATAAGTTCGGCAGAGTGTGGAATGATAAACCCCGTCTGCACCGCCAGCCCCACCCGCCGAATGGGCGGCAGGGTATCGGGTGGGGCTGGCAGCGAATCGGCTAAACAGAAGCCGAGGGAGAGGGCAGCTAACAGGTTCATCGGGTGGTGGTTGTGAAGAATGTCTGCAACAGATACTACCCGAATTGACCGTTTGTTTTCAGGGTTTTCGGGCTGGCTTTTTGGTTGTAATAATAATCACGCCATTGATGGCTTTGGGGCCATAAACCGCAGCCGACGCGCCTTTCAGTACGCTGATTGACTCAATCGTATTCTGATCAATTTTACTGATGTTTTCGCCGTCTTTCATCTCAGCCCCATCAAGAATATACAACGGCTCGCGCCCAAATTCCAGCACGTTAACGCCCCGCAGCCACACCCGCGACGAACTGGTGTCGGGCGGCATCGGTGGCGACGGAACCGCAGGGAGTGCTGCACCAGCAACTTGTTTTGCGGCTGATTCCAGCGAAAACTGAATCGGCAAACTAAACATCACCGCTACCGGCTTGCCGTTTTGTTTGCCCGGCAACCAGCGGGGCATTGCCTGCATCACCCGCAATGCCTCTTCGTCGCACCCATTGCCAATGCCTTTCAAAATACGTGGCTCCTGGACATCTCCCGTTTTCGAGACCACAAATTGCACAAAAACCCGGCCCTCCGTGCGATTCTTCACGGCTTCGGCGGGATACCGGATGCTACGGCTCATATACCGCCCCAATTCGCTCATGCCACCCGGAAATTTGGGTTGCTGCTCCACAACGGTAAAGATTTCGTCTCCTTCGGTGGTGCTTTCCGGGGGTGATGCCGTGCCTGACTGCGGCTCATAACTGACCACAACCAATTCATCCAGCGTTGTTGGATCATGCTGAAGTCGTACAACAAACACGGTTTCGTTCTTTTCTACGCGAACCTGTTGACTCTTGAAGCCCACGAAACTTACGGTCAGTGATGCGTTTTCGGGTACATTTTTTAATTCAAAATTACCGTCGCTATCCGTATTCGTGCCTTTTGTGCCGCCTGTTATCACAATGTTTGCGTCAGGTAATGGATGGTTCTTCTCGTCAGTCACAAGGCCGCTAACCGTGATGAGCTTACTCTGTGCGACAACATCAAAAGCCGGCACTTGGTAGCGCTCGGCGACCAAACTCGTCAGGAGGGCCACAACGGGCAGGGCCAAGGCGTAAAGCCAGATGGCCCGGCGGTGGGTTGGGGTCGTTTTTAACATGATAATCCGGTGTTTGAGTTGTGAAAATTCAGCGAATGAGTTGGTAATCAGAAAGGTCTGAGATTCATCAGGTTTCGCGCCAAAGGCATAACCGACCAGAAATCGGGCGTAATCGGCGCGGGTCAGGCTGGCATCGGTAGCCGATTGGTCGGCCAGAAATTCGTGGGTTTGTTGCAGCGCACGGGGCAGTAACCACGCCACCGGATTGCACCAGCACAGGCATTTCACGACTTCGGCTAAAAGCACATCCAGGCTGTGCCATTGCCGGATATGCACCCGCTCATGCCGAAAAATCGGGTTCTCTGTCAGATCGTCTTCACATAATTCGCATTGCTGATCATAATCAGAACGGCAGATTACCAGATACTTAAAAAATGAAAACGGCGATAAGCGATTATCGTCAACCACCACCATTGTGTAGCCCGGTTGGGCCGTGCGCTCGCCCAATGCTATAAGCCGGGCCACGCGCCCAAGTCCTGCCAAAAACCAGGCTATGCACACCAATACCCCCAGCCCGTAGCCCCACAGAGCCACGTCGGTCAGCGAAAAATCGGACGTTTGCGCTACGGCAGTTGCTACCATCGGCAAATAAGCCGTTGGCAGATTTATCGTTTCAACGGTTTCGGTGGGCAGTTCAACCAACGGCAATAGGGCCGCAGCCAGTAGCGTCAGCAGCAGATAGGCCCGGTTGAGGGCAAAGAATGTGTGCCGCCGAAACAGCAGCCAATACAAGCCAAACAGCCCGGCAAGGCAGACGTTGGCGCGAAGCAGGTAATCGGCGAGGGTCATGGTTGTTGGGGTTTGTTGAGGAGTTCGATAATCTCGTTGGCTTCGGCGATGCTGATGTTGGTTTCGGTCACGAAAAACGACACCAATTTTTTGAGCGAGTTGTCGAAGTAATTCGTCATCAACTGCTCGGTCTGAAATTTCCGGTACTGGGCTTCGCTGATGAGCGGGAAATACTCGTGCGTTTTGCCGAAAGCAGTGTAATGCACCAGTCCCTTCCGTTCGAGGATGCGGATAATGGTCGAAACCGTTGTGTAAGCTGGTTTCGGGGTCGGCAGCTCGGCCAGCACATCTTTCACGAAGGCTTTTTCGAGCGCCCACAACACGCGCATAATTTCTTCTTCGGCTTTGGTCAGTTCGCGTAATTCCATTTCTGTATTTTGATTAAGGTGATTTACAACCTAAACGAATAACTGCAATTATAGTTCAAAGACTACTTTATTAGTAGCGCAGGTTTGCATCATAACAGCGATCCGTTCGCATTACGTTTAGGCTAAAAATTGCCCACTCACTTGTTTTTTATTCTGTGACTTGCTTAATTCACAGAATAAAATGCGACTTAGCCCACCTACTAAGTTGTTTGCCTCCTCCGTAGCTTACTGTCTGATGAAGTCTATCCTTTTTGTTCTCAATCTGTTGGCAGGAGTTTGCCTGGCGGCACCGACCATTGCCCAGCCTTTCAGCCCCGCCGAAGCCCGTGACGACCTGCATTTCTTGAAGCGTAAACTTGATTTGTTGCACCCCGGCATGGGGTTCTACACACCTAAAAACCGCATTGAGTATCTATACGATTCGTTGTATAGCAGTCTCAATGCGCCGGTGAACTACCTCGATTTTTATCATCACCTCAGCCCGCTCGTCAACAGCCTCAAAGACGGCCACACCAACCTCAACCACCGGCGCGGCCACATCAACCGCGATACGCGCTACCTGCCGTTTTTTCTGCGAAAAGCCAATGATGCCCGGTATTACATCAGTCACAACATCAGTGCCGACACCACCCTCCGGCGCGGCACTCAACTTCTGGCGATCAACGGGCGCGAAATTGCCAACCTCCACCGCGACCTGATGAACGCCGACCGCTCTGGCTCTGATGGTGACAACCTCACCGGGCGGCATCAGTGGAGCCTGTATCAATTCGCCGATTATTACGCGGCCTGGTTTGGCTCAACCGACTCGCTCACCATTACTTACCGGAATGCCACTGACAGCCTGATCCGGCAGACGCGCATCGCCTGCCCCCGGCTCGATCAGTTCAGGGCGCGGCTTCACCAACGCTACGGCCCCGAACTTGACCGGCAGCCCAATCTCGCCGTTCGCATTGTAGACACGGCCACGCACACCGCTCTGCTCCGGGTTTCGACGTTTATGAGTCCCAAAAAATACGATCCGTTTCAATGGGCGTTCAACCGGCGTTTGAAACGGGCGTTTCGGCAACTGAAACAACAAGGCGTTGAGAATCTGATTGTTGATATGCAAAATAATGGCGGGGGCGTGGTGGTGAACTCGGCGCGGCTGTTGCAGTATTGGCTGCCCAATCGGTTCCGGGTTATGGCCCGCGAACACTTGAAACGAGCCGCCCGCGCCGAGTTGATTACGCGCTGGAATCCGTTTTCAGCCCTGAATTTTAGCCTGAACTACAAACCCGACGGACACGGCGGCTTTGCCAGTCGAGCGCACCGGCAATGGTTCCGGCCCCGGCAGCGGCTGGCGTTTCGCGGAAATTTGTATTTTTTGATGAACGGAGCCTCCTTCTCGGCCACCACCACCGTGCTGGCAAAAACCCTTGATGCGGGACTGGGAACGTTCGTGGGCGAGGCTACCGGCGGGGCGTACTGGGGTGATTTTGCCGGTCATTTTAAAACCATTACGTTACCTAACTCGCGGATTCAGGTCAGAATACCGCTCAAAAAACTGACCCACGCCGTGTCAGAACAGCACGCCAACGGTTTCACAGTAGAGCCTGATTATGCCGTTTCGCGCACCCAAAGCGATATTTTGCAGGGGCGTGATGCGCTGCTCGATCATACCTTGCACCTGATTCGGTGGGGCGTGGTGGCACACAGGCGCTGGCCTGCATCGGCAGTATCGGCCCGGTAAGCGGCTTGCGGTCTGTGCGATAATCCCTAATTTTGTAAATAGTTCAGAATCTGTTAGCCCGGAAACCGCGCAGTAATTAATCTAAAATGGCACTTTTCAATTTTTTATCCAGCGACATTGCAATTGACCTGGGAACGGCAAATACGCTGATTATTCACAAAGACCGGATTGTGGTGAATGAGCCTTCGATCATCGCCATGGACAAAATCAACGGTAAAGTGCTGGCAATCGGCCACAAGGCGATGCAGATGCACGAAAAAACCAACGAAAACATCAAGACTATTCGCCCGCTTAAAGACGGGGTAATTGCCGATTTTACAGCCGCTGAACTCATGATTCGGGGTATGATTAAGATGATTGACAGCGGCAACCGGCTGTTTTCACCCTCGCACCGGATGGTGGTTTGCATTCCGTCGGGCATTACGGAGGTCGAAAAACGGGCCGTGAAAGATTCCTGCGAACACGCCGGAGCCAAAGAGGTCTATATGGTGCATGAGCCGATTGCAGCCGCTATCGGGATTGGTATTGACATTACGCAGCCCAACGGCACCATGATTATTGACATTGGCGGGGGCACCACCGAAATCGCTGTGATTGCCCTGTCAGGCATTGTCTGCGAGCAGTCTATCCGCATTGCCGGTGATGTTTTTACCCGTGACATTGTAGATTATATGCGCCGGGAACATAACCTGCTCATCGGCGAACGCTCTGCCGAACAGATTAAGATGGAAGTTGGCTCGGCCCTGCCCGAACTCGACAATCCGCCCGCCGATTTTGAAATCCGGGGCCGCGATTTGATGACCGGCATCCCGAAAGAAATCAAGGTGACATACAGCGAAATTGCCTACGCGCTCGACAAGTCTATCTCCAAAATCGAGGAGGCCGTGATGAAAGCCCTCGAAGTTTCGCCACCCGAACTGTCTGCCGATATTTATACAAATGGCATTCACCTCACCGGCGGGGGTGCATTGTTGCACGGCTTGGATAAACGCCTGAGTGTGAAGACTAAACTGCCGATTCACGTGGCCGATGACCCGCTGAAAGCCGTGGTGAAAGGCACGGGAGAAGTGTTGAAAAACTTAGAATTATACAAATCAGTTCTGATTAGCTAAAGAAACCCCCGGCTGAAGCGCAGGGGCAAGAGATTCTCTCGTCCCGGATGGCAAATCCCTTGCCCCCTGCGCTTCAGCCGGGGGTTTGATTTCATGGATCAACTGTTTGCGTTTATTGTTCGGAGTCGGAATTTCATTCTGTTTGTGGTGTTGGAGGTGATCTCGTTCTATTTCATCGTCAACACCAGCAACTACTGGAGTGCCAACTTTTTTAACACGGCTAATGCCTACACCGCGCAGATGCTTGGCTGGTCGAACGCCGTAACTGAATTTTCCAGCCTTCGGGAAGTGAACGCTGACCTTGCCTCAGAGAATCAAAAACTCCACCAACGCCTGACACAACTGCAACAGGGCAACCCGCCCGCCCCGGCAGCCTACCGGGCCGATTCAGCCTTTGCCAATCGGTTTACGTACACGGTGGCAAAAGTGGTCAACAACTCAACGCAGTTTGCCAACAACTACATTACCATCGAAAAAGGCACCGACGAAGGCATCGAACCCGGTATGGGGGTAATTTCGCCAACGGGAATTGTGGGCAAGGTGAAATCGTGCAACCGTCATTTTTCGGTGATTACGTCAATCCTGCACAGTGAATTTCTGGTGTCGTCGAGACTCCTGAAAGCCGACGAAATCGGTTCGGTGAAGTGGGACGGTGGGGATCCGCACTTAGTGAAACTCTTAGATATTTCGCGCTACAAACCCGTTGCCAAAGGGGATTCGGTGGTCATTTCGGAACTTAATTCGACCTTTCCGCCCGGTATTTTGGTGGGCCGGGTGCGGCAGGTGGGTGTGCAGCCGAACCAGACTTTCCACGATATTACGCTCGACTTGGCTACCAATTTCAGCAACCTCTCGTTCGTGTATGTGGTGAAAAATCGCCTGCAATCCCAGCAGCAACAGATTGAAGATCAAATAGATAAATGACCCTTCGCGAGATTATTAACACGGCTTTGTTTTTTGTGCTGTATCTGGCATTGCAGGTGCTGGTGGTACGGAATGTGGTGCTGTTCGACTACGGATTTTGCTTTTTATACGTAGCCTGTATCCTGCTCCTGCCCGCCGATGTTAGTTTAACGGCCTTGCTGTTGATTGGTTTTGGTACAGGTGTAGTGGTTGATACGTTTTATAACACCCTCGGTATGCACACTGCCGCTACCACGCTCGTAGCCTACTGCCGCCCATTGGTGATTCAACGCCAGTTCGCCAGCCAGAACCCGGATTTACGCGCCACAATTTCGCTGCGCGACATGGGCATTGGGGTGTTTTTTCGGTATGTGGTTGTGCTGACCCTGATTCACCACACGGCCTTATTTTTTATTGAATCGGGAAGCATAACGCTCATCCTGCCAACGCTGATTCGGATTGCAGTCAGTGTTTTGTTTACGTCCGTTACCATCCTGCTGATTCAGTTTTTTGGCCGAAATTAATTGGCCCGGCTCCGTTCCCTAACCCGGCCTTGCCCGTCTCACATCATTTCATCAACTTCGGGCGTTGTTAGCCCAAACCTGACTTTCCTTCACCTTCGCTGCCGTATGAAAACCCTCCGTTTGCCCCTTGCCGGTGTGCTTATTGGTTTTGCCTTGCTCGTTACTCTCACCCATTGCGCCCGGCTTTCGCTCACAAACGAGGTAGCCATTGTTGGTCGCAACTTCGACGACGAAGTGCAGCGCACCCAGAACCTGACCTTCTCATTTAACAAAAACGTTGGGCCCCGGCTGGATGGCCCAGCCGAAGAAAACCGGATCGGCGAATGGGATTCTACGCAATACGTTCGCTTCAAACCTGCCGTTCGCGGTAAATTCCGGTGGACATCGCCAAGCGAACTCGTTTTTTCGCCCGCAACCGCCTTCGACCCCGCCACGAATTATCGCGCCGAACTCACCAGCGACATCCTGCGAAATGCGTCTGCCGAAACGCGCAAAGACCTGAACGTATCGGGTGAGGAAATTGAATTTCACACGCCGTTTTTGCAACTCACCGGTTTAGAAACGTGGTGGACGAGAAGCCGCGAAACCGGCCAGCCCGTTGCCAAAACCCGCCTGAATTTTAACTATCCCGTTACGCCCGGCGATGCGGTCGCCAAACTTACCGTTACTGCCGGATCGTCTGATACCAAGCCGATTACGACCCAACTCGCGCCCACCGACCAGCCCCAGGCTGTGATTGTTACCCTGCAAAACGCGCCCAGCGAGCAGGAAGACCAACCGCTAACGGCCAGTATTGACAGAGGGCTGAAAATCCAGAATGCGGCCTATACCACACCCGAACCCATCAAACAAACTGGAACCCTTCCCAACCGGACGGCTGTGGATATTGTGGACGTGCAGACGAGTTTCGACAACAACGGCGATAAACCGCAGGGCGTGGTGCGCGTGATTACCACCCAGGAACTACAGCCCGGCAATTTGAGCCAGTATTATACCATCCAGCCCGAAGTAGAAACCACTGCCGAACTAACTGCTAACGGCTTCATTATCAAGGGAAATTTCAACGAAACCGATACGTATGTCCTGACCCTGACCGATCAGATCCGCGGGGTGCTGAACACGAAACTGGCCGAAGCCGTTACCAAAGATTTGTTTTTCGGGAAGATGCCAGCCAGCATTTCGTTCGCCAAAAAAAAGGCCATGTACCTGTCTTCGAAGGGCGCGCGAAACGTGGGGCTGAACATCGTAAATGTGCCAAACGTGCAGGTGAAGGTTGCCAAAGTCTATGAAAATAACTTGATCCAGTTCCTGAAAAACGGACGCTACGAAGGCTATGAAGAAGACGGCGAAGGCAATTACGCCAAAAGCGGAACCTTCGATTACCAGCCCGACGACGACGAGCAGTACAGTAACATTCTGGTAAACAAGGCGGTACAGACCGACAACCTGCCCCGCGCTCAGGGGGTTTCGGCCCTCAACGTCAGCGTTCCCGATCAGGGCGGCAACTACCGGGGCGTTTATTTGGTGTCGGTGCAGTCGAAAGAAGATGCCTATCTGCGGGCCACACAACTTGTTTCCGTATCGGATATTGGCCTTGTAGCGCGGCAAACGGACGACGAAATTCTGGTTTGGGCCAACTCTATCCGCACCGCCGAACCCCTCAAAAACATTGATATTACGCTGATTAGCAGCAACAATCAGGCGGTTGGAACGCTCAAAACCGATGCCGATGGATTCGCCAAATTCGAGAAAGTCAGCGAAAAAGCACCCGGTTTTTCGGTAGCAATGCTGACCGCCACGCAAACCACCGAGAACCGCACCGACGATTTTAATTTCCTGTACTTGCCCGATACGGAGGTTGAAACGTCGCGGTTTGAGATTGATGGCAAGCGGGATAATCCATCCGGTTTCGACGCGCTGATTTACGGCGACCGCGACATTTACCGCCCCGGCGAAACGATTCACATCAACACCGTTGTCAGAAATCAGGTTGGCACGAAGGCCGTAGGTGATATTCCGCTAACGATCCGGCTGCTGCTGCCAAACGGACGCGACGCGCAGGTAGTTCGCAAACAAACAAACAGCGAGGGAGCCGTTACAACCGATTTTCCGCTCGACCCGGCCACCGTTACCGGCACCTACACGGTTGAGGTGCAGAATGCCAACGGCCTGTTAACCAACTCACAAGCGATTAGTGTGGAAGAGTTTATTCCCGACCGAATCAAGGTCGAAACCCGCACCGACCGCACCGTTTATAAAGCCGGGCAGATGCTGACGCTCTCGGCAACAGCCTTGAATTTGTTTGGCCCGCCCGCGTCTGACCGCGCCTACGAGATGGAACTGAGCCTGAAACGACGGGCTTTTTTGCCCAAAGAGTTCGCCGAATACAGTTTTGATACGCCCACCAACGGCCCGGCCATTACGTTCGAGAAAGTGCCGCGACAGGGGCGCACCAACGCCAATGGGCAGGCTACGGAAACGTTTCAACTCCCGGCTACCTATCAGGACATCGGGATTCTGGAAGGCAAAGTCTATGTTTCGGTGTTCGACGAAAATGGGCGGCCTGTGAACCGGATTCGGAAATTTGACGTGCTGACACAGGACGTTTTTTTCGGTATCCGGGCGGCTGACCACTACGTTTCGACCAACACGCCGGTTGCCATTGATCTCGTGGCAGTGGATAAAGACGGTACGCTAAAACCCGGTGCGTCGGCTTCGGTCGACGTAATTCGGATTGATTATCAGACGGTTATCGAAAAAAAAAATGACCAACTTCGCTACTCAACCAAACGGCTCGAAAAAACGGTTTATACCAACGCGCTGACCTTCAAAGGTGGTAAGGCCGAGATTAAATACGTGCCAACGGTGTCGGGTGAGTACGCAATTCGGGTGCGTCGGCCCGGCGCACAGGGCTACACTGAACTCGATTTTTACGCCTACAGCTACGGCAACACGGCGGCCTCGTCGTTTGAGGTCAGTCAGGAGGGGCAGGTGCTGATGACGTTCGACAAAGACCGCTACGAAACCGGCGACCGCGCCAAAATCCTGTTTAAATGCCCCTTCAATGGCAAACTCCTCGTCACCGTTGAGCGAAACCGGGTGCTGGAACATCATTGGCTCACAACCGACAACAAAGCTGCCGAATGGACGCTCTCAGTAGGCGACGAACATTTGCCGAATGTGTATATTACGGCTACACTCATCCGGCCAATGGCTCCCGAAAACGGCCCGGCCAGCAATCTGCCGCTGACCGTCGCGCACGGGTTTGCGCCCCTGCTCGTGACCGATGCAGACACGCAACTACCCGTCACGATTGAGGCTGTGGCGCAGTCTCGCTCAAAAACAAAGCAGACCATTCGCATCAAAACCAGAGCCGGGGCGCAGGTTACGGTAGCCGTTGTAGACGAAGGAATTTTGGGCCTAAAAAACTTTAAAACACCCGATCCGCACGGTTTTTTCTACCAAAAACGAGCATTGGAAGTCGGTAGCCACGATTTATACGCGCTGCTGTTCCCGGAGTTGTCTATTGCGTCGGGCAGCAGCACCGGGGGCGATGGCTACGACCTGGAACGGCGCGTGAATCCGTTGAGTAATGGTCGGGTGCGGCTCGTGGCGCTGTGGAGTGGCATTTTAGAAGCGGGATTCACAGGCGAAACTGAATTTACGGTGGACATTCCGCAGTTTTCGGGCGATTTGCGCGTGATGGCTGTTGCCTACAAAGGCAGCGCGTTTGGGTCGTCGGCAAAGAACATGAAAGTAGCCGACCCGATTGTGATTAGTGCCGGGATACCGCGTTTTCTCTCGCCCGGCGACGAACTTGACCTGCCCATTACGCTCACTAACACCACCCAAAAAGTGGCTTCGCTCACGGCAAAACTGGCGGTCAGCGGCCCGCTTGAGATTGTGACCGACAGCCTGACCAAAAACGGGCAAAAGCTGACCATTCAGCCGGGTCGCGAAAGCCGGGCTATGTTCCGGGTGCGGGCGCGGCAGGCCATCGGGCCGGGAGCCATTACGATTACGGCCAACGCCCTCGGCGAGAATTTTACCGAGAATACCAGTGTCGCCGTTCGCCCGGCGGCATCGCTCCAAAAAACGACGCAGACCGGGGTTATTGCAGGCGGAAAATCGCAGCAACTGACGTTGGCGGCTAACTTTTTGCGGGGCACCACCAAAGCCACGTTGACCGTTAGCCGTTCACCGGCAGCGCAGTATGGCCGCGAACTCTCGTATTTGCTGGGGTATCCGCACGGCTGCATTGAGCAAACCATCTCAAAGGTATTTCCACAGTTGTACTTCGCCGAACTCACCAAAACGATGGGAGCCGGAGGAGTTTACTTCGTGAAGTCGGGCGATTCTGACCTGAACCCAGCCACGAACATCCGCTATGCGATTCAGAAAATCGAGAGTCATCAAACGCCGGACGGTGGGTTTTCGATGTGGCCCGCCCAACCCAAACCCGACGATTGGGCAACGGCCTACGCCCTGCATTTTCTGACCGAAGCCGCACAGGCCGGGTATGCCGTACGGCCGGCGGTGATGAGCAAAGCCATTGATTTCCTGACGAATCTGACCAACGGACGCGCCACCGAATACGCCACAACGTTTGATGAAGCCGGGGCGCAGACATTCCAAAAAGTCACCAGCCGCACCACAATTTATGGGCTGTATGCACTGGCGTTGGCCGAGAAACCCAACCGCCCGGCCATGAATTATTACAAAAACGCGGTTGGTTCGCTCACCTCAGACAGCCGTTATCTGCTGGCATCGGCCTTCATGCACATCGGCGACACGCGCAGCCAAACGGCCCTGTTGCCCAAGCGTTTTGCCGACAATACCACCACCCGGCAAAACGGTGGCAGCTATGCCTCGCCGATTAGAAACCTCGCCCTAACGCTCGAAACCCTGCTCGATACCGACCCCGGCAACGGTCAGATTCCGACGATGGCGCGGCAACTATCCGGGGCTATCAAACAAAATCAGTACCTCAACACGCAGGAAGCAGCCTTCGCGTTTTTGGCCCTCGGCAAATTGGCGAAACAAAACGCGGGCAGCACCGCATCGGCTTCGGTACTGTTGGGCAGTAAATCGTTAGGCAGTTTTTCAGGAACAGATTTGGTGTTGAAGCGCGTACCAACCGGCCAGCCGATTACGCTGAAAACTGCCGGGTCGGGCAATCTGTACTACTTTGCCCAGAGCGAAGGTGTGCCAACATCGGGTCTGATTGCGGACGAAGATAATGGTCTCCAGGTCCGCCGGGCCTACCTCAACCGCAACGGCGAACCGATGACGAGCATCCGGCAAAACGATTTGGTGGTGGTTGAGATTACGGTGAGCAGTGCCGGGCCAACGGTCGAGAATGTGGTGGTAACGGACTTGCTACCCGCCGGTTTCGAGATCGAAAACCCACGTTTAACGGAAGCCCGTGATATGCCGTGGCTCCCCAAGGCCACCCAACCCGATTATTTTGACGTGCGCGACGACCGGATCAATTTCTACACCAACGCCACTCGCGAAGGCAAGGTGTTTTATTACCTCGTCAGGGCTGTCTCGCGGGGGAAGTTTGTGGTTGGCCCCGTGAGTGCCGATGCCATGTACAACGGCGAACTACGGAGTTATTCGGGCAAGGGAGTGGTGGTGGTGCAGTAGAGACGCATCGTTGCGTCTCCCCGCCGGATGGTAGTAAACCCTCGTCTTTACGGCTGAAAATTGGGGTTGTTTTTCAGCACCTCGGCCATCTTTTTATTAAGCTCGGCATACTTTCGGTCTATCAGGGCATCCACCGATTTCGGTATCACGGTCTTAGCTTTAATGGCTTTGCGTGGTGTTGGCTTTACGGTTGTATTCATAGTTTTTTAGGGTTTGTCAGCAAGGCAACCACGAAACCAATATAGGGTTTGTTTTTCTCAAACGAAACTAATTGTCCGCTTTCCGACATTCCCCAAAATGCAAACAACGATTGGGCTTGGTCGAGTTCGTGGCTAATCAGAATCTGATAAAGACGGGTTCGGGCTGGACTGCTCCCCGTAAACAACACAAAATCAGTTGGGTGCGTGTCAAGAAATACGATCAAAGTCTGGATAACGGTGGCTAAAATTTCGTCCCGGTCTCCATTATCGCTAACTACTTCAACATCAAGTGTTCCATTGGGTAGTAAATCGCCCATCGCCAGATTATAAAAATGAGGTAGGCTGGTACTGCGATAAACGACGCATTTCTGGATAACCTGTTGGCCTATACTCACAAACTGAAACGTACAGGCTTCATCCGCTACAGTAAACTCATAAAATGGTTTGTCCATACCGGCAAACCTACAAAAAACGGTGCCACCCGCGAGGGCAAGGTGTTTTATTACCTCGTCCGGGCTGTTTCGCGGGGCAAGTTTGTAGTAGGCCCGGTAAGTACCGATGCCTTGTATAACGGCGAACTGTGGAGTTATTCAGGCAGGGGAACGGTGGTGGTGCAGTAGAGACGCATCGTTGCGTCTCCCCTCCCCGCCGGATGGTAGTAAACCCTCGTCTTTACGACTGAAAATTGGGGTTGTTTTTCAGCACCTCGGCCAGCTTTTTATTAAGGTTGAGACTCTTTTGATACATAAAGTATCCCATTTTCACCATTACAAAACTCGAACTTTTCCAACGTTCCGCACACCGCAGCGGAAGCGGAAACGTATAAACGTTGTTTTTTATCGAAATAAATACTCTTGATCTGGTGTCTTTTAGGGAGAGTAAGAATTCGCCCATCAGACACGTTGATACCGGGTGTCTCCACATAAAAATCCATCGTTGAATTTGGAATAGGTGTAAGAACTTCATTTATTGTATAGGCTGTACCCGACGCAGTTTTTAGCATATTGAGTGGCACTCTGACCCTAATTGCGTTCAAAAAATACTGCCAATTTCTTCCGTTATCTACACTGAAATAGAAAGGGTCGCTCCCGTAATAAACCGGATTTCCTGTTATTATTCGTTTAGCGTCTAAAACCATCAGCGTGTCGTTGATAGCGACAAAGCCAAACAGACCATGAGCAAGTTTGTAATCACTATTGGGAGCATAGTTTGCTTTACGCCACGTTTTTCCCCGATCATTAGTCAAATAAATTTTGAAGAGAGTGGCAACAATCAATGTACCGTCAATGTCCCCATGCACGGCTTGAATCGGTTCTGCTTCAGGTACTTGAAGCACATACCAATCTTTATATTCGGGTAAGACATCTTCGTTTTTAGTACGCCCGCATCCACATAAAGTCAGCGCAAAAATCCCGATAAAATACAGTTTTGTTATCTCGTTCATAATAAATGAAATTGAATGAATATTCGAAGGGTAGTAAAAAAATAGAGGACGCAGCAGATCAGTAGCGTCCTCTATTTTTTTGTTATTATGGAGCAACGCGAACTGTTTCAAAGGAAATCTTTAAACTACCCGTTGTCGCTTGATAGGTGGTGCGATATGGGATATTAAATGTTGTGCCGGGAAACATTGTGCCAGATCCAGTGAGAATTGGATCGGTATAGCGCACATAAGCCTGTCCAAGTGCATCGTTCTGATCCGTGGTTTTATAAGTGATATTAGTTTCCTTAGAGAATTCACCCATTGCTCCTAATGACGCACCAAGTTTCTCTTTAGAACCAGCATTGGCAGAGAAATTAAAACCAAATTTATTGGTGTCTTTAAAGACTTTAGTTATTTCCGTGGTTTGATCGTACTCTTCCGTCAACAGGGTCCATTTATCACCGTATTCTTCCATGTCCCATACGTCGTAAGTAACAGGACTTGACAATGTGTAAGGTTTGACACCTTCGACGATTCTAACGATGTATGTGTTTATACCAAAAATACCCCGGTGCCGTATTTCTTCCCGGTAGGTGAAAAGGTCTCCACTGTTGACAGGAATAACTTTTTGTGGTGACTCCTTATTAGTCGCTGTACGACTGCTGAACATAGCATTCACGTTGATTACAAAGGCTCCTTCGTCCCAACCTCCCATCGCGTTAAGAACAGCAGTATTTTCAGGTTCTATTTCCGTGATCGCTTCCTTAAATTTATAGCTTAAAGGGCCGTTATTTTGACCAGAAGCAGGGTTAATACCGTAATAGATCCAGTCTCTTTGGTAGCAGTTACCACAACCGATACTTCTGTTGTAGGCATCTATCACCACAGGGTCTAATCCAGAGTCGTATAATGCCAATCGTCCCCCCTTACTTTTAGGCTTGACATTGTTGACACTTTCGTCAATGAAATAGAAACTATTCCGTCCATTGTTAAATAGAAAGTTGTCGCTTGCAATCCGCCCATTCGCTGACTTAGCGTCTAACGTTTTCGCTGTAACACGATCATTTAGCTTCACCACCACAATGGGTATATTTGGCTCTTCTTTAGGCGACAACTCAACAGACTCTCCTTTACTGTTGAACGCAATTAAGCGATCTTCTTCGTCTCGTACTGCCACAATGGGAACCTGCGTTGCGGTGTTCCATTTCTCTGCCGAGAAGAAAGTAGGAACATAAACTGTGAGTAGCGGCAAATTGTCGCTGATTTCCTTGAACTGTTGTGGCGAATCAGCAAATTCAGACAAGACCGAGTGAAAAGATTTTTTACTCTTAATCTCCTTGTTTTGAACCAGTTGGAACAGAACGTCGTAGTCGCCGTTGAACTTTTTAAGTGCCTCCTCTTTGATGAGTTTTCGCACTTCCTCCTCGTTGACAGCTTTCGCCAGAATCTTAGCTGCCTGAACTTTGTAGTTCGCAACCATCTTTCGCGCACTACTTCCACCCCCCACTGGAGTTACGTTAATAACCTCCATTTCTGGCTTGCAAGAGGTTACAGTCAGGAGACACAACCCTACTACCAAAAAGCAGATAAGGCTAGTCATTTTAAAACAATTTTTCATACTTTTACTCGAGTTTAATTGTGAACAATTGAACCGGCAAGCCCCGTCTTCAGTCGCCAAACGCTGACGGGGTTTGCTTTTTTTAGTCCTTCACCACTCTCGCCAAAGCCTCCCGGACAGGCCCGACAACAGCGCGATTGACTGACACAAAGTTGGGGGGTTGCTGAACCAGAAAAAATAACCGCTATCGGTAAGTTTTCGGTGAATTTTCGGTTAGGCGGGCGGTTCCGCAGGGCGCATCATGCGCTCCCACATACGCAACACTTTTCGCATACCCGCTTTGCCTCTCGCCCCTAAGCAGCGCAAGGCTCCTTTCCGGTGGCAATCAACGGTGTTGGCCGAGATACCCAGCTTCTTGGCTATCTCGTGGCTTGTCATGTCTTGGGCCACCAAGTCCATCACCGTTCGTTGGCGGGTTGTTAGTTCATCAAAGCCTGCCACAACAGTCTCTTTTGTAACCTCATTTCGGGGGGGGGGTAATTTGTTTAGGCATACCGGATAGTTTTTAGCGTTGAACAAGTAGCCGCTAAGGTAGATAGACCTAATAAAACCTGCAATTGATAAATGTCAAAAAGTGCATGATAAAAGTCAAAATCGTATTGGCTTAATACCACACAGTAGCGTAATCAGGTTTTTCTTGCCCTGATTCGGCTAAGGGTGGCGTTGTTCATGCCGAGGTAAGTGGCAATGTGTTGTAAGGGCGCACGCCGGTAGATGTCGGGAAAATCCTGGGCGAAGCGGTCGTGGCGTTCGGTGGTTGTGAGCATCCGCAAGGCGCGGAGTCGTTCGTCGTGGCGCAGCAAATACTGCTCCGTCAGCGCACTGCGAAAACCGTTGGCTTCAGGAAATTGGGCATAAAATTCGTCTAACTCAGCGCGGGTAGCCGAGAGCAACACCGAATCTTCAAGAAGTTCAATGGTCTCGTGAGACGGTCTTTGGTTAATATAGCTGTAAACCGAGTACATAAAATCGTCTTCGGCTACAATCCAGGCCGTGAGTTCTTTGCGGCCTTTTTTGTAAAAGGCGCGGGCAAGGCCTTGTTCCAGAAAAAACACGCGGTTGCTAACGTCGCCAACGGCCAGCAAAACCGCGCCTTTGGGTAGCGTTTGGCGCAGTAAGATTTGGGTAAGATGTTGCTGGGCGGCCACCGAGAGCGGGGCAACGGCGGTCAGGCGTTTGAATAGAGCAGATGTAGGCATAGAAGCAGTTGATAGCCTACAAATGTATGTAAATGGATTCGCGGAAACCAGACGCTAACAGGAGACGCTAACTATGCGTCTCTACGAAACGGGTTGCTGTTCCAGATTGAACAGATCGTTCAGCACATCAATCAGGGTTTCGGCTTCGCCCCGTTTGCAGGCGGCTTTGAGTTGCAGCACGGGTAGTTTGATGATTTTCTGCATCATACCCTTCGTGATGCGCTCAATGCGTTCCGATTCGTCGGGGGTGAGACCTTTGAGGTGGCGGGAAATTTCGTCTTTGCGGATTTGCTCCAGCGCGTTTTTCAACTTGTTGATCGTCGGCGAAACCACCATCTCCTTCGACCAATCACTGAACTCGCTCATAGCTTGCCCAATAATGGCTTCCACGTGGGGGATGGCGGCAAGGCGTTGGTTCAGGGCTTCATCGGCGCGGCTGCGGAGATTATCCATGTTATAGACCAACATTCCCGGCACTTGTTCAACGGCGGCATCTACCGAGCGGGGCACCGATAAATCAATAAAGTACTTGAAGGTGAAGGCATTAGTATCCTGCAATAACTCCTGAGTGATGAGTGGCGCAGGAGCCACGATTGACGAAATTACTACGTCGGCCCAGCGAAGTTCGTCGGTCAGGTTGACAAAATCGGCAACGGTAAAATTATGTTCGGCGGCAAGCGCGTCGGCTTTGGCGCGGGTGCGGTTGCAAAGCGTGATGTTCTCGAAGTTGCGGGCAGCTAAGTTTTTGCAAACATCGGCTCCGATTTCGCCGAGGCCTACGACCAAGATTCTTGGATTTGGGATATTTACAGTCAGTTCTTCAATTAGGTCAATAGCTGCGTAGGCCACCGATGCGGCTCCGTCGCGGAAGCGCGTTTCCTGCGCCACGCGCTTGTTGGTGAAGAAAATAGTGTGCATCAGACGGTGCAGAAACGGCCCGGCCATGTCTATATCTGCCGACCATTGGTAGGCTTGCTTCACCTGATTCGGAATCTGCATATCACCCACCACCTGCGCGTGCAGCCCAACACTGACCTCAAACAAGTGTTGGATAGCAGTACTGGTATCGTCAAAAAACTGGAAATAAGGCAGATAAGCCGCCGTATCGGTCAGCCCTTTTTCGATGAGCAGGATTTTGGCGATTTCCTGCAACATGTCCGCGTCATCGTCGTCGGTACGGGTGCGATTGGCCGCAAAATATACCTCGGTCCGGTTGCAGGTCGAGACGACGAGCAATTCGGTTAGGCCAAAAACGTCGCGTAGCCGAAGCATCAGTTGCTTGGCCTCGTCTTGGCTAAGTGCAATTAGCTCGCGCACGGCAACGGGGGCCGTTTTGTGGGAAAGACTGATTGCGTTAAACTTGTCGAACATACCTCAAAATCAATTCAGCAGACAAAATTACGACCGGATCGTTACTCATTGAACAGCGTGTTCAGGCCAATGAGTTATTTAGACATTGTATAAATTGGGCGACCCGAATCTACGCTATGTCCTATTCTGTTTGAGAACAACTAAGGTTCTTCTGCCGTTCGACTTACACGCTCTACTGCTGATTTTTCGTTAAAAAACAATGCTCAAATCCTTCGATATCTACAACCAAAACAACCTCCTCAAGATTGTGGTGGCCCTGAACCTGATGTTGGTCGGTACGGGGTCGTTATTATACACGAACCGGATTATCGAAAAACTTGAAAAACGGGAAGAAAAATACGTGCAGCTATACGGAAAAGCGGTGCAGTACGCCCTCCAGCAATCACCTGATGCCGATCAGAATTTTGTCGTGACAGAAATTTTGCAAATCAATCAAAACAGCACCATTCCTGTCATTTATGTTGACCAGCATAACGAACCTGCCGACAATCAGAACGTAACGCTTGCCCCAAACCTGACACCCGAAGAAAAACGCCAGTTTTTGAAACGCGAAATCCTGGAAATGCGGAAAGAACATCTGCCCCTGAAAGTTGACCTGCTCGACGGGGAGTTTGGTCTGATTTATTTTGGCCACTCCACGCTGTTGCGTCAATTGAGTTACTTGCCCTACGCCCAGCTTGCTATTATGGCCGTGCTGGGTTTTCTGGCGTACCTGTCGTTCAGTTCGTCGCGCCGGGCCGAGCAAAACCGCGTTTGGGTTGGCCTGGCAAAAGAAACCGCTCACCAACTCGGTACGCCACTGTCCTCACTGATGGCCTGGGTCGAGTATTTCCGGGCCGATCCCGAACAGTATGACCCCGAAATCACCGACGAAATCGAGAAAGACGTGCATCGCTTAGAAACCATTACGGCCCGCTTTTCGAGTATCGGCTCGGTGCCAACCCTGCGCAACGAAAATCTGACCGACGTTGTGCAGCAGTTCACGGGTTATCTGGCAAAACGGATTTCAACGAAGGTCAAAATGAGCCTTGATAATCAGTTGCCGCCCGCTTTGGAAGTCGTTCATATTAACCGTTTGTTGTTTGAGTGGGTGATTGAAAATGTCTGCAAAAACGCCGTTGATGCTATGGGTGGCATCGGTGAATTACGCCTTAAACTGCTTCCCCTGCCCAACGCCGAACTCGCAATCGACATCACCGACACCGGAAAAGGCATCGCCAAAGGCAACTTACAACGAGTGTTTATGCCTGGTTTCAGTACCAAAAAACGGGGATGGGGACTGGGCCTAACGCTGGCAAAACGTATTGTCGAAGAATATCACGGTGGCAAATTATTCGTGAAAGAATCCGTCGTGGGCAAAGGCACTACATTTCGTATCGTGCTGAAAACCAGTGGAAAAACGGAAAACAGTGTAGCCGTGCCGGTGGGGGAGTTGGCAACGCTTGGGGGTTAGCTTTCCCAACTATCTTCTCTGGTTTTTGGCCTTGAGATGCAAGTCGCTTCACTTATTGGTAAGTATTGACATAGAAAAAGCCGCCATGTGTTTGGCGGCTTTTTCTACGAAAAAACAGTAGAATCCAACGTTACGCGTTACTAATTCCGCAACGGCTTACCACCCTGCAACAGGCTCTGAATCCGTTCGAGGGTCTTTTTTTCGCCTGATAATGACAAAAACGCTTCGCGCTCTAAATCAAGCAAATATTGCTCAGTTACGGTTTGAGGGCTGCTGAGGTCACCCCCGCAGATGACATAAGCGAGTTTATCGGCAATTTTCAGGTCATGGGCCGAGATGTATTTGCCCATTCGCATGGCCGCAATGCCCGCCTTGAACAGCGCAATGCCCGTTTTGCCCTGTACCTTGATATCCGTCCGTTGCTTGGGTTGCACGTAGCCATTGTCGGCCAGTTCGAGGGCGCGTTGTTTGGCTTCGGCAATCAGGCGGCTGCGGTTCAATACAATCTGGGCCGATGGCAACAGGTAGTTCATCTCGCGGGCCTCCTGCGCCGAGGTCGAAACTTTCGCCGTAGCGATGTTCATATAGGCCGATTGCAGGATGTTCAGTTCGGGGTCGCCAGATTGGTAGAGGTCAGAACAACGGGCGGCCATTTCTTTGGTGCCGCCCCCCGCCGGAATCACGCCCACACCCACCTCTACCAGCCCCATGTAGGTTTCGCCGTGTGCCACCACCGCGTCGGCGTGGAGGTTAATCTCGCAACCGCCACCCAGGGCCAGCGAATGAACCGCCGTCACAACCGGGATTGACGAATACCGCACCCGCATCATGGTTTGCTGAAATTGGGCAATCATCATATTTACCTCGTCAAACTCCTGCTCGATGGCAAACATGAAGAGCGTAGCCAGATTGGCCCCGGCAGAAAACGCTTCCGTCGAATCGTTACCGATCACCAAGCCCCGGAAATCTTTTTCGGCCAGCGCGATGGCTTTTTGCACACTTTCAATTACTTCGGCCCCGAAGGTGTTCATCTTCGAGCGAAATTCGAGGTTCAGAATCCCGTCGCCAAGGTCATAAATCCGCGCACCAGCGTTTTTCCAGATAACGTTATCGCTCTTGTTTTCGAGAATAATAAACGACTCTGTTCCGGGAATGACGTGGTACGATTTGGTCGGAATGTCGTAATAGAACTGCTTGCCATTCTCGTTTTTGTAGAACGATGCGGCTCCCGAATCGCGCATTTCATAAACCCAATCGGCGGCTTTTTGGCCTTGATTTTCAATGAGTCCGATACCGGCTTGCAGGCCAATCGCGTCCCAGGTTTCAAACAAGCCGATTTCCCAGCCGAAGCCCGCCTTGATAGCCTGATCTATTTTGTAGAGTTCGTCGGCTACTTCTGGAATCCGGTTGGTGGCGTAGCGGAACCCGTCGGCGAAGGTTTTGCGGTAAAACTCACCCGCTTTGTCTTTGCCCGCTAACAGCACCGAAAATCGTTTCGGAAGGCTTTCGATAGCTTTGGTGGCTTCGAGCGTCTGAAACTTTACTTTTTGCGACGGTTTGTACTCAAACGTATTCAGGTCGAGGGCCAGAATAACGGTTTGGCCGGTTTCGTCTTTTATCTTTTTGTAGTATCCCTGCCCGGTTTTATCGCCGAGCCATTTGTTGCCATACAGTTTTTGCATGGATGCGGGCAATTCAAAACTCGCCCGCGACTCGTCATGCTCCA